>JAADEW010000033.1 GCA_013153205.1 Deferribacteres bacterium | reverse complement strand
CCTGCCTTTGGAAGGGAGATACTGCCCATAGGCGCTCCCAAGTCTTAATCTGCTTTAAAGCGTCGGGTTCTGCCCGGCGCTTGATTTATTAATATTCTTTAATAAAATCCCCTTATGGAATTCAGTGTGAGAGAAATGGTTTTTTATGTGGCTTTTCCTGTCTCTGTGCTGGTTCTTCACTTTCTCTATTTGAAGCTGGTATTTCTCTTTTCCCGGAAGAACAGTAAATCGGCGATAGTGCTTTCCAATGTTGTGCTGTATCCCCTGCTTGTTTCGGCGTGGGTCTCTCTTTTTGTGAAGTGGTTTTTAGGAGCCGATTTCAAGGTGTGGCTTTCCGCTTTTGTTATGGGGGTTGTGGGCTATTATCTTTCTGTTTTGATGACCCTTCTTCCATTCATAGGCATAGTTTTCGGAGAGCTGGACATGGAGTTTTTATTTCTTTGTTTGGGAGTGTTGGTGGGGTTCTCCCATCCACTGTGGGGGGAAGGGATAAAAGCCGTTTTGCATGTCAACCCTGTGCCGCTGTTTGTGGTGTTTGTGGTGGCTTTTATTATGTCGGTTTTGATAAAGCAGGCGGCTACATCTTCTCTGAAAGGGGTTCACGACGGCAGGGATACGCTTTCTGCTCTGGTTTTAAGCATATGTGTGTCTGCTGGTTTTGTATCCGTTCTGGTTGCGATTCTGGCGACGCACCTGAATCTTCTGTAGAAAGGCGGGAAATGGGTGAGGATAGGGACATAAAAAAGCTAAGGATTGCGGTGATATCCTTTCTCGTTGCCTCTTTTATATTCACTTTAATTTTGTTGAAGCTGGGAGCCAGACATCTCGGAGTTAATAAGGGAGATTACATGCCCCTTCTTGAACTGCTCAAGCCGGAGTATCCGGTGATAGACGGAAGCAATGTTAAACTTATAAATGGGTCTTTAGGGAAGGTAATTATTATAGATGATAAGGTTAAGTCTGTCTCAAAAGAGGGCGGGCTGTTTGTGGTTAAGCTCACCTATGTGACTCTGCCTCTGGACGAGGGACAGTTTGCATTTCTGGAGCAGATAAACGGCCGCAAAATAAAGCCCCACGTGCGTATAAAGGCATGCGGCAGGCTTGAGGTTGACCCACACTTTGGGCTGAGCCTTAAGTTTTCCGACGTCTGTTATAGAAAGTAGCCTTATTCTATGGGTATCTCCTTTGCCTTTTCTCCCTCCTGCTTTTTTATGGTTATCTTCAGCATGCCTGATTCAAACCGGGCTTTTGCCGTATCCGGGTCAACCGGCACGGGAAGCTCAAGCCTTCTTGAAAACTTGTCCACATAGCGCTCAAATTTTATGATATTGTCCTCTTTTACCCTGTCCGTGAGCTTTTCCCTTCTTTCTCCTGAAATCACCACGGCGTCTTCCTTCACCTGAATCTTCAGGTCTTCTTTGGAGAACCCGGGAACATCGGCTATTATCACGATTTCGTCGCCTTCTTCATACATGTCCACGGGAGGAAATGCCGGTCTTGCCCCGAAGGGGGGCGCCATGTGGTCTGGACCTCCGAAATAGGTTATGTAGGGTTGTGAACCTCCAAAGTAGGTGTAGCCCGGCTCTGTCCACCCAAAGTAATCGGGTGAAGGCTCAAATCCACCGAAGTAATCAGGGGACTTCTCCGGTCCTCCAAAAGCCCACCTCATTTTCCAACCTGTTTTCCATTTTTCCCTCTCCCTCAGCCATCTTCTCATGGGCATTTTTCGCCTCCTGCAGTATGTTTCTGTAATAAAATAAATTCCTGTTAACTGTTTTTGTCAAAGATTTTTCCTGATTTGACCTCAATAAGAAAATCGTATAATGTTTAAAATTAAAACTCTGTATGGAGATGGACCATGGTGGATATGAAGCTTTTTGAGATAGCGAGAAAGAACGATGCTTTGAGGGGTGTGAGGGTTCTGAGCATCACCAGGATTATTTACGGTCCCTGGGCGGCAACCCTTTTAGGGCTTATGGGGGCTGAGGTGATTCACTTTGAGTTTCCGGGAAGCGGTGATTTGCTTATAAGAGGGGTCTCCCCCGGAGGTTCCTTTCCCAGAGGCCTTTCTCCCGGTATGATGTGTGCCAATGCCAACAAATACCACATAGCCGTTGATATAAGGCATCCAAAGGGAAAAAAGATTGTTGAAGAGCTCGTGGCGGTGAGCGATGTTCTCATGGAAAATTTCAAGCCCGGCACCTTTGACAGGTGGGGAATAGGATACAACCAGCTGAAGGAGATAAATCCGGGACTTATCTATGTGAGCATGCAGGGGTTTGGCAACTGGGGCTCGCTGAGCCAGAGGCCGAGCTACGACGCTTACGCTCAGGGCATTACCGGACTTGCCGAGATAACGGGATTTCCCGACGCCATTCCCCTGAAGTCTCAGGCGTGGATAGGAGACTTCCTCTCCGGGACGGTGGCGGCTTACCTGACTCTGGTTGCCCTTTACTACAGAAAGAAGACGGGAAAGGGGCAGTTCATAGACCTGTCGCAGGCGGAGGTGCTCATAAGGGCTATGGACTGGACCTGGATATACATGGGCATTACCGGTGAGAACCGGGAGAGAACCGGAAACAGGGATGTGGCGGTGGTTCCCTCCCTTATAGCAAAGGCTAAAGACGGCTTTGTGGCCATTGCCGCTTTTGATAAAAAAGAGTTTGAGGCTTTGTGTGATGCTATGGGTGACCGGGAGCTCAAAGCTTTTGCAGAATACGAAAAGAGATTTGAGAATGCGGAGCTCGTCTATCGGAGGATTGAGGAGTGGGCTTCTGCAAAAAGCGTGTCTGAGATAGAGGCTCTGGCGAGAGAGTATGGGTTCAGCGCCTCTAAGGTGATGAGTTCAGAGGATATTTACCACGACCCCCACTACAACTCCAGAAAGTCCGTCTGGAAGTTTATTGACCCGCTCTGGGACGATTTGACCTATCCCAACCCCCTTTCCAGCATTGAGAAGACTCCCGGTAAGGTGAAGTGGGCTATGAGGCCTGTGGGATTTGACAACGAGCATGTTCTGACGAGGCTTCTGGGCTACACTCAGGAGGAGATAGGTGAGCTTTACCGGGAGAAAGTGATAGGCAGGTGGGATGAGAAGTTTCCCGCCACGGCTCCACCGCCGGGGTGGGACGGTAAAAAAGGACTCTTTTATTGACGGAGGCTTGAGATGAGCTGGGAGGAGTTTGCCAGAAATATGACGGACCTTGAGAATGCCAGAGAGAAGCCTGAGGCTCTGTCGGATTTGCTTGTGCTTGATGTGAGCTACGGCAGTTTTGCGGGCCTTTTTGCCTCTTCCCTGCTTTCGGAGCTGGGGGCGAAGGTGATAAGGGTGGAGCCGCCTGAAGGGGACATAGCGAGGAAGATGAGCCCTTACGGTATGATGGTTAAGGATACGGGGCTTGCTTACCTCGTTGAGGGGCGAAACAAATACCACATAACCCTTAACCTTGAGCACTCGCGGGGAAGGGAGATTTTTGAGGAGATGGCGTCCAAAGCGGACGTGGTTATAGAAACCTTTCCCACGGGAAAGCTTGATGCGCTGGACCTTGGCTGGGACAAGCTTAAAAGCTTAAACGGGCGGTTGATACTCTGTTCCATAAAGACCTTTGGGGAAAAGGGCTATCTTGCAGAGGAGAAGCAGACCCCGGATGCTCTGGATTACGATACGGTTGACCAGGCAAGAAGCGGTTTTGCGTGGACTGTGGGCATACCTGAAGAGTATGACGAGTTTCCCGAGCACACCAGGGTCCCGACGAAAATGGGCAACTGGATGGCGCACTATGCGGGGGGAGCCATGGCGGCTTTTGCCGTTATGAGCGCTCTGCTTTTCAGGGAGATAACCGGTGAGGGACAGCACATTGACATAAGCCCCGCCGAGGCTTTGATGGCTCTCAACAACTACGCCCTTCACTACTATCACCTTACGAAGACCGTGATTGGAAGGGTTGCCAACTTTGAGCCTGCGGCATACGCCTACAATTACTTTCAGGCAAAGGACGGCATGGTTTTTATAGCCGGATATGCGGACCCCAACTGGAAGGCGCTGTGTGAGATTATAGGAAGGCCCGATTTGGTTGAAAAATATCCCACCCTTGCTGACAGAACCAATCCTCAGAACTTCATTCCCATGACCAGAGAGATTGAAAAGTTTACCAAAAACTACACCAGAGATGAGATACTTAAGATATGGCTTGACTACAAAGGTTCGGGAGTTACCGTGGCAGGCGAGGTCTTAAGGCCCAAAGAGACCCTGGATTTTGAGCACTGGTATGAGAGAAAGGCTCTGGTGAGGTTTAGTGATAAGGATTACGGTGAGTTTCTGGTTCAGGGGCTTTGCGCCAAAATGAGTGAAACGCCTCCGAGGCTGAAGTGGCTGTGCAGGCCCGTGGGAGC
>JAADEW010000015.1 GCA_013153205.1 Deferribacteres bacterium | reverse complement strand
GGCCACAGCGTTTCGGTAAAGTAAAGCTCCGTATATGCAAGCTCCCACAACATAAAATTGCTGATTCTCAGCTCCCCCCCGGTTCGTATCAGCAAATCAGGGTCTGGAATCCAAGGGGAGTAAATAAATTTTGAAAACAGCTCTTCATCAATATCATCCACAGAGATATCGCCGGCAGAAAGCCTTAAAGCAAGTTTTTTTGTAGCATCAACTATCTCCGCCCTTCCCCCGTAACTTAAGGCAAGGGTAAGAACCATGGAACCACACCGATGAGTGGTCTTTTTCACCCTCTCCACTACAGAAACCACATCCTTGGGAAGAAGAGAAATCCTGCCTATCACATTAAATTTTATGTCCTGAGAAACAAGCTCTTTTTCCTTAAATTCAAGATATTCCCTAAGCAGACTCATAAGGAAGCTAACTTCCTCCTCAGGACGGCTCCAGTTTTCCGTGGAAAAGGCAAAGAGGGTAAGATACTTTATACCCAGCTCTCTGGATGCGGCTATTATCTCTTCTGCCCGCTCTATACCAACCCTGTGTCCTTCAATTCGGGGCATACCTCGCTGCTTTGCCCACCGCCCATTGCCATCCATTATAATAGCTACATGAGCAGGCAAATCACCCGAATCAATCATATACTTCACCTTTAATAAAAACGGGAAAAACCCCTCAGAGGGGCTTTTCCCGTCAAACCAAAAGTTACTCTTCTGGACCTAAAATAGCATCAGAAGGACATACTTCTACACAGGCTCCACAATCGGTGCACTTCTCAGGGTCAATCTCATACTTCTCTTCGCCCTCAATTATAGCATCAGCAGGGCAAACATCCTTGCAAGCACCGCAAGCCACACACTCGTCTGTGATTTTGTGAGCCATAGCTCCACCTCCTGTTTGGATTAAAACTCCATAATCTCCTTTTCTTTCTTCTCAACCAGCTCGTCTATCTGCTTTATAAACTCGTCTGTTATCTTCTGTATCTCCTTCAATGCCCTCTTGGCTTCGTCCTCGGAAATCATCTTCTCCTTTTCCATTTCCTTAACCTCTTCGTTCCCCTCTCTCCTTATGTTCCTTATGGCAATCTTGTAGTCCTCAGCTATCTTTTTTATCACCTTGACAAGCTGTCTTCTTCTCTCCTCCGTCAAAGGCGGAAAGTTCACCCTTATCACATTGCCGTCACTTGAAGGGTTAAGCCCCAAATCAGAGCTTGATATAGCCTTCTCTATGTCTTTCAAAACACTCTTATCCCAGGGCTGTATCATCACCGTTCGCGGCTCAGGAACAGTCAATGTTGCCATCTGCTTCAAAGGAGTAGCAACTCCGTAGTAGGTAACCTTTATCTCCTCAAGCAAAGCAGTAGAAGCCCTGCCGGTCCTCACTCCCATAAGCTCTTTTTCACACTTCTCCACCGACTTTTTCATTCTGCGCTTCAAATCATCATACAAATCCTTCAACATCTCTTTACCTCCCCCACCAAGGTCCCCACCTTTTCACCAAGCACTACTTTTTTTATATTACCTGATTCCAGAACTGAAAAGACTATAATGGGAATTCCGTTGTCCATACACAGAGAAATGGAAGTGGAGTCCATCACCTTCAGACCCTTCTCCAGCACCTCAATGTAATCGATTTTCTCAAACTTTACGGCATCGGGGAACTTAACCGGGTCTTTATCGTAAACCCCATCAACCTTGGTTGCCTTCAATATAACATCCGCATCTATCTCGGCGGCCCTCAAAGCGGCGGCGGTATCCGTGGTGAAGAAGGGATTTCCGGTTCCCCCTGCAAAGATAACCACCCTGCCCTTTTCAAGATGCCTCACCGCTTTTCTTCTTATGTAGGGCTCTGCAAGCTGTCTAACTTCAAAAGGGGTCATAACCCTTGTGGGGACCTCAAGCTTTTCAAGGGCACTCTGCAATGCAAGGGCGTTTATAAGAGTGGCAAGCATTCCCATGTAATCTCCGGTGGCTCTGTCAATTCCCGTCTCCGTGCCGGATATTCCCCTGAAGATATTGCCCCCGCCGATAACTACAGCCACCTCCACGCCGAGCTCCCAGACATCTTTTATCTCTCTGGAGATTTTAACAAGAGCGCCGCTGTCTATACCATAGCCCTCGTCCCCTGCCAAAACTTCCCCTGAAAGCTTCAGCAACACCCTCTTATATTGAGGCTCTGCCTTTTCCATTCCTATTCAACACCGACCTGGAACCTCACAAACCTTGAAACCTTGATGTTTTCACCTATCTTGGCAATAGCCTCCGTTATGAGGTCCTTAACCTTTTTGGAATCGTCTTTTATAAAGGGCTGTTCCAGAAGACAGACCTCTTCAAAGAACTTTTTGAGCTTGCCCTCAACTATCTTTTCCACCACATGCTCAGGCTTTCCAGCCTCAAGCGCCTGCTCTCTGTAAATGGCTTTCTCCCTCTCAAGGACGTCCTCAGGCACATCCTCAACAGAGACATACTTGGGATTCATAGCGGCAATCTGCATGGCAATATCCTTAACGAGCTGCTGAAACTCGTCGGTTCTCGCCACAAAATCGGTCTCGCAGTTGACCTCAACGAGAACGCCTATCTTTCCACCCATGTGTATGTAAGAGCCTATAATGCCCTCTTTCGTCACCCTTGAAGCCTTCTTTTCAGCCTTGGCTATACCCTTTTTCTTGAGGATATCTATGGCTTTCTCCATATCCCCCCCTGCTTCCTGCAGGGCTTTCTTACAATCCATAATACCGGCACCGGTCTTCTCCCTCAGCTCCTTAACCATCTGAGAAGTTATCATAAAATCACCTCCGCTTTATTCTTCGTCTTCGTAATAGTCTTCATACTCCTCATACCCTTCCTCAAAGGGCATCTGCTCAAGAGCCTCCTCCATGGTGTAAACCTCTGCCTCCTCGGGAACCTCCTCCTCAGCAACGCCGAACTTCTCTCTGAATATGTGCTGTCCCTCTATCACCGCATCCGCTATCTTTGAGGTTATAAGCCTTATAGCCCTTATAGCGTCGTCGTTTCCCGGAATTATCACATCTATTTCGTCAGGGTCACAATTGGTATCCACAATGGCAACGATAGGGATACCCATTTTTCTTGCTTCCCTCACGGCGTTGTGCTCCTTCTTGGGGTCAACAATGTAGATAATGTCGGGAAGCTGTTCCATGTCCCTTATACCTTTATAGTTTCTCTCAAGCTTCTCTATCTTTCTCAGGATTCTCATCTTCTCCTTTTTCGTGTAGTTGTCCAGAAAGCCCTCGTCCCTCATTCTCTCAAGCTCTTTCCACTTCTCAATACTCTTCCTTATGACCTTGAAGTTGGTAAGGGTTCCGCCTATCCACCTGTGGTTCACGTAATACATGCCGCATCTTTTAGCCTCTTCCTCTATGGCCTCTTTGGCCTGCTTCTTGGTTCCCACGAAAAGAACCTTGGCACCGTCGGCAACCTGGTCCCTCACGAACTGATAAGCCTTCTCAAACAGCTGAAGGGTCTTCTGAAGGTCAATAATATAGATTCCGTTCCTTGCGGTGTAGATGTAGGGCTTCATCTTGGGATTCCAGCGCCTCGTCTGATGTCCGAAATGGACTCCGGCTTCAAGCAACTGCTTCATGGTAACAATGGCCATCACATCCTCCTTATTGGTTTTTTTCCTCCGCTCCTTCATCCTCCCGGGAACCCGAATGGGCACCGCCCGGCGAGTCCGGAGCGTGAGTCGTATTTTTACTCGCAAACAGATAAGCTTCTATAAAATCATCTATGTCTCCGTCAAGTACATTCATGGCAGCAACATTATTCTTTTCCACGCCGGTTCGCAAGTCCTTGACCAGCTTGAAAGGATGCAGGACATAGGAGCGTATCTGATTTCCCCACGCAATCTCCTTTTTGCTCTTTTCAAGCTCCTCTTTTTCCTTTTCCAGCTCCTTCCTTTTGAGCTCGTAAAGCCTCGCCCTCAAAATCTTCATGGCCACTTCTCTGTTTCTGTGCTGGGAGCGCTCGTTCTGACACTGAACAACGATGCCCGTGGGGATGTGGGTGATTCTAACGGCTGAATCGGTAACATTAACATGCTGTCCACCGGGACCTGACGCCCTGAAGGTCTCTATCTTAAGCTCATCCGGCTTTATCTCAACTTCTATGTCCTCTT
Organism: Deferribacteres bacterium; assembly: GCA_013153205.1. Classification (GTDB taxonomy): domain Bacteria; phylum Thermosulfidibacterota; class Thermosulfidibacteria; order Thermosulfidibacterales; family Thermosulfidibacteraceae; genus JAADEW01. The sequence goes on along the minus strand of JAADEW010000015.1, from coordinate 298 downwards.
CAATCTCGGGATACACAAAAACCGAGGCGAAAGAGGTGTGCCTCCTCTTGTTGGCATCAAAGGGAGAGATTCTAACGAGCCGGTGGACGCCGCTTTCCCCTTTAAGATAGCCGTAAGCGTAAGGACCCTTCACCAGAAAGGTAACGCTCTTTATACCCGCATCCTCCGCAGGCTGGTAGTCCAGAACCTCAACATCAAAGCCCTTCTCCTTCGCCCACCTTACATACATCCTGAAAAGCATCTCAGCCCAGTCCTGAGCTTCCGTTCCACCTGCTCCGGGATTTATAGAGACTATGGC
>JAADEW010000079.1 GCA_013153205.1 Deferribacteres bacterium | reverse complement strand
ATAGAAGAGGCTATAGAGGATATAAAAGCCGGCAAGATGGTTATAATGGTTGACGACGAGGACAGGGAAAACGAGGGTGACCTTGTCTGTGCGGCGGAGAAGGTAACCCCTGAGATAATAAACTTCATGGCAAAATACGGCAGGGGCTTGATATGTCTTGCCCTTACCCCGGAGAGGTGCGAGGAGCTTCAGCTTCCCCTCATGGCTCCTGAAAGCAGGGAGCCTTTCGGCACCGCTTTCACTGTTTCCATTGACGCCAGAGAAGGGATAACCACGGGTATATCCGCCGCTGACAGGGCGCACACCATAAAAGTGGCTATTGACCCTAAAACGAAGCCCTCTGACCTGGTCAGACCCGGACACGTTTTCCCTTTAAGGGCGAGAAAGGGCGGCGTTCTGAAAAGGGCAGGGCATACGGAAGGTTCCGTTGACCTTGCGAGGCTTGCCGGGCTTTACCCTGCGGCTGTTATATGCGAGATTATGAACGAAGACGGAACCATGGCAAGGGTTCCTCAGCTTATGGAGTTTGCCAGAAAGTTTGGCCTCAAAATCATCACCATTGCCGACTTGATAAAATACCGCCTCAGAAACGAATTCCATGTGAAGAGAATAGCGGAAAGCAGGCTTCCCACACCCTTTGGGGAGTTTAAGCTTATAGCTTACGAAAGCGACATAGACGAGCAGACCCATGTGGCTCTCGTGATGGGAGATATATCTGGAGATGAGCCGGTGCTGGTCAGGATGCATTCCCAGTGCCTCACAGGCGATGTCTTCCACTCTTTGAGGTGTGACTGCGGGCTTCAGCTACACAGGTCCATGGAGATGATAGCCAAAGAAGGCAAGGGTGTTCTCGTCTATCTTTCGCAGGAAGGAAGAGGCATAGGTTTGAAGAACAAGATAAAGGCTTACCATCTTCAGGATTTGGGATGCGACACGGTGGAGGCCAATCTTAAGCTCGGCTTCCCTCCTGATTTGAGGGATTACGGCACGGGAGCTCAGATACTCGTTGACCTTGGGGTTAAAAAGATAAGGCTTCTCACCAATAACCCCAGAAAGATTGTTGGGCTTAAAGGCTATGGACTTGAGATAGTTGAGAGGGTGCCTATTGAGGTGCCGCCCAATCCGTATAACGAAAAGTATCTCGCCTGCAAAAAGGAGAAATTGGGACACATGCTTGAGCTTAAAGAAGAGAAGGGAGTGGATAAATGAGGGTTGTTGAAGGCAGTTTAAGCGGTAAAGGTTTAAAGTTTGCTCTCGTGGTGAGCAGGTTCAACGATTTTATAACCCAGAGGCTTCTGGAAGGGGCCGTTGATGCCCTTCTGCGGCACGAGGTTTCCGAGGAAGATATAAGTGTTTACAAGGTTCCCGGCTCTTTTGAGATTCCTCTCGTTGCGAAAAAGATAGCGGAGAAGGGCGAGGTTGATGCTGTGGTCTGTCTGGGAGCAGTGATAAGGGGTGAGACCCCTCATTTTGAGTATGTAAGTGCTGAGGTGAGCAAAGGTATAGCGAATGTGGCTCTTGAGACGGGAACTCCCGTGATTTTTGGCATAATAACTGCGGACACTCTGGAGCAGGCTATTGAAAGGGCTGGAACGAAGGCGGGCAACAAGGGGTTTGCCGCTGCTATGTCCGCCATTGAGATGGCAAATCTTTTAAATTCCATTTAGATGTAGAATCTTGCTATGATGAAGAAACCTCGTAAGAAGAAAGGATACAGGTCTGTTTTCAGGGAATTGATGCTCCTTTCCCTGTATCAGTGGGAGTTTCGCAAGGAGAACGAGGACATAGAGTCTATCATTGACGGTTTTATAAAAAATAAGAAACACAGGTTTATAAAAGCTCTTAAAGAGAGAGCTAAAGAGATAGTTGAGCTTAAAGACGAAATAGACGCCATCCTGAAGAAATACAGCCACTGGCCCTATGACAGGATTGACCTCGTGGACAAGATAATTATGCGCATAGCCGTCTTTGAAATGCTTTACAAAGGTGTTCCGCCGGAAATAGCTATAAGTGAAGCCATCAAGCTGAGCAGAAAGTTTTCAACGGCAAACTCCTATAAGCTCATAAACGGCATACTGGAAAGGGTGAAGGAGGAGGTCGTTGAAGCGGCTTCCTAAGATAGCCATAGTGGGAAGGCCCAATGTGGGCAAGTCTTCGCTCTTTAATGCGTGGATAAGGAAGAGAAAGGCTATCGTTGCGCCTGAGCCGGGGGTGACCGTTGACCGGATAGAAGAGGAAGTGGAGCTGAACGGGAAAAGAGCGGTTTTGATTGACACGGGAGGGGTTACAGAGAGAGAGGGAGTTATAGAGGACGGCATAAGGTCACAGGTCAGAAGGGCTATTGATGAAGCGGATGTCATACTTTTTGTGGTTGACGCCAAAGAAGGGATTCACCCTCTTGACGAGCTTGTGGCTAACATGTTGAGGGATGTGAAAAAGCCTGTATTTCTTGTGGTTAACAAGGTTGATAACGAGAGGATAGAGGCGGTTGCTTACGAGTTTTACAGGCTCGGTATTGAGCCGGTCTTCTTTATCTCTGTGGCTCAGAGGCAGGGGCTTGGTGAGCTTATAGAAAAGGTCTTCTCGGTTCTTCCCGAAGCTTTGGAGGAGCCGCAGCAGGATGAGGTGTGCAGAATCTCCGTGGTGGGAAGGCCCAATGTGGGCAAGTCCTCTATAATAAACCGAATTATAGGCGATGAAAGGACTCTGGTGAGCGAGATACCGGGAACGACGAAGGACGCTGTTGATGTTGAGCTTGAGACCCCTGAGGGAAAGGTGGTTTTGATAGATACGGCAGGATTAAGAAGAAAAAGCCGCGTGAGCTCTAAACTGGAGGCTTACAGCATATCCCGCACTACCAACAGCATAAAAAGGAGCGATGTTGCCATTTTGGTTCTTAATGCAACCGAGGGGGTGACCGAGCAGGACAAGAAAATAGCCGGTCTGGTGATGAAAGAGAAAAAGGGCATTGTCGTTGCTATAAACAAGATAGACCTGTTTGAGGGGGATTTGAACGAGTTGATGAAAGATGCCCGGTTGGAGCTCTATTTTCTGCCGGAGGATGCCCCTTTCATATTCACATCGGCTGTAACGGGAAAAGGCATAAACAGGCTCGTGAGAGAAGCTCTTGAAGTTCAGAAGTTGCGGAAGGTGAGGGTTAAGACTTCACTGGTGAACAGGGCTATTGAGGAGATAGTCTCCCGCCATCATCCCCCCAGCGTAGGTGGGAGGTATATAAAGATATACTATGGAACTCAGGTGGATGTGGAGCCACCTCAGTTTGTGGTCTTTTCAAATTACCCGGAGGAGATTCCTGAGCACTACAAGCGCTATTTTGAAAAGGCGTTGAGCAAAAGCTTGGGTTTTTCAAAGGTGCCCATTGAGGTTATGTGGAGGAAAAGGGAGTAAGTTAGGTCTGTTTTTTGGTCTTCTCTTGGTTGTGTTTCTTTTTGTTTTCACCTTTTCTCTATTCAGATTTGTCGTTTTATTGAAAGCTCCTCTCTTCAAAGAGGGAGTTCTGGTGGTGAAAGAGGGGGAGAGTGCCTCTTCCATTATAAAAAAGATTAACCCGCGGAGCGAGACCTTTTACATTGCCGCGAAACTTTATTTGATTTTCAGCGGTAAGGATAAGAGTTTGCGTCCGTGCTATATCAATCTTTCCAGGGATGATAACTTTTTGACCATTGTGGATAAGATAATTCACTATAAGGAGCCATTAATCAGGGTGGTGATTTTTGAGGGAATGGATTCTTTTGAGATAGCCGAGTTGTTCAGCAATATAAACCTGCGTGAGGAGAGCAAAAAGTTTCTTGATAAAGTTTTGACTCTGAAGCTTGAGGGATATCTCTTTCCTGATACTTATTATTTGAGTAGATATAAATTTTCGGATACATTCATATCTTTAGCTACACGAAACTTCAAGCAGAAGGCAGAGTCTCTGCTCAATAAGTCTCGAATTCTATCTCCTTATGAAACGTTGATTCTTGCTTCAATTATTCAAAAGGAGACATATACCAAAAGAGAGATGCCCGTAATAGCGGGTGTTTTTTACAACAGATTAAAAAGGGGAATGCCTCTTCAGGCGGACCCTACTGTTATCTATGCGTTGAAGTTGAGATACCACAAAAATGTAAATGTGAGGCTTACCAGAAAAGACCTGGAGATAGATTCTCCTTACAATACTTACAGGTATAGGGGGCTCCCTCCCACGCCTATCTGCAATCCCGGACTTGATGCTATAAAGGCTGCTGTCTATCCTGCAGAAACGGAGTATCTCTATTTCGTTTCAAAAGGTGATGGCACCCATGCTTTCGCTAAAACTCTCAGGGAGCACAATCTCAACATAGAGCGTTTCAGACGTTAAAGAGCGTTAAAAAATTTAAAATCAAATTTCATTGACTCCAAATTTCAAAATCCTATAATTAAAACTGAATCTATAAAAATAACAAATCAAAGG
>JAADEW010000031.1 GCA_013153205.1 Deferribacteres bacterium | reverse complement strand
GGTGGTTATAGCCGCCGCTTCGTAAAATCCGCCTCCACACGCAAGTCCTATAGCCGCCGTGGTCCACAGGCTTGCCGCCGTGGTCAGCCCTTTGATGGAGACGCCAATTCTGAGTATGGCGCCTGCTCCCAGAAAACCGATTCCGCTTACCACCTGAGCCGCTATTCTCATGGGGTCTGATATCTTGGGTCCGTATATCCTTGAGCCTTCAAAGGAGATAATCATGATGAGGGCGGAGCCTATGGCAAGGATTGCGTGGGTTCTGAAGCCTGCCGGCTGATTTCTTATCTCCCGCTCTATTCCTATGGCACCGCCCAGTACAAAGGCGGCTATGAGCCTTAAAAGCACATCTACAGGAGACATGGCTTCCTCCCTATTGACTTTTGCGTTCAAAGTAAGGTTTGGTAAAGTATAAACTAATCCCGGGGGAAGGGAAATGGAAGCGGCAACCGTAATAAAGTATAAGATAACCTGCAAAAACTGCGGTGAGGAAGGGGTTCTCGTTGAAAAGGAGAGCTACGAGATACCGGAAGGCGGGGTGAGCGGTGATTGTGGGGAGGATTTGACCATTTACTTCTACGAGTTCAGGATTGAATCGGGAAGTTTTAAGGTGATTCACAACGACATCCACCAGTATGAGCACGAGGTGGTATGCAGAAAGTGCGGCTCCTCCGATATTGAGAGGGAGAGACTGCCCGGCTCAGTTTAGCTTTATCTCGTCTTTTATGGCTTTTCTCAGGTCAAAGCCGGAGGGGAACTGGAAGACCCTTAGCTCAAACTCCGGAATTGCCGCAAGTATGTGGTCAAAAATGTCTGCCTGTATCCTTTCGTAATAGACCCACCTCGTATCGGATACGAAGGCATAGACCTCCAGCGGAAGCCCCTGAGGCGTGGGCTGAAGGTGCCTTACCATGAGGGTCATGTCCTTTCTTATCTTTGGATGCCGCTTCAAATATTCCTCAATGTAGATTCTGAAGGTTCCCAGGTTTGTGAGCCTTCTTCCGCTCAGGATGGAGGCTTCCGTGTCTATTTGGTGCTCTTCGTTGTATTGCTCAATCTCTTTCAGCTTGCTCTCCATGTAGTCCTTTATCAGGTCTATTTTTCTGAACTTCTCCAGCATCTCTTTATCACAGATTTTGACCGAGTGCTGGTCTATGTATATGGCTCTTTTGATGCGGCGTGCACCGCTTTCCTTCATTCCCCTCCAGTTTTTGTAGGAATCTTCCAGAAGCTTGTATGTGGGGACCACCACCAGGGTCTTGTCCCAGTTCCTCACTATGAGGTTTGTGAGGGTGATGTCCGTCACCTCACCGTCAACATTGTATTTGGGCATCTCTATCCAGTCGCCTATCCTTATGAGGTCCTGAGTTATCACCTGAAAGCTTGCAACGAAAGAGAGTATTACATGCCTGAAGACGAGCATCAGTATGGCACTCATGGCGCCAAGGCCGCTTAAGATACCCCAGGGGGACTTGTCCAGTATTACACAAAACACCACTATAACCGCACCGATATAGACTATCAGCTTGACCACCTGAGCGTATCCCTTCAGGGGCCAGCGCCTTGATATGGGATGTTCCTCGTAAAGGGTGAGCCCCACTGAAATAAGCCTGTCTATGGTGAGTGCCACTGCAAGGGATAGAACGACGAAGGCAAGCTTTTCAATCCATATCCCCGTTTTGGGCAGAAACCTTGCCCCTATCCTCAGGAGAACCACCGGCACGTAAAGGGCAACTGCCTGTATAACCTTGTGTTCTAAAAAGAGGTCGTCTATGCGGCTTCTTGTCTTTTCGGCAAACCTTCTGGCTGCGGTGAGAAGCAGGTATTTAGAAAGCTTATAGGCTATAGAGCTTGCCAGAAGGATAACGGCTATCTTTACCCACTCGTGGGAGACATAAGGTTTCAGAGTTTTTAACAGGGCTTCCGTTTTCATGCCTTTAAAGCTATCAAAAATGGCTTTACTTGAAAAGCTGTTCTCTTAAAATGTATAACGAAGCTATGGAGAGAAGGATACTAACGGGAGCGGAAGCCGTAGCCTGTGCAGTTGAGCTCGTAAAACCTGAGGTGATACCCGTTTACCCCATCACGCCCCAGACCCACATTATAGAGAAGCTTGCCGGGTGTGTGGCTTCAGGGAGGCTTTCCGCTGAGTTCATACGGGTGGAATCGGAGATGACCGCCATTGGGGCGGTGGCGGGGGCTTTGGTGGAGGGGATAAGGGCTTTTACCGCCACCGCTTCTCAGGGGCTTCTCTTTATGCACGAGGTTCTTCACTGGATAGCCGGCGGCAGGCTTCCCGCCGTTGTAGCTGTCTGCACCCGTGGGGTTGGTGCCCCGTGGACGCTGTGGTGTGATATGCAGGATGTCCTGTCCCAGAGAGATACGGGGTGGATGCAGGTTTTTGCCTCTTCTGCGCAGGAGGCTCTGGATTTTCTGATTTTGGCGTATAAGGTGGCTGAAAGGTGTTCTATCCCTGCTATGGTGGCTCTTGACGGATTCTTGATATCCCACACCGCTGAGCCGCTTGAAGTGGTGGATGATGAGGTGGTCTCTCAGTTTCTCCCACCTTTTGAGTTTGAGCTTGCGCTTAAAGGAGAGGACCCTTTTACCCTCTGGCCCATACCCGGTGCAGAAAAGTATTACCGGATTAGGAAGGAGCTTTTTGAAGACCACAGAAAAGCTCTTGATGTGTGGATGGAGGAGTTTGACCGCTGGTATTCGCTTACGGGAAGGAGATATTCGCCTGTTGAGGCGGTTCTGCCTGAAAATGCTAAGGAGGCTTTCGTGTGCGTGGGAGCTCTATCCGGCACCGTAAGCCACATGATGAAAAACGCTTTGCTGGACGAGGGAGTGGGTCTGATAGACATAAAGCTGTTCAGACCATTTCCTGAAGAGCTGTTGAGAAATGCGGCATCCTCCCTTGATACCGTGTATGTTATTGACAAAGCCGTCTCTTACGGCCGCTCCGGTATTCTCGGGGAGGAGGTGGAAGCCGCTTTAAGGGATGTCTGTCGGGTCAAAAACATGGTGGGCTCTCTGGGTGGGCTTGATTTGGGTCCGGAGCGTATTGTGGAGCTTTATCGTAGAGCCAGAGACTCCCGGGAGAAGGTTATATGGATTTGACGGACTGCGGACTGATGGAGCCGGGACATATAGCCTGTGCCGGATGCGGAGCCGCTTTAGCCATGAAGATGGTATCCCGCGTAATTCCTGAGGAAACGAGGGTGGTGGTTCCTGCAGGGTGCTGGTCTATAATAATGGGGCGGCATCCGGACCTCTGTGTCAGGGTGCCCAATGTCCACACCCCATTTGCTCTGGCATGCGGTTTTGCAACGGGTATGAGAGCCGCTTTGAGGAGGAAAAACGGGGACTCCCCGGTTTTGGTGTGGGCGGGGGACGGAGCCACCTACGACATAGGTTTCGGGGCGCTTTCTGCGGCGGCTGAAAGGAACGAAGACATCATTTATGTGTGCTACGACAATGAGGCTTACATGAACACGGGAGCGCAGAGAAGCTCGTCAACCCCTTACGGTGCCTGGACCACCACGACCCCCGATTTGAAGAGGGAAGACAAAAAGGATGTGGTCTTTATCCTTGCAGAGCATGGTATCCCCTACATTGCAACGGCTTCCGTGAGCCATCCCGACGATTTGATGAAAAAGGTGAAAAAAGCCCTCAGAAAAAGCGGATTCAGGTTTATTCTTCTCTTTACTCCCTGCCCTACAGGCTGGATGATGGAGGAGAGCCAGACGGTAAATGCGGCGAGGCTTGCGGTTGAGGCGGGGGTTTTTCCCCTTCTTGAGGTGGAAAACGGCGTCTTCAGGGTAACCTATGAACCCTCGTGGATTCCCGTTGAGCGCTATTTTGAGCTTCAGGGAAGGTTTAAAGACCTTGACGAAAAGGGCGTTTCGTCTTTTAAAGAGCGTCTTGAAAGAAGGTGGCGCAGGATAAGGGAGAGGGTGAAGGATGCCCATCTATGAGTTCAGATGTAAAAACTGCGGCGTGGTGGTGGAAAAGATTTGCCGGATTGACGAAGAACCGCCCCTTTGTCCCACATGCAGGGCAGAGATGGTGCGCTGTTTCTCCACTTTCTCTTTTAAAAGCTCAAATGTTTCCGAAAGAGAGAAAAGGGTGCTCAACCTTGCCGCAGGCTATTTGAGAGACGGCAAGGTTGAAGACGCCCACAGGTTCTTGAAGAAAGCGGCTCAACATGTGAAGACCGATACGGTCAAGAAAGCCGCCGATAAGCTTTCCGCAAAGCTTGAGGGTTAGTCTTCACACTCCGAAGGCAGAAGCTCAAGCCCCACCACATTCTTGAGGTATTCGCAGGCTTCCTTTATGTCGTGGAAGATTTCCTGAACATCGTCGCTGACAATGGCTATCATGTCGGGTCTTCCTTCAGGTATGAAAATCTTGTATTCCTTGTTGTCTTTGCCTTTTACCCTTACCTCGTGGTGGTGCCAGGGTGCGGGGTAGAGCTTCTGGAGTTTCTGAAAAAATTCCTTTGTGGGTTTTATTTTTGAAAGGTC
>JAADEW010000064.1 GCA_013153205.1 Deferribacteres bacterium | reverse complement strand
AAAGCCATGGTTCCTGTGGCTCTGGCTTGTGCTTCTGCGGGAATCGTTGTGGGTATCGTTAACATGGGTATCGGCGGTATGGTTACAGAGATAGTGGAGACCCTTGCCATGGGTAATCTTTTCTTACTGCTTGTCATTACGGCTATTGCCAGCCTTATTCTCGGAATGGGTCTTCCCACCACAGCTACCTACATCGTGATGGCGTCTCTTACCGCTCCTATTATCGTTAAGCTTGGTCCTCCTCTTGGGCTGGTGATTCCTCTTATGGCGGCTCATCTCTTCTGCTTCTACTTTGGAATTCTTGCGGACGATACGCCTCCTGTTGGTCTTGCCGCTTACGCCGCCGCCGCTATAGCTGATTCAGACCCCATCAAGACCGGAATACAGGGCTTCATATACGACCTGAGAACGGCGCTTATTCCGTTTATGTTCGTCTTCAATCCTGACCTGATTCTGCACAACATCAACAGCTGGCCCCTTGCCATATTGATTTTCGTTATGTGTGTTCTCGGATGCTTTGCCTTTGCCAACTTTACTCAGGGGTGGTTCGTAACCAAGATGCAGATATGGGAGTTCCCCCTTATGTTCGCCATATCCATACTCTTCTTTGACCCCAATGTGATAAACGAAATTTTACACCTCCATTACAACAGATTTGTTCTTTACATTATCCCCTGTGTGTTGTATGGGGCTCTCTACATGTTGCACAAAGCAAGGGCTAAAAAGGCGGCTGTGGCGGCATAATTTAAAGGGGGCCGGATATGTCCCTTATAGTGAAGAGGCTCAAGCTTGAGCCCGGCAGAAAGCACTATCTGCTTTACATAGGTGAAATAAAGTCCTATGGGCTTGCCATATATATGGCTAAGACCCTGGAAAAGTTTAAGAAAGTTCCTCACGATGTTATATTTATCGTTCCCGATGTGGTGGCGAAGTATCCCCCTGAAATGGAGAATGTGGTTGTAATTAATCCGTATGTTTACGATGTTTTTCTGAGAAACCTTGACATTGGTATATGCAAAAAGATTTCTGCCAGAATCCCACTTGATGAGTTTTACAAGGCTGTGTCAAGAGACAGGTTTATAACGGAGTTGCTCATAACCCTTTTGAAGTATCAGGACGAGCTTTTCGTTTATACCTTTGAAAGCAAACCCACCCTTGAGCTTCCTCCTTTGAGGGGGCTGGAGTTTCTCGGGGCTGACCCTGTTATTTCCGACAGGTGGAACGACAAGTTTTTCCAGTATGAGAAGCTCAATAAGGTGGTACCCGTTCCGGAATTTATAATGACCAACAAGGTTAACGATAAACTGCTGAATGTGCTCTTTTCCGAGTGGGGAACGGTCTTTGCCACCTGCAGATACAGCGCCGCCGGTTCAAACAGCGCTATTCTGGATAACCCGGAGCTGTTTTATCGGTGTTTTGAAAACATGAACGATGTGTTTATGTTTGCGAGATACATCAAGCACATGTGTGACCCTACCGTCTTGGGAATTGTTGCTAACGAGAAGGAGGTCTTCATAGCGGGGGTTGCCGACCAGATGATTGAGAAGGGCAACAGGTTCGTGGGGTCCATCTATCCATCTGCTCTGCCTCCTTCTATCGTGAGGAAATTGAGGGACTATACTGTGAAGGTGGGAAGGGTGCTTGCAGTTGATGGCTACAGGGGATTTTTCGGATGTGATTACATCGTTGACGAAAAGGAGAACATCTACTTCGTTGAGGTCAATGCGAGAAAGCAGGGCACCACCATGGAGTTCTGCTGCACCTTTGATGTTGAGCTTGAGAAGAACGGCAACAAAGTGACCCTTACGGATATGGAGTATTCTTCCATAGTTTACGATGCCTTCCCTATAGGCTCGGATGAGCTTTACAAGGTCAATCCTTTAAATCGAGAGGTTATAAACTGGGGAACTTACAACTACAAAACCGATGTCAACATCACTTTAAAGGGAGAGCCTGAAACCAACACCATGTCCGAGGTGGAGCTGTTCAAGAGAAGGCACGGCTACATAATAACCGATTACATCGGAGACGGCTTTACCGTGAGAAGAGGCACCTTTGTGGGCAGGGTGATAGCCGTTGGTGAGGACAGGGCTGAGGTGATGGATGAGCTTGAAAAGGGAAAGAACGAGATAGAATCCTGTGTCATTAAATATAGGGGAGGTGTTAAGGATGTCAGAGGGGTTTGATTCCTATACGAAGGAGCTGTTTGACGCTTTGTTTAAGGAGACTTCCGCAACAGCGGAGGTTCCCGCTGAGGTGAGGGAGAGAATCGGTCAGTTGTTTGAAAGGGCTAAGTCTTCTGAAAACCTCACCCAGCCCATAGTGGACCTTTTTCTTGAGCTTTTGAATGCGGCGAAAAACTTCAAGGCATCTCCTGAGGCCTTTGGTATAAAGAGGGAAGAGCTCGTAGCCCTTGCCAGAAAGCACGAGGAGATAGATGAGCATCACGTTACCATTGGCGGCAGGGTTATGAGAGCCATTCCCATTGTGGAGGAGGCAAACCGCAGGGTTGAGGAGTATCTCAGGCTGAAAGATGTGGAGGCGCCGAGCGGTATAGAGCTCTGGGACCAGATTCAGAAGAACATGGAGCGTATAAAGAAGCGGCTGGGCATGACTGATGAGGAGTGGAATACCTTCAACGGCCAGCTCAAGCATGCCATAAACACCGTTGAGGAGCTGGCTAAGGTTATAGACCTCCCTGAGGACGCCATTAGAGATGTGGCGAGGGTTACCCAGCACTATAGGATGAGAATATCCCCTTACTACGCCAGCCTGATTATGCCCGGAAAGATAAACGACCCTGTACTTCTCCAGTCGGTGCCTACCGGTGAGATGATAGACAATGCGGGCATAGAGATTCCTCCTGTTGCCGCTGACCACTCGCCGGCAAGGCTTATTGACCAGTTTTATCCCAGGGTGGTTGCGGTTAAGATTACCAATATGTGTGCCATGTATTGCACCCATTGCTTGAGAATAGCTCACATAGGTAAAAAGGACAGAATATATCCGAAAGATACTTACAAAGAGGCTCTTGATTACATTAGAAAAAATGAAAGGATAAGAGATGTTCTTTTAACGGGCGGTGATGCCCTTATGTTGCCCAACCATCTGTTGAAATGGATTCTGGACCAGCTTCTGGAGATAGACCATGTGAGGATGATAAGGCTTGGGACCAGAATTCCCGTTACCGTGCCTCAGAGGATTGACGACGAGCTTCTTGATATCCTGGAGTATGTAAATGATAAAAAGCCTGTGAGAGTCGTGACGCAGATAAACACTGCTCAGGAGATAACCCCTGTCTCTAAAGAAGCTTTCAAGAAGATTTCAAAGAGGGTAAGCGCCATTCTGAATCAGGCGGTACTTCTCAAAGGGATAAATGATTCCAAGGTTAAGATGTGGAAGCTCTGTGAGACCATACAGGAGGCTTACGTCAGGCCCTATTACGTTTTCAACTGCAGTTACAGAAATCCCCAGTTTGCTCACTTCAGGGTTCCCGTTGAGGTGGGAAGGGACATCATTGAGAGCATGTATGGGAATATATCGGGAGATGCTATCCCCAGATACATTGCCACAGCAGGTGGAAAGGTTCCCCTTCACAGGAGCAATGTTATGGGCAGGGCGGACAACAGGGTTATACTGAGGAAGCCCTGGGACGGAACGATTGCCGAGTATCCTGACGCCGACCCTGAAAAGTATTTCTGTGATGATAAGTTTGCCTTTGCTAAATACGGCTGGAACAGATGAGTGAAGGAAAGGTTTTGATAGAGAAGGCGAAAGCCTTTTCTGAAGCTGTGGAAGGGCAGGCTCTTGAGCTTTTGAAGGAGCTTGTCCTTATAAACAGCTGGACCTACAATAAAAAAGGGGTGGATGCTGTAGTTGAAAGAATAGCAGACTTTTTCCCTGATGGCCCTTTCAAGAAGAGAATTGTTGAACAGGATGAGCTTGGGAATCATCTTATCGTTGATACTTCCGGGGTTGGCGAGGAAAATTTTATCCTGATGGTGGGGCATACGGATACAGTCTTTCCTCCGGATATGGGGTTTAACTGCTTTGAGGATGAGGGAGAGATTGTGAGGGGTCCCGGTGTGATAGATATGAAAGGTGGGCTTGTTGTGGGCATGTATGCCCTCACTTTTCTGCACAATCTCGGGCTGGAGAGGGATATTCCCGTGAGGTTCATCTTTAATTCAGACGAGGAGATTGGTTCCCCCTCGTCAAGAAAGCTCCTTAAAGATAGTGCCGATAGGGCTTCGTGTGGGCTGGTCTTTGAGTGCGGCGGGCTGGACAACACGGTGGTTACCGGAAGAAGAGGAAAGATAGGGGTGGTGGTGCACATTAAGGGTGAGTCCGGGCATGCGGGCATGGTAAAGGAAGGTAAAAAGAGTGCGGTTCTTGAACTTGCCCACAAAATTATAGCTTTTGAGAGGCTCAATGAGCTTGGTGAGGATGTAAACTGCAATGTGGGCAAGGTTTCTGGGGGAGTTGCTCCCAATGTTATTCCCGAATATGCAGAGATGCATGTTGATTTGAG
>JAADEW010000109.1 GCA_013153205.1 Deferribacteres bacterium | reverse complement strand
TGGCTTAAGGTAAGGCTTCCCGGAATGGAAAGGAAGATAGTGAACTATGCTCAGCTTTCTGATGAGGGCAGGTTTAACATTGAGAACATCATGGCGGCTTCTCTGATTGCCACCCTGCTCGGGGTTCCCTCTGAAGTCATCAGGGAAGCCGTGTATAACTTTAGATACCCTCCTCACCGCATGGAGTATGTGGGTGAGTTCAACAGGAGAAGGGTTTATAACGATTCAAAGGCTACCAATCCCCATGCTGTGAAAAAGGCTCTGGAGTTTTTTCAGGAGAAGGTGATACTTATAATGGGGGGATATGACAAGAAGTATTCCTTTGCCAGGTTGAGACCCATTATAAAGAAAAAGGTTAAACTGCTTGTGGCATATGGTGATGCGGCTGATAGAATAGTTGAGGATTTAAAGGGCACCGGTATTAACATTTACAAGGTCTGGGACTTTGAGGATGCGGTTAAGATGGCCTGGTCTTTTTCCAAGGAGGGAGATGTTATTCTTCTTTCACCGGGATGTGCGAGCTTTGACCAGTTCAAAAGCTACGAGGAGAGAGGAGAGAAGTTCAGGGAGCTGGTTGTGGAGCTGGGAGCTGTATGAGGGCTGTTATCTCAGGTGGGGGAACAGGAGGGCACCTTTTTCCGGCTCTGGAGATAGCCAGAGCCCTGAGGCAAAATGGCGCTGAAGTCTTTTTCGTGGGGGTTAAAAGGGGGATAGAAGCCCGGAGGGTGCCCGATGCCGGGTTTGACATATTCTTCGTTCCCTTTGAAGGGGTGAGGGGAAGGGGACTTCGCTCTTTGATTGCTCTTTTAAAGCTTCCCCTCTCTTTTTTCGCTACAGCGCGGGTGTTTAAGAAGGTTTCTCCCTCCTTTGTGGTGTGCACGGGAGGCTACACATCCTTTCCCGTGGGGGTTATGGCTTTAATCTTTGGGGTGCCCCTTTATCTGCACGAGCAGAACATCGTTCCCGGATGGACCAATCTGGTGCTCTCCTTCTGGGCGAAAAAGGTGATGATAAGCTTTGAGGAGAGCAAGGATAAGTTCAGGGTCTTTCGCATCTTCCACACGGGTAATGTGGTGAGGCAGAAGCTTTTGGAGGAAGGCTTCTCTTTTCCTTCCCTGAAGGAGCTTTCCCTTTTGATAGTGGGCGGCTCAAGGGGAGCAAGGAGCATAAACAGAGCCGTTGTGGAGTCTCTTGACGTGATGAGGCGGTTGAAGCTCAAAGTGGTTCATCAAACGGGTGAGGAAGACTTTGACTGGGTAAAGAAGAGGTATGAGGAGCTTTTTCCGGAGGCGGAGGTTCTGCCTTTTATTGAGGACATGAATGGGGCTTATCGCAAGGCTAATCTCGTCATCTGCCGTGCCGGTGCTACCACGCTGTTTGAGCTTTCCGCCGTGGGGAGAGCCGCCGTTCTCGTTCCCTATCCCTTTGCCGTAGGAGACCACCAGAGGAAGAACGCCGAGGTCCTCGCAAAGAGAAGGGCGGCGGTGCTTATTGACAACAGCGATTTCAACAGGGAAAATCTTACAAAGGTGTTGTCCCGGTTCTACTTTAACAGGAAAGCCCTGTGCGCAATGGCAAAAAGGATGAAAGGTGCCCTTAAACCCATGAGGGGCGCCGATTTCTTAAAGCTTTTGGAGGATAGAAGTGCTTGAAAACCTGAGAAAAGTTCACTTCATCGGCATAGGCGGAATCGGTATGAGCGCTCTTGCGAGGATACTTATAGACATGGGGGTTGAGGTTACCGGCTCTGACCTGAACGAGAATGCAAACACCAGGGGGTTGAGGGAGCTGGGGGCTTATGTATATACCCCGCACAGCGCCGATTTGATGCCCGATGACATTGACATGGTGGTCTATTCTTCTGCGGTTCCGCAGGACAACGAGGAGCTCGTTAAAGCCAGACGCTTGGGGGTTCCGATAAAAAAGAGGGGAGAGCTCCTTGCCATGATAACCAGAGAGAGGTTTTCTCTTCTGGTTGCAGGCTCCCACGGCAAAACCACCACCACCTCTATGATGGCTAAAGCCGCCATAGACGCCGGTCTTTCCCCTACCGTGATTGTGGGGGGCAGGATTGCTGACCTTGAGAATTCCAACGCCTATATGGGTTCCGGGAACATGGTGATAGCGGAGACCGACGAAAGCGACGGGACTTTTCTTCTCCTTGAGCCAACCATCTCCGTGGTGACCAACATAGACAGGGAGCATCTGAATTACTACGGCACCTTTGACAGACTGCTGGATGCGTTCAGAAAGTTCCTTGAGAACACAAAGAGAGAGAGGATTGTCTTCAGGGATAACGAGCATCTTGAGGCGGTAAGCCGCGGTCTTGACTGCATGACCTACTCCCTTGAGGACCCGTCAGCTTCTGCTTACATAAGAGATGTGAGGATGGGGGAGTTCGGTTCCCGGTTCGTTATTGATAGCCCGTGGGGAAGTTATGAGCTTTCCATATCCATGCCGGGACTGCACAATGTTCAGAACGCCACCGCTTCCTTTCTGGCTCTGGTTGCCGCCGGTGTCTCTCCCGATAAGGTGGTGGAGGGATTGTCTGGATTTAAGGGGGTTGAAAGAAGGCTTACGGTAAGGGGAAGCAGAAAGGGAGTGGTGGTGGTGGACGACTACGCCCATCATCCCACCGAGATAAAGAACACCCTGAAAGCCATAAGGATAAAGTGGCCCCACAAGAAGGTGGTTGCCGTATTTCAGCCCCACAGGTATTCCCGGCTGAAGTATCTCTGGGAGGATTTTGCTTCTTCCTTCGCGGATGCTGATGTGGTCTGGATTACCGATGTTTACTCAGCCGGAGAGAGGGAGAACGACTTTGAGATGGGCGGATTCGTGGAGAAGATAGCGGAGTGTTCAAAACGGGATGTCTTTTATGTTCCCTCATGGCGGGACATGGTCTATCCCGTTATGAAGATACTTGAGGGCAACGATGTGGTGGTGACTCTGGGGGCGGGGGATATATGGAAGTTTTGCGGGCTTTTGCTGGAGAGCATGGAGTAAGGTTTTCGGAAAACTTTCCCTTGAGCAGAATCTCCCGGGTGGGAACAAAGGGGGCGGCTTTATTTTACTTCGGCATACTCAGTGAGGAGGGGTTCCTCAAAGTTATGTCAGCTCTCGTAAGGGAGGGGGTCCCTTACCGCATTTCCGGCTGTGGTTTCAACACCCTGTGGGGAGATGCCTTTTTCAGAGGAGCCGTGGTTGATATGAGCCTGCTCAAAGGGTTGTCTGTGAAAGATGGGGTTCTGGTTGCCAGCGCGGGATGCTCGCTTTCTGCTCTCGTCAGATTCTGCGTTGACAGCGGTCTTTCCGGCTTTGAGGAGCTGGCGGGTATTCCGGGAAGTGTTGGAGCGTCCGTTGTCGGCAATGCAGGAGCTTTCGGAAGGGCACTGGGCGATTTGGTGGAGTGGGTTAAGGTGTGGATTCCCCATGAAGGAAGGTGTTCCGTGTTGAAAAGGGAAGAGGTGGCTTTTTCCTACAGAGATTCGTCCTTGCGGGGATTTGTGGTGCTTTCTGCGGCTTTTTCCTTTTCCTTTTCGGATAAACAGAAGGTTCGTCAAAGGGTGAAAGAGGTTCTCGCTGAAAGGAAAAGGCGGTTTCCTGCGGGAAGAAGTCTGGGCTCTGTTTTTAAGAATCCTGAGGGGGATTTTGCCGGAAAGATTCTGGATGAGCTGGGTTTTAAAGGGCTCTCTCTGGGGAAGGTCAGGGTTTCGGAGAAACACGCCAATTTTATCCTTTCGGAGAAAGATGCGGTTGCATCTGATTACCTCTCCCTGATAAATAAGATAAAAAGGGAGGTTTCCCTTCGCAGAGGAATTCACCTTGAAGAGGAGATAGATTATGCAGGAGCTTTTGTCTAAAAGAATAGGGGTTCTGATGGGGGGAAGGTCCTCCGAAAGGGAGGTCTCCCTGAAATCAGGCAAAGCGGTGGCAGGCGCCCTTAAGAGGAAGGGCTTTGATGTGGTTGAGATAGATGTGGGAGACGACCTGTTTGAGCGCCTTAAAGGGATTGATGTGGCTTTCGTAGTGCTTCACGGAAAGCCCGGTGAGGACGGTGTTGTTCAGGGAATCCTTGAGTTCATGGGCATTCCCTATACCGGGGCGGGGGTTCTCGGTTCTGCTTTGGGTATGAACAAGCTCGTGACCAAGAAGGTTCTTGAGTTTCACGGCGTCAGGACACCGCCTTTTAAGGTCTTGAGAAGAAACGGAAAAGCTCTTCCCGGTGAAGATACTTTGAGCGGGCTTGATTTTCCCGTTGTGGTGAAGCCCGTTGAGGAGGGTTCCACCATCGGGGTGAGCGTGGTTTACGATAAAGGAGAGTTTGACGAAGCCGTAAACAGGGCTTTTGAATACGGGGACGAGGTTCTCGTTGAAAAGTTTATAGCAGGAAGGGAGCTCACGGTGGGGGTGGTCAACGAGCTTGTCCTTCCCGTGATAGAGATAAGGCCCAAGAAGGGATTTTACGATTACGAGAGCAAATACACCAGGGGATTGACAGAGTATCTGGTTCCTGCTCCTATAGATGAAGAGATAGCCGAAAAGGCTAAAGAGTGGGCGCTGATAACCCACAGGGCTCTTTACCAGAGAGGGGTGTCAAGAACCGACTTCAGGAT
>JAADEW010000082.1 GCA_013153205.1 Deferribacteres bacterium | reverse complement strand
CCTCCTCCGGAAACGAAGCTCAAAATCCTGAAGCAGGTGTTCATATTTCTTTTGCTGCTTGCCACCTTTTCGGTTCTCGTCTCTTTTCTGGTGCTGGCTCTCAAGGAGAGGGTTTTTACGGTGAGAGCTACTTCTGCTTATATATCAGCGGATTTGAGAGCTCTGAGGGCTCCTATCACGGGATTCTTCAATCCAGAGTTTCCTTTAAAGCCTGGAGTAGAGATAAAGAAGGGAACCGTGGTGGGATATATGCGCTCTCCGGTGTTTGGTTCAATTGTGATAACCTCTCCTATAGAAGGAAAACTAATCCGTCTGAATCCTTCTCTTCCCGTGGTGAAGGAGGGAGAGCCTATACTATTTGTTCTTCCGCCGGGAGGCAGGGTTTTTGTCAAGGCGTTTGTGCCTCACAACGAGGGAAAGGGCATTACAGTTGGAAAGAAGGTGTTGATTTATGATGCTCACGGAGGGGTATTTTCAGGGACTATTCAGCGCATCCTTATAGGTATTGGAAAGGATTTGCCTGAGACCAAGGGGTTTGAAGCTTTTCAGGCTCGTTCTCCAGATTACGATACCTTAATCATCATACCTGAGCACAGGCTTGATGTGTCTCGAATAGGGGAGGCAGTTCACGTTGAGATAACGGTTTATCCGCGAATTTTGAAGAGATTGTTCGGGGAAGATGAGGGTTAAAAGGACAGTTTTCCTGGCGGTGTTTCTGGTCTTTCTGGGAGAATCTTTCTCTCTTTCCACTTCTTTGTGGGAGCATCTGGCAAAAAGGCGGCTTTCATCTCCTCCAAAAAAGGTTGTTCCCGTTGTTCCTGAAAAGATAACAGTTCCGGAAAGGGATTATAAGGCGGAGTTTGAGAGAACGCTTAAAGAGGTGGAATCTTACATAAATCGGGAGGAGAAGCTGACAAAGGGCCGTATCTATTCCACTGAGCTTGAGGAGCTGTTGTTCCTGCCTTTTAAAGACCATTATCTGAGCTGGGAGAAGCTGGGGGTTCATCCGAGGTTGTTCGTGGTTCTCGGTGGAAAGGTTGAACCTGAGGATTTGGTTAAACTTTCTGCGGCGGAAAAATTAAGCTTGGATTCCCTTTCTCCCCGTGTGAAAAAGGTTCTTGCTCAGAAAAAGATTGACCGGGTGTATCTCCTTAAAGAGCCAGTTTTTGTGGGACCGTCGGGCTTTTTGAAGCTTCAGAATGTAGCTTTCCTGCTTTCGGTTAGGACCTGTCCGGCAATTCTGGTGAACGGAAGAATGCTTATAGCGAAAAGTCTTGTGGCGGCTTTTGACCCTGATAAAAGGGATTTTGCTTCTCGTCGTCCTATTTCTTACAGGGAAGCTGACCTCTACGGAGTGCAGGAGCCCCGTCCTTACATTCTGGCTCTTAGCGGAGGAACCCTTATAGTGCATCATTCTTACATAAGGGGACTGGGTTATAGAACCCTTATGGGTGGTTTCGGCATAGGCGGCAAAAATTGGCTTTTCTTCGGCATCAGACGGAATCCTTTTCTGCTTTTCCTTAAAGCGGATACTCCTACCATGGCGGTGCTTTATAAAAACCGTGTGGAAGACTGCTTTATGGGATTTTATGGATACAACCTGCGCAAGGGATTGATAGTCAGGAACCATTTCGTAAGGAACTGGAAGTATGGCATAAACATACACGACTGGAGCAATGTTTATATTGCAGGGAATGTTGTTGAAGGCACCCGTCTGGCTCACGGTATAATTCTTTCGCGATACTGTTCCGGCACCATCTATGGGAACTTTTCGTTGAAAAACCGGGGAGCCGGGATAATGCTTGAGCGATTTTCCATGGGACGAATAGCCAGAAACCTTCTGTGGAGAAACTATTCGGGAGGTATTTCCCTGCTTGAATCCGGGGGAGCCGGGGTTGCCGTTATCGAGCACAATCTGCTTCTGCATAACTATCCTTACGGCCTTTTTGTGAGGAACTCTTCCGGGATTCTGGTGAAGAAGAACCGGTTTGTGCACAATCTTGGTCCCGGTGCAAAGGTTATAACTGCAGATATATCCTTTCAGATTTACAGAAACTTGGGGCTTGACCCCTATCGTGAGGTGGCATGGGCTTGGTTTGAAAGCAATATCTTTAATGAAAATCTGGATAGCGATTTGGAGACTTTGAGGGGAGGGGCTGTGGGGCTGGAAAACAATCGTTTCTCTCCTCAGATGCTGATTCTGGGAGGCGAGGCGAGGAAGTATAATTATCTGGTTCTTAAAAAGCCTTATCTCGTTATAAAGGGCTACGGAAACCCGGTATGGCATCAGGTTGAGCCTGTATCTGAGAGGGTTTACAGAGTTTCGGTTTCTGTTATCTCTCATCTGCTCAAGGCTCAGAATCCAGAAGCCCGCACTGCTGAAGGATTGATGATGAGCATTCCGCCGTCGGTTGTCTCCGATATTCCGCGGAGGCTGGTGAGGGGAGAGGTCAAGCCGGAGTGCGCTCGCATGTGGCTTCTTTCTGCGGCTTTGAGAGGGGACCCGAATGCCATGGTTCTTTTGGGGGTTTTGGAACTTAAGTATTCTCTTGCTCCTCACAAAACGGCGTTAAGGTGGATTGCTCTGGGTACTCTTTACGGAGGCAGGGATGGTTTCTTCGTATTGCAATGGGCGCCCCGGTGGTGGGGACTACCTGATGGGGCAGGATACCATGCCCTGGAGGAGGTGTTGCGTGGAGTGAAGTGCTCCGGTATTTCTCTCCTTCCCTGGCCAGAGGCTCTTGACGGTTGTGTTCCCTATGCGGATTGGGCGGAGAGGTTGAGGAACCGTTTGAGAAATCTTGTTGAAGAGAGTGGTTTCTGTGGAGAACACGCTTCAGCTTCGACAGTATGGGGCTATCTTGAAAGAAAAAGCCTGAGAGAAGCTCGGCGGGATTTGGAGAGCTATCTTGAAGAGATAAAAAACTTTATAAAGAACAAAAACATGGGCCGTATTGCTTATTACAGAGAGCTTGACCGCATGTCTGAAGAGCTTAAAAAAGCCCTTGCCGAAAGCGACCCTTCTATTATGAGGGTGGTGGCTAAGGAGACAGAGAAGGAGATGTGGCATAGGGTCTGGTTTGAGAAGAACTTTGCGAAAGACCTGGGCTTGATTTGTGGGTTTGAGAAAGAGATTCCCATTCCCCGGGTGAAAGGTCTGGAGATGTGCACAAAGTGAGGTTGTATGTTCTGATAATAAGCGTGCTCTTTATTTGTGGAAGCGTCTGGGGAGGTGAACAGTGCAGGCTAAAACCCTGTCCGCCTGTGAAGAGTTCTTCCCCCGGGAAGGTGGTTGAAGGACGCTATCCCCCTCTGCCTGCTGGCAACCTTCTGCCCGAACCTGAGCGGGAAGTCTTTATTCCGTGGCGTAAATGGGCTGATAAACCTGAGCTCTGGACAGTCCTTGGGATGAGGGGGCATTCTGCTATGGGACTGGATAGGCCCTGGGGGTGCAGGTTACGCGGTGGTGAAGGAGTTTTTGAAGCGGGGATTCACTTTCGCAAACCGGGCCTTTTTAATCGCAGGTGGACTCTGGAGGGCTATGCCCTCTTAAAAGGGGGGATGTATGACTTTATCCATGACGAGCACAGGGTTTTGTTCCTTGACCTAAGGGAGCTGAAACTTATCCTTGAGGACCCCCTTTTGCGGCTTCCCTTCAAGTGGACGGTTACCATAGGGCGTCAGTATGTTGCTGAGGATTACGGGTTGTGGTATCGCAACTACCTCGACGCTTTGAGAGTGGATTATCAAAAGGGACGATGGGGGTTTTACCTTATTGGAGCTACCCGTCTGGAAGACCACAGGGTCAGCAACTCGGAAGAGAGTGTTGAGCTTGAGAATCACTATTACGCACTGGGAAGACTTTACTTTAGGGACTGGTTCAAAAATCTCTGGGGAGAGTTTATCTACGAAAGGACCAATCCTGACAGAAAGAGGCATTACCAGTTTTATGAATCTGTGGTGCCCGATAACAGCCTGCTGTGGTTTAATCTCGGCGGCAGTGTGAGGTGGGCTTCGGGAATTGATGTATGGGCGGTCTTTTCCAGACTTTTTGGTAAAACAGAAGATTTAACGACCTCTATGGACTTTTCCTGTTCGGGAAGGCATACCCTCATGAACTCTCGCAGGTTCTGGACCAGCGGCGATATGCTGGAAGCTGGTGTAAAGTATAGAGACGAGCTCAAAGGTCTGGGAGTGCTGGTTGCTGTTGGGGAGGGAAAAAATCTTTATGTCCAGCCGCGGCTTGCAAATAACCGCAGGCGGCTTTTCGGATGGGAAAGAGTTAGGGTTTTTGGAGACCTTCTTAACCCTGACCTGCAGAATCTCTTTCTCTGGGAGGTTTTTGGAGGGGTGCGGTTTCCCAGAGTGTTGCGTGGTGAAGCGTGGCTTGAAGCGCTGTTTGTGGATTACACGAGGCTCAGGGATAAGAAGCCCTTGAAGGTTTCCAGATACGTTGCGGATTCTCTGCGTCCAGGGGGGAATCACCTCGGTGATGAGCTGGACGTTATTTTTGAATGGAAGAGAAGAGCCCCTTCCAAAAAGCTCTTTTTCCGTTTGGTGGGGGCGTATTTTTGGCCGGGTGAAGCCTTTTATTCGGGTAAACCGGCTTACAAAATCTACTTTTCGGTG
>JAADEW010000055.1 GCA_013153205.1 Deferribacteres bacterium | reverse complement strand
GTGGAAGGTTCCCACGCCCTCATAGGAGCAGAGCTTGCCAGAAAATACGGCGAAGACGAGAAGGTGGTAAACGCCATAGCTTCCCACCACGGCGAGGTGGAGCCTGCCACACCTGAGGCAGTGCTCCTTGCAGCCGCAGATGCACTCTCCGCGGCGCGTCCGGGAGCAAGAAGAGAGATGGTGGAAGCCTACATCAAGAGAATCACCAAGATGGAGGAGATAGCCTCCTCCTTTGACGGAGTGGAAAGGGCTTTTGCCATACAGGCTGGAAGAGAGATAAGAATTGTGGTGATACCGGAAGAGATATCGGACGAAGAGACATACTTCTTGGCCAAAGAGATTGCCAAAAAGCTGGAGAAAGAGCTTACATATCCCGGCCAGATAAAGGTCCACGTCATAAGAGAAACGAGAGCGGTGGAGTATGCCAAATGAAGGTCGTATTTATAGGGGATGTGGTGGGCAGACCGGGAAGAAAAGCCCTAAAAATGTGGCTTCCCAGAATAAGAGAGGAATACTCCCCTGACATGGTTATAGCCAACGGAGAGAACGCGGCTGGAGGATTTGGCCTTACGAAAGAGGTGGCAAACGAGCTTCTGGATTTGGGAATAGACGTGCTCACCACCGGAAACCATGTGTGGGACAAAAAGGAGTTCGTCAAAGATATAGAGCTTTTTCCCCAGATTTTAAGGCCCCTGAACTACCCCGAAGGGGTTCCCGGCAAAGGATGGCTCGTCAAAAACATTGATGGAACAGATGTGGCTGTGCTAAATGCGGCAGGCAGAATATTTATGGAATGCCTTGACTGCCCCTTCAGGAAAACCGACGAAGCCCTCAAACAGATAAACGCAAAAATCAAAATCGTTGACTTTCACGCTGAAACCACGGCGGAGAAAAAGCTTTACGCCTTTTATTTCACGCAAAGGGTGAGTGCCGTTTTGGGAACCCACACCCATGTGCAGACATGTGATGAGCAGATAATAGACGGCTACACAGGCTTTATATCCGATGCGGGAATGACGGGACCGATAAACTCGTCCATAGGGATGGATTACAAGGAGGCTCTCACCAGAATCGTTCTTCATCTTCCGCAGAAATTCAAGGTGGCAAAGGGTCCCGTAATGCTGAACGGAGTCTATATGGAATTTGATAGAGAAGACGGAAAATGCTTAAAGATTGAGAGAATCTGGTTCAGCGAGGAATAGATGGAGACGAAAATACTTTACGGAAAAGAGCTTTCCGAAAAGGTGGTGCAGGATATCAAAAGCAGGGTGGAAAAGCTGAAAGCTTCGGGGAGGAGGGTGCCGGGGCTTGCAGTGATACTGGTAGGAGATGATACCGCATCAAAAATATACGTTTCCAAAAAGCACGAAATGTGTGAGAAAATAGGCTTCAGGTCCTTCTCCTTCAATCTTCCGGAAGAAAGCCCCTTTGAAAAGGTGAAAGAGCTTATCCAGAGCCTGAATGAAAGGGACGAGGTGGACGGTATTCTGCTACAGCTTCCCCTTCCCCCGCATCTGAGGGAAAGGACCAACGAGCTCCTCACCCTCATATCGCCTGAAAAAGACGTTGACGGCTTCCATCCTTATAATGTGGGGCTTCTCACCATAGGGGATGACAAAGGGATAAAACCCTGCACCCCTAAAGGGGTTCTCTATCTTCTGGACAGCTACGGAATAGAGGTGGAAGGAAAAGACGTAACGATGGTAGGTGCAAGCAACATTGTGGGAAAACCCCTTGCCATTATGCTGATTAACAGAATGGCAACGGTCTCCGTGTGCCACATAAAGACGAGGTGTGTTCCCTCCTTCACCAGAAAAGCCGACATTGTGATAAGCGCAACGGGGGTACCCCACCTCATCAAGCGCGAGATGGTGAAAGAGGGAGCAGTGGTGATAGACGTGGGCATCTCCCGGCTGAACGGAAAGATTGTGGGAGACGTTGACTTTGAAAGCCTTTTGGGACACGCATCTGCCGTCACGCCGGTTCCCGGCGGAGTGGGTCCCCTTACCGTTGCCATGCTTATGGAGAATACATTTGAGTGCTATGTTAGAAGAGAAGGTCTATACGGTATTTGAAATAACACAAGAGATAAAAGAGCTTATTGAGCAAAGTTTTCCTGCTATCTGGGTTGAGGGTGAGGTATCAAACCTTTCCAAATCTCCGGCAGGGCACTACTACTTCACCCTGAAAGACGAAAAGGCACAGCTTGAAGCGGTTCTGTTTAAGGGAAGAGCCCGCTCATTTCTCAAATTTCTCAGAAACGGCGCCAAGGTAATGTGCTTTGGCTCTCTAAACGTATATGCTCCCCGGGGGCGATATCAGCTTGAAGTGGTGGTTATGAAAGAGGTGGGACTGGGAGCGCTTTACGCAGCCCTTGAAGAGCTCAAGAAAAAGCTTGAAGGGGAAGGGCTTTTTGACGATAAGTTCAAGAAACCTCTGCCAGAGCTTCCGAGAAAAATAGGCGTGGTCACATCTCCAAGAGGTGCCGCCATAAAGGACATTCTGAACACCATCAGGAGAAGGTTCTCAAAGGTGCACATCCTCCTGTATCCCGCCAAGGTTCAGGGAGAAGGAGCCGCAGAGGAGATTGCGGAAGGCATAAGGTTTTTCAACCGGCACAAACTGGTTGATGTAATCATAGTTGGACGAGGCGGAGGCTCCATAGAAGATTTGTGGGCATTCAACGAGGAGATAGTGGCAAGAGCCATATTTGAATCGGAAATACCCGTAATATCCGCAGTGGGACATCAGAGGGACTACACCTTAGCAGACCTGGTGGCGGATAAAAGAGCCGCCACTCCAACAGCGGCGGCAGAGATTGTGGTGAAACAGGAAGAGGAGATAAGAGAAAAGCTTAAAAGCCTCAAAAAGCGAATGGCAAATGTTATAACGGGAAGACTGGGACAGCATAAGTCCATCTTCTCATCTTTGAAAAGGAGGCTTGAGCTCAAGGACCCCAGAAAAAGGGTGTCCGACGGAAGGCTCAGGCTTGACGAGTTAGAAATCAGACTGATAGGAGCCGCAAAAAGAGGCTTAAACGCTAAAAAAGAGAGACTTCTATCTTTCAAAAAAATGCTTGAGGTCCACTCCCCCGACAAAAAGATAAAGCTGTTGAAGGACAGAATCAAAGAGATTGAAAGCAGGCTCATAAGCGACATACAGAACCTCCTTAACGGAAAGAGGCATCGGCTCAATCTGCTCAAAGCAAAAATTGAAGCCAGCTCCCCCAGAAACCCTCTCCTCAAAGGATACGCCATATGCTACGACGAAAAGGGAAAGGTTATCAAAAACGCTTTCAAGGTTGCCAGAGGAAGCCTCATAAAAGTTGAGCTGGCAGAAGGAGCCCTTATATGTCAGGTAAAAGAAAAACAGATTCTGTAGAAAAACTGCTTGCTTTAATTGAGAAAACCTTCGGCATACCCCGAAAAAGCTTTCAAAATTTTCTTATCTATGAGCGGAGAAAGGGGGAATTCTGGATAACCACCCATGAAGCGCATCAGTTTGAATTCCCAGCATCCGCAAGATACGGCTTCAAGTTTGCACAAACCTACAGAGACAGATTTCGGCTCTCAACAGCGGCGGTGCAGACATTTGGTCATCTTGCAACAGCAAACTTTGTGGAACTTGAGAGAGAAGAGATGGAGAAATTCATACGAGGGGAAAACCTGCCCAACAGATGGAACGGTATCAAAGGGCAGGTAATCGTGAAATACAGGGGTATTCCTCTGGGAAGCGCTGTGGTTACAGAAGGCATTCTCAAGAACCAGATACCAAGGGCAAGAAAAATTAAGGCACCTTTGACGGGGTAAATCTTGACAAATTCACACAAAATATTATCCTCAATAACGCTAAATGGTGGGCGTAGCTCAATTGGTTAGAGCACTGGACTGTGGCTCCAGGGGTTGGGGGTTCAAGTCCCCTCGCCCACCCCACCTATGTTCCTTTCAAATAATACGGTTAAGCTTTCTTTTACCTTTCTTAAACAGCCCCAATTTGAGTTCAGCTGGAGATTCTGATATCTCTTTGCACGGAGACTACATGAATAATGCAGTCCTCTATAGAAACTAAAACCCGGTCGATAATAAAGGCTATTTCGTGGAGATTCCTCGCCACGCTAACCACCTCAGCCATAGTATATGCTTTTTTTGGAAGACTTGATTTAGCAGCAGCCATAGGCGTTATAGAATCTTCATCCAAAATATTCCTTTACTTTTTACATGAAAGGCTGTGGTTGAGAATAAAATGGGGGAAAAAAGAGGTTACCCCCTTTGTATTATGGTTCACAGGCCTTCCCCTTTCAGGAAAGACAACTATTGCCGATATGGTTTACAAAGAGTTGAAGCAGATAGGTATAAAGGTGGAACGGCTGGACAGCAAACAGGTAAGGCAACTCTTTCCCAAAGCCGGATACACCAGAGAAGACAGAATAAGACATTTAGGCAGGGTTGCTTTTTTAGCCAGCATGCTGGAGAAAAATGGAATATCTGTAGTTGCATCTTTCATAACCCCATACAAAGAAGCAAGAGACTTTGCCAGAAAACTTTGCAAAAATTACGTTGAAATATACGTAAAAGCATCAATTGAAACCTGCATGAAGCGAGACTACAAAGGCATTTACGAAAAAGCCCTTAAAGGAGAAATACCGAATTTTACCGGAATATCAGACCCATACGAGGAACCAGAAAATCCGGACATCAT
>JAADEW010000094.1 GCA_013153205.1 Deferribacteres bacterium | reverse complement strand
GGAGTCAGTCCATCCGGGTCAACATGAGAGAAATACTGCCTCTGCACCATGTCCTCAAGATGCGCCATTGCAACATCATTCAGAACAGGATTAATGGTTAAGGCAGGCAACTTATAAGGAGGAGCTTCAAGCTCTATTCCCAGCTCCCCGGCATAACCTACAGGGTCAGCCCTGAAGGCATTTACCTCTTTGAGAAAGGCTTTAGAGACATCAAAAAAGGTGTAATCCAGCGCCCAGCTCAAAGAGAACATATTCAAAATAATCGCTACTATTAAAGCCAGCCTTCTCATCTCACCCTTAAATTTAAGCAAATTTGATGCCTGCATCAGAATTTGCCCTTCAGTATAAAATAGAATCTGGCAGGTTTGCTTTCAAATATGCTGTAGGTTCCCGCCTCTTTATACCTGTTGTTGAAAAGATTTTTGACCAGAAACTTCACCTTAAAGTTTTTGCAAATCTTATAGTCAAGAGAGGCATCAAAGAGCCACTGAGAACCGAGGTATTTTTTGTAATCCTCTTTGAGGTAGGAAAAGACCCTTGAGCCTGTGTAAGAAAGTTTTCCCCATGCGTGCCACTTTGAAGCGATATTCCAGTCAAAACCAATGTTTGCAATGTTCTGCGGTCCCTGGTCAAAGTCTTTGGAGTAAAATTCGTATCTGTAATCCTTCTCGCCCTCAGGGGTAATAAAAATATACTTCAACACCTTAAAGTCCTCATCGTCCCCCCAGGAAGAGAAGGCGGTCAGATTGGTCCACAGCTTAAACCTGTCAGAAATCTTCCAGATAAACTCAAGCTCTGTTCCGAGAAACTCCCTCCTTCCGGGCAGAGAATAACCGCCAAAAGGGTCCTCAAGGACATGGTTTTTAATCTTTGAGTAAAAGGGAGTAAGTTTGAGCTCAATCCCTTTAAATCTGTAGCCCACCTGAAGGTTAAGAGACCTCATCTCCTCAGGAGTGGCTCTTTCCCTACCTACAAATTGAACTGCATAAGGGGTTCTGTATGAAACGCCGTATATAGCCTTGAAGTATAGACTTCTGGTTGGATACCACATAACACCGGCGTTATAAGACCATCTGTCTTTATAGTCGCTGTGGTTGTCATACCTTAATCCCAACCAGAATTCCCATTTGTCTATGTGATGCCTGTATTGAAGATAAGAGGAGAAGAGGTCCGTATCAAAGCTTTTTTCCTCCACTATGGGCTTAAACACCTTGTTTTCAGGGGATATAAAATCGGGAACGGCACCTTTAACCCTGAGAACGGCATCGCTCACCTTGTTGTATCTGTAAGAGGCTCCCAGAGTCAGGATTCCCCTTTTGTCAAACAGCTCCCTGTTCAGCATAAAACCGGCAAAGTATATCCTGCTCTTCTGGCTCTGATAAACGTTCATCTCCCCTTTCTTCTGCTTCAAATAGGAGTAATATCCTTTAAGCCTTAAAGAGGTGGAGTCCCATATCTTTTTATACTCAGCCTTTAAATAACTAAAAGGATTCTTTTTCTCAGCCTTCCACGAATACTCCCTGCTGAAATCCATCATGGTGAAATTCCTTCTGTAATCGGACCATCTACCTGAAATCTGCAGAGCATCACCCGCGGTGAAATTGAACAGAAGGTCATAATACTCCTGCGTTTTGAGGCTTCTTGAAACCCTGTCCCCGGAAGAAGAGACATTATAGTGGTTCAGATAAGGTCTCCTCCAGTAAGAGTAGATGGACACAAAACCGGAAAACTTTCCCTTTCTCTTTCCCGCATTTAAAAAGAAGCCTCTGCCATCAAAGGGAGACTCACCCAGAAGACCCACTTCAACCCCGTTCAAATCTTTGCCCGTTTTGGGAACGAGGTTTATAACGCCGCTGAAGGCATCAGGTCCCCACAAAACAGAAGAAGGGCCTTTAACAATCTCTACTCTTTTAAGAGCATATATGTTCAGCTCGTCATCCAGCGGATATATGCTTTTGGTGCTGTCAGAAGTGAGGGGCACCCCATCGTAAAGAAAGAGTGGTCCCTGCAACACCCCCCTCAAATACAGCTCACTCCCCCATTCCCTTTTGGCAATATAGAAACCGGAGCAGGAAGAAAGAACATCGGCAAGGGTCCTGTATCCTCCCCTTTCAATGTCATCGCTGGTTATCACGGTGGCTATAGCGGGTGCCTTATCAGGCATCTCTGCTCTTCCGGAGGCAACGGTGAGCACCCTCAAGTCCTGCCCAACAAAAAAGAGCCTCTCAGAAACGAGAGCATACCCTTTAAACGGCAGTGCTATCAGCAAAAAAACAGCTATAAGCCTAACCCTCATTACTCTCCTCTAACATCTTCAGCCTTGTTCTAAACTTCGTTCTGGTAAGCCCCAGAAGCCTTGCGGCGGCACTTTTATTTCCGCCGGTCATCTCCAGAGCCTGCCTGATAAGGTCTTTTTCCAGCTCCTCAAGGGATATACCTCCCGGCGGAAGGCGAAAACCGGTAATTTCGCCGCTTCTGCCCTGATTCTGTGTAAGGAAAGAGAGATGTTCAGCAGTGATGGGAAGCTCCCCTCCTGAGAGAATCAAAGCCCTCTCTATAGCATTTGCAAGCTCCCTCACATTGCCCGGAAACGAATAGGTCTCAAGAATCCTGCGGGCTCCCTGAGTGAGAACCACCGCATCATCCGGAATGCTTCCGAGCACCTTTTTAACAAAATACCTTGCAAGGGGAACGATATCCTCTTTCCTCTCTCTCAAAGGGGGAATGTGTATGGGAAACACATTCAGTCTGTAAAACAGGTCCTCTCTGAACTTTCCTTCCCTCACCAGCTCCTCAAGGTCCTTGTTGGTGGCGGCTACAATTCTCACATCAACGTCTATCTCCTCCAGCCCACCTATTCGCTGAACCTTCTTTTCCTGCAAGACCCTGAGCAATTTAGCCTGAGCCTCAAGGGGCAAATCCCCTATCTCATCCAGAAAAACCGTTCCGCCGTTTGCCGCCTCAAAAACTCCCTTCTTCCTTGACACAGCACCGGTAAATGCCCCCTTTTCATAGCCGAAAAGCTCGCTTTCCAGAAGGTTGGAAGGGATAGCCGCACAGTTCACAGCCACAAATCTTTTATCCTTCCTCGGGCTGATTCTGTGGAGGTATCTTGCGACCACCTCTTTACCCACTCCAGACTCTCCGGTTATGAGAACGGTGGTATCTCTCAGCTTAGCCACCTTCTCAACCAGCTCCACCACTTCCTTCATCTTGGGCGACTCCACCACAAAGTCTGATGGGAAGTCCCTCTTCTCAAGCTCTCTCTCAAGCTCAAGCTTTTCCGCCAGTATTCTGGAGATTCCCAAAGCCCTTTCAACGGTAAGGAGTATCCTCTCCTCATCAAAAGGCTTGGAGATGTAATCAACCGCCCCCTTCTTCATTGCCTCCACAGCAGAGTCAACGGTGGCGTAAGCCGTTATGAAGACCACCGGCACCGGATAATCGAGCCTCTTTATCTCCTCAAGCAACTCCAGCCCGTCCATCTCAGGCATCTTTATGTCGGCTATCACCAAATCGTAAGCGTTCTCCTTTATCATGGAGAGGGCCTGAAGCCCATCTTCCGCCTCGTCCACCCTATGCCCTTTAAGGGAAAGCATAACCTTCAAAATCTTTCT
Source organism: Deferribacteres bacterium (assembly GCA_013153205.1). Classification (GTDB taxonomy): domain Bacteria; phylum Thermosulfidibacterota; class Thermosulfidibacteria; order Thermosulfidibacterales; family Thermosulfidibacteraceae; genus JAADEW01. Next base: position 1,165 of record JAADEW010000094.1, on the reverse strand, counting down.
TATCTTTTCCTCATCATCTACAACAAGGATGTAAGCCATTACTCCTCCCCTCTCTCAAAGGGAATGCGTATAACGAACCGGGTCCCCCTGGGCTCATTGGGATAAACGCTTATCTCACCCTTTAAAGCCATAATCACACGGGAAACGTAAGCAAGACCCAAACCCGTTCCCCCCTTCTTCGTGGAGTAAAAGGGCTCAAAAATCCTGTCCCTATCCTTTTCCTTTATTCCCTTGCCGTCGTCAGAAATCTCTATTTTAAGCATATCCCCCTCTTTATCCACTTTAACGAGAATGTTTTTAGCCCCAGCCTCACAGGCGTTTTTTATCATGTTAATAAGCACTCCCTCCATAAGCTGAGGGTCGGTATTAAACTCTCCGTCAACCGTCAGCTCCAAATCTATGTTGAGTCCGGGCCAATCAAGCCTAATCCTCTGAATAAGGCTGTTAAAGAACTCGGACACATCAACCCTCTTGTATTTAGGACTGACAGGCTTGGCAAGGGAGAGAAAGTCTTTTAACAGCCTGTCAAGCCTCTTAACCTCGTCCTCTATATAGGTAAGCATCTCCCTCTTTATCTCCTCGGTAGCCTCCTCCTTCTTCAAAATGTCAACGGCTCCCTTTATGATTCCAAGGGGATTCTTTATCTCGTGAGCCACAACGAGGGAGAATTTACCGAGCTCGGCAAAGCTTTTCTGCACCGCCATCTCCTGATAAGTCTTCTCCAGAAGCTCTCTGCTGCTTTTAAGGGAAGAAACCATCTCGGAAAAAGCCCTGGCAAGAGCCTCCGTCTCTTTCAACCCCTTCCCATCAACCCTAACCTCAAGGTCCCCGTCGGAAAGCTTCCTGACAGCCGCCATAAGCTGATTCATCGGTTTAACAAATGACCGAGAAACCCCCCAATATATAACCAGAGCAAGAATTAAAGACAGCACCAAAGCAACCACGAAAGACCTATACATCACATTCCTTAAAAAGGACTGGATGTGCTTTTTCGTGTAAAAGATGACTATTTCACCCAGAAGGCTCTTCTTCTGTTCTGGAGAGAATATAATATTCTCCTCAAGAGAGACATTATAAACCGGCACCTTAAGATAGGAAGAGGTTTTGTTGCCCACATGAAGTATCAACGCTCCTTTGTTGTCGTAAACTTCAATCCCAACAATAT
>JAADEW010000090.1 GCA_013153205.1 Deferribacteres bacterium | reverse complement strand
TGGCCTGTCATCCCGAAAAGACGGGACCAAGCGGGCTTTCGTCCCCGGTTACAGTTGCGGGCCAGCGCCGGACTTTCACCGGACTTCCCGAGCACCCAGGGATTTCAGCCTGTTAAATTTTTTAAATACCGGCAGTCTTTGCTTTAGCAAACTTGAAAAAATTAGTAAAGCCTTCTGCGCTTAAAGACCACGGGAACCTCAACCCAGTAATCAACCGGTGCACCCGCTACCTTCGCAGGTTCAAAAACCCATCTGCTCAAAGCTTTAACAGCCTCCTTATCAAGAATCCCGTATCCACTGCTTTTAACCACCACCGCCTTCTTAACCCTGCCGTCCTTTCCCACAAGAAGCCTTAATACCACCCTTCCCTCATATCCCCTCTTTTTCGCAAGATAAGGGTAGTGAGGCTTAACGGAATAGACGGGAACGGGAAGGCTCACGGGAAGAACACCAGCCTTTGCTGAAGGCTCCGAAGCCCTGAAAGAACCCGCTGAAGATGCGGTTTTCCTTAAACCAGTGTTTAGAGATGGTTTGCTGGAAGGAGAAACACCCTCCGAACTGCAGTTTTTTTCAGAATCCGAAACCTTTTCAGACTGAGCTGAAGCCTGTCTTTCTGCCAAAGCGGTCTTTACAGCCTCTTTTACAGGCTTAAGCTTTGCGGTTTTCCTTTTTAAGCGAGCCTTTCTCTTTGTGTGAGCTTCAGCTTTTATGTGAGCGGTGCTTTTTCTGCCTCTTTTCCTTTTCAACCTCTTTTCGGTCCGAATCCCATTCTTCCTGCTATACGGGGTGTCTCCGGAATCCAAAGCAACGAGAGAGACCCTTACCAAACCACCTAAACTCTCTCTTACGGGCTTATTTTGAAGAAGATAACCTCCCGCAGGAAGCAGAATAAGAGCCGCATGGATTACAAAAGAGACAAGATAAAAGAGAGCCTTCCTAAAAGAATTCGTAAGGGTCAACATCTCTCAAAATCCTCACTCCCTTGTGGCTCATGGGCACCGCATCAAGGAGATTCTGCATCACTCCCCTTTTATTAGAGCGCATAATAAGATGCCAGCGGAACCTGTTCTTAAGCCTTCTTATTCCGGAAGGGGAAGGACCTATAACATCCACATGTTTTTGAAGCATCTCCTTCACCTCAAAAGCCACCTCCTCAACCCTCTCCTCCTTGGTCCCGACGAAAAGAAGCCGCACGAGGTGTGCAAAAGGCGGAAACTTAAAAGCCTTTCTGCTCTCCAGCTCAACCTCCATAAAGGCTTCAAGCTCACACCTTGCACCGTATTTAATAGCGTAGTAATCGGGATTAAAGCTCTGAATCACCACCCTGCCCTTCTCTTCTCTTCCGGCTCTTCCCGCCATCTGGCATATAAGCTGATAAACCCTTTCGGAAGCCCGAAAGTCAGGGATGTTCAGCCCCATATCCGCAAGCAGAAGGGCGGACAGTGCCACATTGGGAAAGTGATGCCCCTTTGCTATCATCTGGGTGCCGAGGAGTATGTCTATTTCGCCCCTCTCCATCTCATCCAGTATCTTCCAGTATGCGTATTTGCTCGCCACCGTATCCCTATCCATGCGCACAACTCTTTTGTCGGGAAAAAGTTCTTTTAGAGCCTCCTCAACCCTCTGAAGACCATAACCCACCATGGTGAGGGATTCTTTGAGGCACCCGGGACACACGGAAAAAGAGGGGGCGTCATAGCCGCACCAGTGGCACACATACCTGTATCCCGAATGGGTTCTGTGAGGGGTGAGAGCCACATCGCAGTTGGGACACATGAGGAGAAGACCGCAGGCTCTGCACACAACACTCCTTGAATATCCCTTTCTGTTGAGAAGAAGCATAACCGCCTTTGAAGCGGAAAGGGCTTTCTCCATCTCCGCAAGAAGCAAAGACGAGAAAATACCTTTCTCCTTTTTCATGTCAACGATAGACACCTCCGGCAAAGACGCTCCCTTAACCCGGCTGGAAAGGACGAGAAGATGATACTTCCCCCTTTTCACATTGTAGAAGCTCTCCACGGAAGGAGTGGCAGAACCCAGAACCACAGGGCATCCCTCCATCTTTGCCCTCACCACCGCCACATCTCTTGCGTTGTAGCGGGGAGACTCCGACTGCTTGTAAGAGGCGTCATGCTCCTCATCCACAACGATTAGACCGCACTTTTTAAATGGAGCAAAGATAGCAGACCTCGTTCCCACCACTACCAGAGCCTCACCCCTTCTTATCCTTTCCCACTGATAGGCTCTCTCTGCGTCACTCAAGGCGCTGTGCATCACGGAAAGCCTGTCTCCGAAGACATCTATAAACCGCTTAACATAGTGAGGCGTGAGGGCTATCTCCGGAACCAGTATGAGCACACCTTCACCCCTTGAGACCACCTCAACGGCGCACCTTTTGTAAACCTCGGTCTTTCCCGACCCCGTCACCCCATAAAGGTAAAACCGCTCAAACACGCCTGAAGAGGCAAGTATCCTTTCAACGCTCCTTTTCTGTTCGCTGTTGAGCACTATCTCTTCTCTAACAGGGGCGAGCTCTTCAAAGAGGTCCTGCGGCTTCAGCTCAACAATTCCCTTGCTTTGAAGAGCATAAACCACGGAGCGGCTGAATCCCCAGACCTTCTCTATCTCCGACACAGAAAGGCTTCCCTTCTCCCTCAAAAGATGCACGAGGTCCCTCTGCCTTCTGGTAAGAGGCACCTCAACATCGCTCCTGAGGAGCTCGGCAACGAGTCTTCTTTTCGGCAGAGAGACACCCTTTCCCCTTCTCAAAGCAGGGGGCAGGGCAGAGGCAAAAACAACCCCCAGGGGCTCTTTGTAGTAGCCAGAAACCCAGAGGATAAGCTCAATCAGCTTTTCTGACAGCAGAGGCTCCTCGTCAACAGCCTCCACCAGAGGCTTCAGCTCAAAATCCGCTTCAAAGTCCTCCCGAACCGAGACCACAAACCCCACCTTAACGCTCTTTTTTAGAGGGGCTTTCACCCTGATGCCCGGAAGGACCTTCAGGTCAGGCGGAACCAGATAAAAGAGGCTCCCCGGGTGGGCTAAAGGAAAGACCACTTCCGCAATCATTTCACCTGTAAATCCTGACCCATTCTTCGTAAAACCCCGGAAAAGTTTTTAAGCTTTTCGTCAACGGAATAACCAGAAGCCTCCAGAATGCATTAATCTGATAACTTTTTCTCCACAGCAAGCGGCTTTTTCTCCGATTTAACCGCTCTCTTCACAAAATTCCTCCCTGCCTCTTTTAATTTATCGCTCCCACTGTAGCAAGATAGACAACCGACTCGGTGATTCCGTTTATGCCGAGTATATCGTTCAAGTCGTCATCCAGAAAAGCCCCCACGGCACAGCATCCAAGTCCCAGACCGGTGGCGGCAAGATAGAGGTTCTGGCACACATGAGCCACATCCATGAAAATATATCTGAAAGCCCTCTCCCCGTATTTTACGCGGCATCTTTCTATAACGGCACTCCATATAAATACCACCGCTGCGCGGGAAAGCATGGGCTGGTCAAGGCACGCCCTTTGCAGGTGGAAGGAATAGTCTCCTCCTACCAAAAACTCCAGAGAGAAATCCGGCACATTAAAATGGTAGATACCCGGTGAAAAACCCCTAACCCTTTTGATGAACAGGTAGGTTTCGTAAGGATAAAGGGCTCCCGCCGAAGGAGCAGTCCTCAAAAGATATGGTCCAACCCTACCCGTAATTCCCTGAATAGCCCACAGAAGCTGGGACAGCACCTCTTTCTCAACATAGGCATAAGAGTTGTAATTTCTGATGGACCTTCTTCTCCTCAACACATCCCAGAGAGGCGGTCCACCATCTACCCTCGGCTCAGGAAGAGGAAAAACGGGAACATCTTTGTAAACCTTGTAGGGAGCAGGATTTTCTCTCACCACCGTTTTGGGCAGGGGCTTTCCCTTTTTATATTTGGTCTCCTGAAAAAATTGTTCCCCCACGGTGAGCATAACATCCTCCTTATCCTTGAAGTGAAAAAATCTTTATTATATTTTTATCCTATGAAAAGAGTGTTGCAATTGAAAAAGATAGAAAAACTTCTGAAAGAAGGTAAGTTTTCCCAGTTAGAAAGGCTTCTCAAAGAATCTGCAGAAAAAGACCATTCATTCCTTGTTCATCTGTGCTGGTTCTACATGGAAACCCAGAAGTTCGAAAAAGCTTACGAAAACGCCAAGAAACTGGTGGTGCTGAAGGACTCCCCCTTTAACCGATACACCTACTACACAGCTATAAATAATTATAACCCTCTTGAGCTGGAAGAGGAGAAAAAGAGGCTGAAAAGCTGGTTTTTTGAACCTCTCACCAAGGGGTCTTACCTTCTCTATTCTGGATTCATCAACCTCATCCAGAAAAAATATTATCTTGCCGCAAAAAGATTCAACGAATGCATAAAGTCAGGAATAGAAGTGGCTTACTGGGGGAAAGCCCGTATATTTCTGGAAAAGGGGAACAAAAAGAAGGCATTGACATACCTGAAAAAATCCCTCGGCAGTGCAAAAGATTTTCCTCTCATCCTTCTTGACATGGGAAGAACCTATGGTGAGATGGGAAAAAGAACAAAGTCGGTGTACTACCTTTACAGGTTCAACCAGATTTTCCCCATAAACAAAGACGGACATTACGAGCTGGGAATGCACCTTATTGAATACTCAAACAGACGGGGTCCATTCGGCAGGGCGACAGGCAGGCTCGGAGCAAAGGAGCTTATGGTAAAGGCACTGCTTGACCCGCCGAAACTTGAGAACCTGTGGATTTACAGGCTGTTGTCCACCCACTACGGTGCCCGTGGTATGCTCA
>JAADEW010000022.1 GCA_013153205.1 Deferribacteres bacterium | reverse complement strand
GGTGGCTTTCTTAAAAAAGAGGGGTTTTAAAGTGAAGGGGGCTTTTCAGCCTTTTGGTGAGATAGCCAGAGAAAACGGCATGACCCCGGCAAGGCTTTACGAAATCGTGTCTTCCGCCTTTTCCACCGGGAAGGCTTCTAACGAAAAGTTTACCTTTACCGGGTTGGGGAGGCTTACCATAGGTGAGCTGTGTAAGAAGCTTGGCTTTTCCCCTTCCCAGTGTGAAGAGAGGCTTGAGAAAAATTCCATTCGGGCTTCGCTTTCCGATGGAGTTAAGGATGTGGCTTTCAGACATGGAATGACTCCCCGGGAGCTTGCCGAGCTCATTGCCGGAAGGTAAGAAGCTCTCTTGACAAGCACTTTTTAAACTTTAATAATTATCATGGATGCGGGCGTAATTCAGGGGTAGAATGCCAGCTTCCCAAGCTGGAAGTCGCGGGTTCGAATCCCGTCGCCCGCTCCAATTTTTTGTGGGGATGTGTATGAAAAAGCTCTTCGTTTTCTCACTCCTTCTGATTTTCACGGGATGCGGCTATCATCTGGTAGGGACTGCTCCTTACGAGAAGACCGTCTCCCTTTCCGGGAAGAAGGTGGCGGTGGTCACCTTCGCCAACAGGGTTGACGAGCCGGGCGTTGAGTCAATCTTTACCCGTGCTCTTACCAACGAGCTTCTTAACACGGGAAGGATAGAGCTTACATCCGAAAAGAATGCAGATTACATAATAACCGGGGATGTGGTGGTTTACCGCAAGGAGACCATGAGCGTTGACGAAAAGGGGGATGTGTTAACTTACAGGCTAACGCTTGGGGTTAATGTGAGGGTTAAGGATAGAGGCGGCAGGGTTGTTGCTCGCTATGACAACCTCACGGATTACGAGGATTACAGGGTTTACAGGGACATTGAAAGGACCAAGGATGCTGAAAGAGAGGCGGCGAGGAAGATATCGGAAAGCCTGTCCCAGATGATAGCCTCTCTTCTGCTTTGATGTGAGATGGAGCTGACGCCAAAAAAGTTCGTGTCCTATCTGAAGAGGCAGAGACCCGGCATCGTTCTTTTTTACGGACCGGAATACTCCCTTATCAAGAGGGCTTTGAACAAGCTGATAGAGGCGTGGGATGTCAGGGACGGATTGAGGGATTTTTCCGGAAGGGAGCTTGGTTTTGACCGGTTTTCTGAGGAGCTGGTTTCTAAGCTTCTCTTTTCTCCCAGAAAGATGATTGTGGTGAGGGAGGCATTTCAGTTTTTCAAGGGATTAAAGGCTGAGGAGCGGAAGGCTCTTTCTGCCCTTCTTAAATCTGTGGATAGAGACACCTGCGTTGTGTTTGTTGAATCTTCTGATGTTGACTCCAGATACAGGCGGCATCCACTGGTTTCTCTGGTGGACGGACTTGGTGTTGTGGTTTTGTGCAGAAAGGCTGAGGAGAGGGAGATACGGAGCTGGCTGAAGAGGAAGCTGGAAAAAAGAGGAATTTACGACGACGAATTTGTGGACTTTCTGGTTAGCATTTCCGGGGGAAGCTTTGATGTTCTTGAAAAAGAGCTTGAGAAACTGCTCATCAGCTTTGACAAAAAGGTGGTGTCAGGGACTAAGGTCTATTCTCCCTTTAGTTTTATAGAGCTGGCACTAACCGGCTCACCGGAGGCTTTTGATGCTCTGGATTACCTCTTTTCGTCCGGTTTTAATCCGGTTTTTCTCCTCGTCCTGTTTCAGAATGCGGTCAGAAAGACCATAGCGGTGAAGAAAAATATGGGGGTTAAGCCCTATGAAAGAAGAAGATACGGCGAATACTGTGCGCGTCTGTCGGAAAGAGACCTCGTATATGTTCTTGAAAAACTTTTTGAGGTTGAGCTCAGGCTGAAAACTACGGGAATGTCCCCAAAGCTCGTCTGGGAAGACTTTCTGTTCTCTTTAAGGTTGGGGTTAAAACCTGACAGGAGGAACAAGGCGGGGCAGACTTTTTAGCTCTATGAGGTGATAGACCCTCTTTACCTCCATCTTTCCCGATTGTGCCATCTCCTTTCCCAGCTCATAACCCAAGAAAGCATACCTTGAAGGCAGGGTTTTATACTCCTTTTTGTATGCTAAACAGAACTTGCGGTATGGCATGAGGGGTTTGTATGGAACATACCAGTCGTAGAATACCAGCTTTTTCATGAACTTTCTGTAAGAAAACATGTAGGGAGACGATATGCGCCATGTTCCCACCACTACAGGTGAAGGAGAAAATATCCTGAAGAACGGAACGAAAAGGGTTGCCTCTTTGTAGTTGCCGATGAATATCAGTGTGTCCACATTCGCTCCGTTTTTTTTCAACTGAAGGAGGCTATTGATGAGGTTTCTGTAATTGTTGTTTTCTCCTTCCCGAAAACCCATGTCCAGAACGATTTTCTTTCCCTCTTTGCCGAGTTCAAGGGACAGAACCCGGGAAAGGAGGCTGTCTTCAAGCCTGTAGATTATGGCTATCTGAGAGCCTTTCACCAGAGGAATTATGTGTTCTATCTCTTCAGGTATGCTCGGCAGGGCATCCTGCAGGGTGAGGGTTTCGTTGTTGAAGGATATCTGGTTCCTCGTGCAGTTTTCCGTCTCAACCATTTCTAACTTCTTGTTTTTCAGCGAAAGTTTTAAGCCTTTTACGAACTCTTCCCAGTGGGAGGATGTGGCGTTGGGAAAATCACATATAGCCACGGTGTTATCAGGAATTGTTGCGTTTTCGGAAGGCAGACTTTCAGGAAGCGGGTTTTTAATGGTTGCATTTTCGGGAAGCGGATTTTCAGGGTATGGGAACTCTGCACGGGCAGAGCAGATAAGCAGACTAAAGATGAATAATATAGCCGTAAATCTTCTCATCTCTTCGCAGTTTCACCAGGTCTTCTTTGGCCGTCTTTTCTGATGGATAGGGTCCCAGTATCACCTTGTAAAGCTTTCCTATCTCACGGATTTGGGCTCTATAACCCCTTTCTTTTAACCTTTTGAGCAGGTCAAGGGCATAGCTCTTTTTGGCAAAGGCTCCTGCCTGAATGAATATGCGCGAGGTGGGTATAACTTCTCTCTTTTCGGGCTTGACCACGGGTTTTATAGGGGTGGCGACCTCTTTCTCTTCCTCGCTCTTTTCTTCCTGGTTGAAGTTCTCTTCAGATTTTCTGGCGATTACCACGGGCTCCTGTATCCTTTCTTCCCGATTTTCTTCTGTGATTCCTTCGCTTTCTCTTACCACCTCTTCTTTGTTCGCAACCACTGCTGGTTCGGAAAACAGGTCTTTTCCTATCTCCACGCCAAGAAGAAAGACCATGATGTATGTGATTATAAGCCCGGCAAGAACAGCCACTATCTCTTTCCGCTTGAAGGAAAAGGTATAGATTTTTGGCTCTCTTCTCACCATCACATCACCTCAGGAGCTGACACACCGAGAAGGTGCAATCCCTCTGCTATGACCGCCCTCGTTGCTCTGCAAAGAGTAAGCCTTGCCTTTGCTAATTTTGCGTCCTCCACCAGCACCCTGAACCTATTATAATAGGTGTGAAACAGTGAGGCAAGCTCCTGAAGGTAATAGGTGAGCCTGTGGGGCTCCAGATTCCTTGCGCATAGCTCTATCACATCGGGAAACTGAGAGAGCTTCTTTATTATGTCAATCTCTTCCTCCTCTTTGAGAAGCTCAAGGGAAAGGGGGATGTCCTCCAGCTCCGGAAATTTTTCTGCATTCTTGAATATGCTACAGATTCTTGCGTGGGCGTATTGAACATAGAACACCGGGTTTTCTTCGGTCTGCCTCTTTGCCACTTCAATGTCAAACTCAAGGTGGGCGTCACACTTTCTCGTAAGAAATATGAACCTTGCCGCATCCTTTCCCACCTCTTCAACGAGCCACCTCAGGGTTATCAGCTCACCAGCCCTTTTTGACATGGAGATGGGCTTTCCGTCTTTCAGCAGGGAGACCATCTGGATGAGGAGTATCTCCAGCTTCTCCGGGTCGTATCCGAGAGCCTGAAGGGCGGCTTTCACCCTCTTTATGTAGCCGTGGTGGTCCGCTCCCCAGATGTTGATGTATAGGTCAAATCCCTTTTTAAACTTCTCCATATGGTAAGCCACATCGGCGGCAAAGTAGGTGGGCTCTCCGCTTGCCCTTACCAGAACCCTGTCCTTTTCGTCTCCAAATTCCGTTGACTTAAACCACAGCGCCCCTTCCTTCTCGTAAGTAAAGCCGCTTTCCCTGAGCCTTTCTATGACTTCTTCTATCTTTCCGCTTTCGTGCAGGCTCTTTTCGGAAAAGAAGGTGTCAAATTCAACCTCAAAGGCGGCGAGGTCTTCCTTTATCCACTCCATTATTCTGTTTTTGCCCCATTCAGAGAGGAATGAAACGGCCTCTTCCTTTTCAAGCTCTGCCACTTCAGGGTGTTCGTTGAGAACCTCTTTTGCAAGCTCAATCACATAACTGCCGCGGTAGCCGTCTTCGGGAAACTCAGCCTCTTTTCCCAGAAGCTCCATCATTCTTGCCCACAGGGATTCTCCGAGGAGCCTCATTTGCCTTCCCGCATCGTTTATGTAGTATTCCCGCTCCACCGTGAAGCCCGCTTTTTTCAGTATTCTTCCCAGACTGTCCCCAACGGCGGCTCCCCTTCCGTGTCCCACATGAAGGGGACCCGTGGGGTTTGCCGATACGAACTCAAGGTGAATCTTCTTGCCGGAGCCCGCCTCCGCTCCAAAGTCTCTTCCCTTTTCGGCTATGTGCTTTAAAACGCCGTGCCAGTATTCCCTCTTCATGGTTATGTTGATGAACCCCGGTCCCGCAATCTCAAGCTTTTCCATGTTCGGTATCTCAAGGTATCCGGCTAT
>JAADEW010000056.1 GCA_013153205.1 Deferribacteres bacterium | reverse complement strand
TCGTTGACTTTGCCGCTTCAATGGTGTTCTTTTAAGACCATGATAGTGATTCCTGCCATTGACATAAAGGACGGCAAGTGCGTCAGGCTTTTCAAGGGTTTGAAGGATACGGCAAAGGTCTATTACCACAATCCTGTGGATGTGGCTTTGATGTTTAAAGATGAGGGGGCCGAAAGGCTTCATGTGGTTGACCTTGACGGTGCCTTTGAGGGTGCACTGAAAAACCTGAAGGTTATAGAGGAGATAGTGAAGAAAAGCGGTCTTCCCGTGGAGGTGGGGGGAGGCATAAGGGATAGAGAGACGGTCTCTTCCCTGCTTGATGCGGGGGTAAGCTGGGCTATAGTGGGCACCCTTATAGTGGAGGACTTTGAGAGGTTTGCCGGGATAGTGCACGAGTTTCCTGAAAGGATAATAGCCGGAATTGACGCCAAAAGGGGGAAGGTGGCCGTCAGGGGCTGGGTTGAGACGGGAGGGGATTCCCTTTTTGATGTGGCTGAAAAGGTGGACGGTTTGCCCGTTGAGTCCATCATCTTCACGGAGATAACGAGGGACGGAACCCTTGAAGGGGTGGAGCGGGAGCTTACCGCAAAGCTTGCCCAATCGGTTAACACTCCGGTTATTGCATCCGGGGGAGTGGCTTCCCTTGAGGATATAAAAAGAATAAAGGAGCTTGAGCCTTTCGGGGTTATTGGGGTTATAGTGGGCAAAGCCCTTTACGAAAAGAGATTTTCCCTGCGAGAAGCCATAGAGGTGGCGAGGGATGCTGGCTAAAAGGATAATACCCTGCCTTGATGTGAAGGAGGGCAGGGTGGTTAAGGGGGTCAACTTCGTCAATCTCGTGGATGCCGGTGACCCTGTGGAGAACGCCAAGTTTTACGACGAGGAGCTTGCTGACGAGCTGGTCTTTCTTGACATAACCGCCTCCTACGAGAAGCGGTTTATCATGATTGATGTGGTGAAAAAGGTGGCTGAAGAGGTTTTTATGCCCTTCACCGTGGGGGGAGGGATACGGTGTCTTGACGACATCAGGGCTCTTTTAAAGGCAGGGGCTGACAAGGTGTCTATAAACACAGCCGCCGTTAAAAATTCTGAGCTTGTGAGGGAAGGGGCGAAAGCCTTTGGAAGCCAGTGCATCGTGGTTGCCATAGACGCAAAGAGAAAGGGAGATTCGTGGGAGGTTTACATACACGGTGGAAGGACTCCCACGGGCATTGACGCGGTGGAGTGGGCTAAAAGGGTTGAGGAGCTGGGTGCCGGAGAAATACTTCTTACCAGCATGGACAGGGACGGAACCAAGGCGGGATATGACATTGAGCTTACGAGAACCATATCCGAAGCCGTTGAGATACCCGTGATTGCTTCTGGGGGAGCGGGGAATCTTGAGCACCTTTACGAGGGGCTCGTTGAGGGCAAAGCCGATGCGGTGCTTGCCGCATCCATCTTCCACTTCAGGGAATACAGCGTGAAGGAAGCCAAGAGATATCTCGCTGAAAGGGGTGTTTGCGTGAGGTTATGAGCTCTGCTTTTCTGAGCGCCCTCTTGCTTTTTCTTTCCTTTCTGCCCTTTAAGGGGCACTTTCTTCTTTCCCATGTGGCTTTTGTTCCTTTTCTCTTTTCATTTGAAAGGCGAAAGCTCAGAGATTTCTGGCTTTTCGGATTTCTCTTTTTCCTCTTTTCTCTCTACTGGATACCCAAGACCGTTGACAGCTACGGCAACACGGGCGTGGTGATTGCCCTTTTCGCCTATCTCTTTTTGTGCACCTTTCTTTCCCTGTACTTTCTGCTGTGGGGCGTTATGAGCAGAGCCGTCAGGTATTCCCTGTGGGGAGCCGCTTTCTCCTTTGTGATTGCCGAGTATTTGAGGGTGAAGCTCTTTTACGGCTTTCCCTTTTTGTGCCTTTCCCATACCCACGCCGGGATAAGCTGGTTCATCCAGATTGCCTCCTACACCGGGCAGTGGGGGGTTACCCTGCTTATTTTTATGGTCAACCTTCTGGTGCTTTTTGCCTTGAAGGGCAACTGGAAGAACGCCCTTTTGTGCGGGCTTCTTCTTTTGATTGGGCTTTCTCCCTCCTTTTTGAAGAAAAGGCCCTCCCCGTGGGGGACTTTAAAGGTTGCCCTCGTTCAGCCTTCCCTTGACGAGGAGAAGAAGTGGGAGCCCGCCTTCAGAGACGAAAATCTAAATGCGGTTCTTTCCATGATAGACAGCGCCTGTGAAAAGGCGGAGCTTATCGTGACTCCTGAGACCACCCTTCCTTTTTACTGGGGAAAGGATGCTGGGAGGACCCGCTTCACTTTGGAGAAGCTCTCCTCGTGTGGGGCTTTTGTTCTTCTGGGGGTTATCTCTTATGTGAAAAAGAGGGGGCAGATTTTTTTCATAAACAGAGCTTATCTTCTGAACAGGGGGAAGATTGTTGACTTTTACGACAAGAGAATCCTCGTTCCCTATGGCGAGTTCGTTCCGTTTAGAAAGGAACTTTCTTTTCTATACCGGTTTGCCCAGCTTCCCGGTGACTTTGAGAGGGGGAAAAGAGGCACGATTTTCTCGGTTAAGGGTAAGCGCTTCTTCGTGGCTATATGTTACGAGATAGCCTTTCCCGAATACATAGCCCGTTCGGCGGAAAGAGCGGACCTTCTGGTCAACATCACCAACGACATGTGGTTTGGAAGAACCATTGCTCCCTATCTTCACCTGTGGGCGGCGGATTTGAGGGCTGTGGAGCTGGGGCGGTATCTGGTGAGGTGTGCCAACACGGGTATTTCCGCCGTGATAGACGAGGAGGGAAAAATAGTGAAGAGCCTCCCCCTGTTTAGAAAAGGCGTTCTTCTTGCGGATGTGAAGCTTTTTAGAAACTCAACCTTTTACGGAGCACATCCGGGGCTGTTCATTTTCATTGTAGCCGGTGTTTACGCCGTTTTTCTGGCTTACAGGCTGAAAAGCCGGTAGATTTTCTCCCCGGCCCTTTCCAGCACCGAGTAGTTGTATCCCCCTTCAAGGGCTATAACGAGTGGTATGCCCAGTGCGTCGGCAACTGAGCGCATCTGCTCAAGGATGAACTCCATTCCCGCATCACTAACTTTTAGCTCCGACATGGGGTCTTCCTCGTGCATGTCAAACCCGGCGGATACGAGAAGGATGTCCGGCTCAAACATCTCCGCGGCTTGAGGGAAGTATTCGCCGTAAACCTTTGCAAATTCGGGGTCTGATGCTCCGGCTTTCAGGGGGAAGTTCAGTATGTGCTCGTTGTTTTCCTTACTGCTTCCCGTTCCGGGGTAGAAGGGATACTGGTGGGTGCTCAGGTAAAAGACCTGCGGGTTGTGGTAGAAAGCGTTCTGGGTTCCGTTTCCGTGGTGTGCGTCAAAGTCCACGATGAAAACCCTGTTGTATCCGCTGTCAAGGGCGCTTACGGCTCCCACCGCTATGTTGTTGAATATGCAGAAACCCATTGCCCGGTTTCTTTCTGCGTGGTGTCCCGGAGGCCTCACCGCACAGATTATGTATCGGTATCCCTCTTGGGTGAGCTTGACCGCCTGCTCAAGGCTTCCTGCGGCAAGAAGAGCCGCTTCGTAGGTGAAGGAGTTTACATAGGTATCCGGGTCAAGAAACCCCACCCCTTTCCGGGAGGCTTCTTTAATCCTGTTTATGTAGTCCTCGTCGTGGACTTTTTTGAGCGTCTCATAGCTTACCGGTTCTGCTTCAAACTGGGTGATGTCCCTGTATTCGGGCAGTTTCCTCAAAAAAGCGGAAAGCCTTCCGGCATTTTCCGGATGGCCTTTCAGGTTGTGCTTGAAGAAGGTACTGTGCGATATGAGCGCCGATTTTTTCATGAGTGGGTCTCCAAAATTAAGTGTGTCCCCGGGGGGATTTGAACCCCCGTTACCGGCGTGAAAGGCCGGTGTCCTGGGCCGGGCTAGACGACGGGGACACAAGTGAGCCGCCCAGGACTCGAACCTGGGACCAACGGCTTAAAAGGCCGTTGCTCTACCAACTGAGCTAGCGGCCCACAGCATCGTTGCCCTTAATTAGCAAAGAGCAACTTCTTCGTCAAGAGAATATATACCCTTTTGCCCTTTTGTCCACCGGAAAATTTACTCGTGTTCTCCTTCAAACCTCTTCTTCAGCTCCTGGGCTATTTCCCTGAAGTTTTTCGCCTCTTCAAAGAGCTTTTCGGAGTTTTTCGCAAGCCTTTCAAGCTCGTCATACACCTTGCTTATGTAGTTCTTTGCCTCTTCCATAAAGGAGCTCTGGGTTTCCGTTGCCTGCGTAATTTTTGTTTCCACCTTTTCCGCTATGGTCTTTACGCTTTCCATCATGGAGTTGAAGATGCTTTTTAGGTCTTTTACCCTGTCAGCCTGAATTTTGGAGTATTCAACGATTTGTCCCACCTTGTCTATCATTTCGTCAAATTCTTTCTTGCTCACGGTTATAAAGGATTCCACCTCTGAGGTTGCCTTCTGCGTTCTTTCGGCGAGCTTCCTCACCTCGTCAGCCACCACGGCAAAGCCCCTTCCGTGCTCGCCGGCTCTTGCCGCCTCAATTGCCGCATTTAGCGCAAGGAGATTTGTCTGGTCGGCAATTTCGTTGATGGTGTTGATGATGTTGAGCATTTCGTCCACCCTTTTGCTGTATTGCTTTACCCTGTGCTCAAAGTCGCCGATGATGTCCACCACATTGTCAACCACGGATACGGAATCCTCTAACACGCTTTTGCTTCCCTCAAGGTTTTTCTCTATCTCAGCCGTTTCCTCAGATATGCTTATGGCTTCCTGTGCCAGCTCCCTCGCCATGTTGGTGGCTTCGTCCACTATCCTCACCGTTTCGCTTAAATGCTCGCTGTCTTTTTTCACCAGCTCCGCCTGTTCTTTTGCCAGCTTCTCTATGTG
>JAADEW010000030.1 GCA_013153205.1 Deferribacteres bacterium | reverse complement strand
TGGAAAGCCCGAGAAGAACACCAATCTTGCTGGGAAGCACCTTGACATACCAGATGTGAGCCACAGGAGCCGCAAGCTCAATGTGGCCCATTCTCTCTCTTCTCACCTTGGAAGTGGTGACCTCAACTCCGCACTTGTCGCAAACCACTCCTCTGTGCTTTATCTTCTTGTATTTTCCGCAAAGACACTCCCAATCCCTTACAGGACCAAATATTCTTGCACAGAAAAGCCCATCCTTTTCCGGTTTAAAGGTTCTGTAATTGATAGTTTCAGGCTTTTTCACTTCCCCATAAGACCACTCTCTTATCTTTTCAGGTGAGGCAAGCCTTATCCTTATAGCCTCTATATTGGATGGGTCCTGAAGCTGTTCATACATCCAATACCTATCTCTATCTTCAACCACCTCTATACCTCCAATTTAAGACTTTTTCTTTCTTTCAATAACCTCAACATCTATACAGAGCCCCTGCAGTTCCTTTACCAGAACCTTGAAAGACTCCGGCAGGCCGGGCTTAAGCAGAGGATGCCCCTTCACTATCTCCTGATACATCTTGTTCCTTCCGATAATGTCGTCAGATTTCACCGTGAGCATCTCCTGCAGGGTATGAGCGGCACCATGAGCCTCAAGCGCCCAGACCTCCATCTCACCAAGCCTCTGTCCGCCAAAGTGAGCCTTTCCTCCAAGAGGCTGCTGGGTAATAAGGGAATATGGACCGGTTGACCTTGCGTGAATCTTTTCATCAACAAGGTGATGAAGCTTGAGCATGTAAATGTATCCCACAGTTACCGTCTGATGGAAAGGCTCACCAGTTCTACCGTCATAGAGCCTCACCCTTCCAGTTCTGGGAAGGCCCGCTCTCTCAAGGAGAGCCTTTATCTCATCCTCAGAAGCCCCATCAAAAACAGGGGAAGACATGGGAATGCCCTTGGCTGCCAGCTTTTTAGCAAGCTCAATGACGGCGTCATCGCTCAGCTCGTCTATCCACCTGCCTGAATCACCGTATATCTCCTTTAAGAAGTTCCTTATGTGAGAAGCTGCCTCCTCCCTGTATTTTTCTATCACCTCACCGAGCTTATTGCCGAGCTCTTTAGCCGCCCATCCGAGGTGTGTTTCAAGAATCTGTCCAATGTTCATACGAGACGGCACGCCGAGAGGATTCAGCACCATGTCAACAGGAGTTCCATCCTCCATAAATGGCATATCCTCCACAGCCACTATTCTGGATATAACACCTTTGTTACCATGACGACCTGCCATCTTATCTCCCACCTGAAGTTTCCTCTTGGTAGCCACATAAACCTTCACTCTTTTCAGCACACCGGGAGGAAGCTCATCAGGTCTGTAGAGCGAGTCTATAAGCTCATCTCTGAGCATTCTCAGCCTTCCAATCTCCTCGTTGGTCTTGTTGATAATCTTTTCGTATTCTTCCCTTTCGTCCTTGCTCAGCCTCACCTTTATGTTTCTCACGAAATATCCGGGAAGCTTTTCCAGAACACTCCGTGTGAGAATCTCTCCCTCTTCAAGCAGAAGCTCCCCGCTTTTGGGGTCTATCACATCCTGATTGACCTTTTTGCCTTCCAGAAACGGTATCAGCTTCTCTTTCTCAACCTGCCACAATATATCCATCTGCTCGGCGAAATCTTCCTCTATACGCTTTCTCTCCTCCTCTATCTGCTCTTCCTTGGCAGGGTCAGGCTCTCCCGTCTTCCTTGCGAACACCTGAACATCAATCACAAAGCCTTCCACACCGGGAGGAACCCTCAGAGAGCTGTCCTTAACCTCACGGGCTTTCTCACCAAAGATAACCCTTATGAGCTTTTCTTCAGGTGAAAGGTAGGTTTCTCCTTTAGGCGTCACCTTGCCCACCAGAATATCGCCCGGCTTAACCTTGGTCCCTATCCTCACAATTCCGTATTCATCAAGATTCTTCAGTGCTTCAGCGCTTACATTAGGAATGTCCCTCGTGATTTCCTCGGGCCCAAGCTTCGTGTCCCTCGCCTCTATCTCAAACTCCTCAACATGGATGGATGTGTAAACATCTTCCCTCACCAGCCTTTCAGAAACAAGAATAGCGTCCTCAAAGTTGTATCCTCTCCACGGCATAAACGCTACGAGCACATTCTTTCCAAGAGCAAGCTCCCCTTCATCGGTAGAAGCACCGTCCGCTATTATATCACCGGCTTTTACCCTCTGACCCTTCTCAACTATGGGCTTCTGGTTATAGCAGGTGTTCTGATTGGACCTGTCAAACTTCTTTAAATAATATACGTCTATACCGCCTCCGGCTTCATCATCCACCACCACTATCACTCTGGTAGCATCAACGCTAGCCACAACCCCGGGCCTTTTAGCAACGACCAGTATCCCGGAATCGCGAGCAACCTTCTTCTCCATACCTGTTCCCACAAGGGGCGCCTCTGTTCTTATAAGAGGAACAGCCTGACGCTGCATGTTACATCCCATGAGAGCACGGTTGGCGTCGTCGTGCTCCAAAAACGGAATCAGGGAAGCGGAAACGCTGACAAGCTGTTTGGGAGAAACATCCATAAAATCAACCTCTTCAGGAGAAACCGTTACAAATTCCCCCGCTTTTCTTGCCTGAATCCTGTCCTTTGTAAACCTTCCCTCTTCGTCTATGGGAGCGTTTGCCTGAGCAATGGTGTAGTTCTCCTCTTCAAAGGCAGAAAGATAAACTATCTCGTTGGTAACCCTACCGTTCACCACTTTCCTGACAGGGGTCTCTATAAATCCATACTTGTTCACTCTGGCATAGACGGAAAGAGAGGTTATCAATCCAATATTCTGACCTTCCGGCGTCTCAATAGGACAAATCCTGCCGTAATGAGATGGGTGAACGTCCCTCACCTCAAAACCGGCTCTTTCCCTCGTCAAACCTCCCGGACCAAGGGCAGAAAGCCTCCTCTTGTGCGTAACTTCAGACAGAGGATTGGTCTGGTCCATAAACTGGGAAAGCTGACCGCTGGTGAAAAAGCCCTTCACTATAGCAGTAAAGGGCTTTGCGGAAAGGAGCTCATAGGGCATCATGGACTCTATATCTTCAATGCTCATCTTCTCCCTTATTGTCCTCTGTATCCTCATGAGCCCGGCTCTTAACTGATTCTCCAGAAGCTCACCAACAGGCCTGACCCTTCTGTTTCCGAGGTGGTCTATATCATCAACCTGAGCCTGCCCAACCTTAAGCTTCATCATGTATTTGACAACGGCGATTATGTCCTCAATCCGCAGTGTCCTGCATGACAGAGGCACCTCTTCATCGGAAAATCCAAACTTCCTGTTGATTTTGAGCCTTCCCACTTCGGAAAGGTCAAACCTATCCGGGTCAAAAAAGAGCCTGTGGAAGTATTCCTTAGCCGCCTCATAAGTGGGAGGCTCACCGGGACGCATTCTTTTGTATATCTCCTTTAAAGCCTCTTCCTCCGTCTTTACTTTATCCTGACTGAGCGCCTCCCTTATGGACGGGTCAACGAAATCTCCTTCCACAACGAGTATCTCAAAGCTGTCCACCTTTGTTCTTATCTCGTTGAGCTTTTCCGGAGTTATGGGTTCGTTGACCTCAAGGATGACCTCACCCGTTGTCGGGTCTATTATGTCGTTGGCAACGGGCTTGCCCCATATATCTTCTTCAGCCACGGGAATACGGGTAAGCCCTGCATTTTTCATTCTCCTGAAAGCAGCCTGAGTAACCTTTCTGCCCCCTCTGAAAAGAACCTCCCCCGTTTCTGGATGCACAACATCAACGGAAAGCTTCTGACCTATGATGGTCTCTTTCAATTCCTTCTCAAACCTCGCCCCCCCATCAAGCACATAAACCTTTTCTGTCTCGTAAAAGGTTTTAAGTATCTGCTCCGGCGTCATTCCAAGGGCAAGCAGGAAAGTGCTTATGAGGAACCTTCTTCTCTTGTCTATTCTAACATACATCAAGCCCTTGCTATCATACTCAAAGTCAAGCCAGGAGCCCCTGTAAGGTATAATCCTTCCCAGAATTGAAGGCTTTGAAGTCCCGGAAGCAGACCTCAATTCCTCAAAAACCACACCGGGAGACCTGTGGAGCTGGCTTACAACAACCCTCTCCACCCCATTTATCACAAAGGTATAGTTTTCCGTCATCAAAGGTATTTCGCCGAGATAGACCTTTTGCTCCCTGATGTCCCTTATGGTTCTTTCGCCGGTTTCCTCGTCCCTGTCGTAAGTTATGAGCCTCAAAAGAATCCTTAAAGGAGCGCCGTAAGTTAACCCTTTCTTTTTACACTCGTGCGGCGAATACTTGGGTATGAAAAAGAGCTTCTCACCACATTTTTCGCAAACGATATTGGG
This sequence comes from Deferribacteres bacterium, assembly GCA_013153205.1. Classification (GTDB taxonomy): domain Bacteria; phylum Thermosulfidibacterota; class Thermosulfidibacteria; order Thermosulfidibacterales; family Thermosulfidibacteraceae; genus JAADEW01. Next base: position 577 of record JAADEW010000030.1, on the reverse strand, counting down.
TCCTCCAAGCCCTTTATACTCCCCGCATTTACAGCGCCATCTACCCACCTCGTATCCAATGTATTCAAGCCTTGCCGTTCCGGTAAAATCTTCTATGGGAAACACGCTTTTAAAAACAGCCTCTAATCCCTTCTCTTCCCTTTTGTCCCAGGGAGTATAATACTGGAGGAAATCCTCATATGACCTTTTCTGAAGCTCCAGCAAAAACGGTGGATCCATTATCTCTTTGATTTTACCAAAATTTTTCCTCTCCACCTTAATCATACTAAAATCACCTCACACAAAGAGTTTATAAGCACTTTTCACAAATAGCTATAGGGTAGAAGGGCACCACCCCTTCTACCCTTAAAAAACTTATGTAAAACACAGAATAATTACTTAATCTCAACCTTGGCGCCGACTTCCTCAAGCTGTTTCTTGATAGATTCGGCTTCCTCCTTGGACACCTTTTCCTTAACCGGCTTGGGAGCGCTTTCAACAAGCTCTTTGGCCTCTTTGAGTCCAAGACCGGTAATCTGCCTTACCACTTTGATAACCTGTATCTTCTGAGGTCCAACCTCAGAAAGGATAACATCAA
>JAADEW010000042.1 GCA_013153205.1 Deferribacteres bacterium | reverse complement strand
ATATGGTTTGAAGAAGATGCAATAAGGTCAAGCAGTCCTCCCTTTGTGTGGATGAGCAAGATGAGCAGAAAAGACGTTGTGCCTTCCATGATGAACCTTAAAGGCTTCAACGACCCGGACGCCGTTACCGACTTCAAATCCTCCATCAACGCCGCAATGCCGCTGTTCAGAGGCGGGGAGATACTTTCAGCCATAAAGGCAAGGAGATACGCCTTTGAAATCGCAAAGGACATAAACAAGAAAACGAAGGAGGAGATAGCCCTTGAGGTGACCAAATCCTACCTTGAGATATGCTGGCTAAAAAGCAGGGTGAAAGCCGCCCGTTCAGCGGTTAAGACGGCGGGCAGGCATGTCAAACAGGCAAAAGCCCTCTACACAAAGGGAATGGCTCTCAAAGCGGACCTCCTCAAGGCAAAGGTCTATCTGTCCGCTCAAAAAGAGAGGCTCGTGAGGGAGAAGACGAGCCTCAACATAGCCAGAAGGAAGCTCTCCATCCTTGTGGGCAAAAGCCCTCAGGAGCTGACGGATACGGAAAGCGACATAGAAAGCCTGTACGCCAGACTCAAAAGGCTCAACCTGAACCTCAATTCCCTGATAAACAATGCCCTAAACAGAAGGAAAGACCTTACAGCGGTGAGAAAGAGGATAAACATTGAGAGGCAGAACCTCAGGATAGCCTACTCCGACTACTTCCCCAAAATAGATGTGGTCTCGTCGTGGGAATGGCACGGGCACAACTTCCCCGGCGACAGCGACGGTGCCGCATGGAGCATTGGAGCCGTGGCAAAGCTCAACATATTTGACGGCCTCATACGGGAAAGGAAGGTCAAGAAGGCGAAGGCAAGGATTATTCAGGCAGAAGAGCTTGCCAGAGAAAAAGAGAAAGAGGTAGTCCTTGAGGTGATAAGTTCCGTGTTAAGGATTAAAGAGGCAAGGGAAAACATACGCACAGCAAAAACCGCCGTGGCGGAAGCAAGGGAAAGCCTCAAAGTGATAGAGAAGCGCTACTCGCAGGGGCTTGCCACCATAACGGAGCTTACCGACACCCAGACAGCCCTTGAAGAGGCAAAGGCGAGGTATCTTGGGGCCCTGCATCAATACCTCATGTCCGTTTACAGCGCCTACTACAGCGCGGGTAGCCTGTTAGAATTCATTGGAGTGGGAGGAGAAAAGGGTGCTGAAAATTAAAGCATTAGCCATAACAGTCTGCATTTTAGCCGTCTGGCTTGCCGGCTGTAAAAAAGAGCCGCATGTGGAAGTGAAAAGGAGAAAGGTAAAGGCAGAAACAGCAACGGTCAAGAGACTGCCCGTGCTCAAGGTGAGGGAGTTTCCGGGAAGAACCAAGGCTGAGCAGACGGCAACCCTGTCAAGCAAAACGTCAGGCACCGTGAAAAGAATACTGGTTGACGAAGGAAGAAGGGTCAAAAAAGGGCAACTGCTTCTTGAGGTTGACGACAGCGACATAAAGGCAAGAATAACCGCCGTAGAAAGGGGAATAAAAGCGCTCCTCATGAAGAAAAAAGCGCTCACGGCGAAGTTTGAATACATAAAGAAAAACTTTCACAGATACAAAGCCCTCCTGAAGGAGGAAGCAGTAACCAAAGAGGAGTTTGACAGGATAAAATCCCAGTATCTCGCCACTCAAAAGGAGATTCGCTCTCTCGATTACGAAATCAAGAGGATGAAAAGCGAAAAGAATGCGGTCTCCTCCCTTCTAAAATACACGAAGATAAGGGCACCCTTTGACGGCGTGGTCTCAAAGAAATTCGTTGACGAGGGCACCTTTGTGGCACCGGGAATGCCGCTTTTAGCCGTAAATTCCGATAAAGGCTTCACCCTTTTCGTAACCAATGTTGACGAAAGCCTCATTGATTCCGTGAAAAAGCAGGAAGAGATACCGGTGTTCATAAAAGCCCTCAACCGCACCTATTCGGGAAGGGTCCACTCCATATCCTCCGTTGACCCCAAAAGCAGCACCTTCCGCTTGAAGCTCAAGCTGTCCGAAAAGCTCCCATCAGGCCTTTTCGGAAGGGCGTTCATTCCGCAGGAAAGCTCGTATTCGGTGGTGGTTCCGGAAAAAGCCATCGTCCAGAGGGGAAACCTGAAGGCGGTATATACCGTTGACCCGCAAAACATCATACACTTTCAGGTAATACGTTGTGGAAGCGTCTATGAAAGAACCAAAGCGGGCCTTGTACCCCTTCCACTTTACTCCTCTCTAAGCGCAGAGGGGAAAGAGCTTATGATAGAAGTGCTTGCGGGGCTGAAGGAGGGGGAAAAGATTGTAGTGTCCAATACGGAAAATGTGAGAGAGGGTGACGAGCTTGAGTGACAAAAATCTTCCAACACATCCCACGGGTTTTATCTCAAAAATTACGGAGACCTTCGTTGACTCCAAGCTGACCCCCATATTCATAGTCTTTGCCATACTTCTGGGAGTCTTTGCAGTCATCAACACCCCCAGCGAAGAAGAGCCGCAAATCGTGGTTCCCATGATAGACATATTCGTGAGCATGCCGGGAGCCTCCCCCAAGGAGATAGAGAACCGGGTCATAGGTCCCATGGAAAAGCTCATCTGGGAGATACCGGGAGTGGAATACGTCTATTCCACAGCTGAAAGGGGCAAAGCCCTGACCATAGTGAGGTTTTTCGTGGGAGAAGACCCGGAAAAGAGTCTGGTAAAGACTTATGATAAGCTATACTCCCACTTTGACTGGATACCCCCCGGATGCTCAAAGCCCCTTTTGAAGATGCGGACCATAGACGATGTGCCGTTTCTGGTTCTTACCTTCTGGGGCAAGGGATACGACGGCTACAGGCTTAGAAAGATAGTAGCCCGGGTAAACGACGAGATAAGAGCCACTTTTGGCATATCCGAAACCACCATAATCGGCGGGCAGAAAAGGGAAGTGCGAGTTGAGCTTGACCCGGAAAAGCTCGCATCGTTAGGGCTTGATGCCGTTGATGTAAAAAGGGCGCTGTTTGCCAACAATCAGGCGTCCTACGCCGGATTTTTCTTCAAGGACAACCTCACCTATGAGGTGAAGCTGAACAGCTTCTTCACATCAAAGAGAGAGGTTGAAAACACCCTTGTAACGGTTATAAACGGAAAACCCATATTCATCAAAGACATAGCAAAGGTCATAGACGGACCTGAAGAGCTGAACAGCTATGTGCTCTTTGGAGCAGGTGCCGCCGCATCCGAGAAAAAGATATACGCACATCCGGGAGAGCTTTACCCTGCGGTCTCAATCGCCATAGCCAAAAGAAAGGGCAAAAACGCCACAAAGCTTGCCAACAAGGTGCTCAAAAAGGTTGAGGAGCTGAAGGGGGTTTTAATCCCCCGAGATGTTCACGTAACCGTGACGAGAAACTATGGCGAAACGGCAAAGGAGAAGTCAGACGAGCTTCTTGAACACCTGATTATCGCAACGGGTGCGGTGGTCATTCTGGTGGCGCTCTTTCTCGGCATTCGGGCAAGCCTCGTGGTATCGGTTGCGGTTCCCGTGACTCTGGCTATAACCCTTTTCATATACTACATTTACGGCTACACCCTGAACAGGGTCACCCTATTTGCCCTTATATTCTGTATAGGGCTTCTCGTTGACGACCCAATAGTTGATGTTGAGAACATCGTCCGGCACATAAGGATGCCGGAAAACAAGGGCAAGGACTTCAAGAGGCTGATTGTTGATGCGGTTAACGAGGTGCGAAGTCCCCTTATCCTTGCCACATTCACGGTGATTGCCGCCATATTCCCCATGGCGTTCGTAAGGGGGCTCATGGGTCCCTACATGCGCCCCATGCCCATCGGTGCGTCGGTGGCCATGCTCTTTTCCATGATAGTGGCATTCGTTATTACCCCGTGGACCGCTTACCACTTCCTTGGAAGGGACAAACACGCATTCAAAGGGGAAAAGGAAGACATCTTCACCAAGTATTACCGGTGGATGATGGAGCACCTCATTAGAGACTGGAGGTGGAGGTGGACCTTTCTGGGCTTTGTATTTATCCTGTTCATCGCTTCCCTTTCCCTCTTTTACTTCAAGCTCGTCTATGTGAAGATGCTTCCCTTTGACAACAAAAGCGAATTTCAGGTGATAATAGACATGCCTGAAGGGACTTCCCTTGAGGAGACGGCAAAGGTCGCAGAGGACATAGGCCAGTTCCTCGCAACCCAGAAAGAGGTGACCGATTATCAGCTCTACATAGGCTGTGCCGCCCCCTTCAACTTCAACGGGCTGGTAAGACACTACTACTTAAGACGCGGACCGAATGTGGCTGACATACAGGTGAACCTCCTTCCCAAGCACGAAAGGAAGCTTCAGAGCCACGAGATAGCCAAAAGGGTGAGGCCCTTTATCCACAAGATAGGCGACAAATACAACGCCCGGGTCAAGGTGGTTGAGGTGCCCCCCGGTCCTCCTGTGCTGGATACGCTGGTGGCGGAGATATACGGACCCAACTACGAGAAGCAGATAGAGATTGCCAGAAAGGTTCTGGACATCTTTGACCACACCCCCGGCGTGGTGGACGCAGACTGGTATATGACCGACCCACAGCCTCAATACATAATCACCGTTGACAGGGACAAGGCGTTGAGTCTGGGCGTATCTCCCCTGAGAATAAGGGAGGTGCTTGAAGCGGCCATGAAGGGAAGCATTGCCGGACTGCTCCATGTTCCCTACGAAAAGGAAGATGTATATGTGTTGGTGAAATACCCTGAAGTTGAGCGCTCCGGATTGGAAAACCTCAAGAAAATAAAGGTGAAAACCTTAACCGGAAAGGTCATTCCCATATCGGAAGTGGCAACCATAAAGGAAGGGGTTATTGAGCACCCCATATACCACAAAAACCTGAAACCCGTGGTCTATGTGATAGGAGATGTGGCAGGAAAGGAGGAAAGCCCCGTTTACGCCATGAT
>JAADEW010000036.1 GCA_013153205.1 Deferribacteres bacterium | reverse complement strand
TTGGAGATAAGATTGGCAAGCCCGGCCACATCAACTATGAGGGTAACCCTGCCGTCTCCCATTATGGTGGCACCTGAAATCCCCTCTATGTTGGTGAGATAATTACCAAGAGACTTTATCACTATCTCCTCCTGTCCGATGAGGGAATCCACCACAAGTCCGAATCTCCTCTCCCCTATGGCAAGAACCACAACATAAGGAGACACCTCTTCCTCCGCGGGAATGTCAAAGACATCCGCCAGCTTGACAAGCGGCAGAACCGAATCCCTGAGAATTATAATCTCTTTCCCCTCTACCGTCTGCACCTCGTCCTGAGAAATCTTAACAGCCTCCACCACGGAAACGAGGGGAATAGCGTATATCTCATCTGCCACTTTAACCAAAAGCGCCTGTATTATGGCGAGGGTGAGAGGTATCTTTATGATAATCTGCGTTCCCTTGCCGAGCTCTGTATTTATCTCTATGGTGCCGTTCAGCTTTTCAATATTGGTCTTGACCACATCCATTCCCACTCCACGCCCGGACACATCGGTTACCTTCTCCGCCGTGGAAAATCCGGGCAGGAATATGAGATTCAGAATCTCCTTTTCGCTCATACGGGAAAGCTCGTTTTCGGTAACGAGCCCCCTTTCAAGGGCTTTCTTCTTTATTTTTTCAACATCTATACCCCTTCCGTCATCTTCCACCAATATCACGATGTGATTTCCCTCGTGATAGGCGGCAAGCCTCAGGGTTCCCTGTCTTGGTTTGCCCAGAAACTCCCTCTCCTCAGGGGGCTCTATCCCGTGGTCTATGGCATTCCTCACAAGGTGAACCAGCGGGTCTCCAATCTCCTCCACTATGGACCTGTCAAGCTCCGTATCCTCACCCTCTATTATAAGCTTCACCTCTTTCTTAAGCTCTCTGGCAAGGTCCCTCACAACTCGCGGAAATCTGTTGAAGACCCTTGCAATGGGAACCATCCTCGTCTTCATCACCGCCATCTGAAGGTCCGTGGTTATGAAGTCAACCTGGTCAAGGGTCTCCTCAAGGGCGTGAATCAGCTCGTCGTCCTCGTATTTAGCCGAAAGCTGTTGAGCTATCCTCAAAAGCCTGTTCCTTCCCAGAACGAGCTCACCGACAAGATTCATCAGCGCATCAAGGCGGGACACATCAACCCTTATGGTGGTATCGCCTTTCCTCTCCTTCTTTTCGTCCTTGGAGGTTTTCTTAGCAGCCTCTGCCTTTTTCTCCTCTTTCTTCTCCTTTTCAAGCTCCTTCTTCAAAAGCTCCTGTATCTCTCTATCAAAGGCTTCAAGCTCCTCTTTGGTGGGGGGTCTTCCGCCTCCTATGACCGTCTCCTCAGCGGAGGGCTGTGGCGCCTCTTCCCCAAGCTCCTTTTTCAAAAGCTCCTGTATCTCTCTATCAAAGGCTTCAAGCTCCTCTTTGGAAGGGGGTTTCCCGCCCCCTATGACCTCCTCATCAGAGGAGCTTTCCTCCTTCTTTTCTCCGGTTAAGGTCTTATATGCGTCCTCCAGCTTTTTGACTATTTCCGTTATGTCAATGTCACCTTCGGACTGGGTCTCCCTTATGTTTTCCACAATCTCTTTGACCACATCCACGGCTTCCAGCACCACATCCATAACTTCAGGAGTGAGCTTGGCTTCCCCCTTCCTCAGAAGGTTGAGGATGTCCTCCATCCGATGGGTGACTGTGGTCATCTTCTCAAAGCCCATAAAAGACGAGGTGCCTTTCATGGTATGAGCGGCGCGGAAAATCTTGTTCAGAAGCTCCAAATCCTCCGGATGTTCCTCAAGCTCAACAAGGTCCTGGTCCAGCTGTTCAAGTATCTCCGTTACCTCAGCCAGAAAATCTTCTAAAAATTCAAGCTCTGCCATCTACACACCCCCGCCTTATGAAGACCCTATAACCTGAGCAATCTTCTCCTTTAAAATCTGTGGGGTAAAGGGCTTCACGATGTAGTTGTTCACACCCGCCTTCAGCGCCTTGACTATGTCCTCCTTTGCCCCCATGGTGGTAATCATTATGATAGGCACCTTTCCAAAGGTTTTGCTCTTCCTCAAAGTCTGAACAAAGGTGAGTCCGTCCATCTCAGGCATGTTCCAGTCCGTAAGTATGAGAGAGACGTCTGGATTCTCCTTGAGGACCGCCAGAGCCTCAAGTCCGTTGGATGCCTCAAGCACATCTTTGTAACCCAATTTGTTAAGGGTATTTATTATGATTCTCCTCATTGTAGATGAGTCATCCACCACCAGTATCTTCATTTCCCCTCTCCTTCTTTTCTCTATAATTTAGCTTATCGGAAAAAAACAAAGAAACTTTACTTATATTAAGATGTAGGATAAAAGCTCCAAAATCAATAGAGCAGAAACTTTAAATTGACTCCAATCTTTTTAACGGCTCTATTGACAATTTAATAACTTTGTTCTAAATTCTCAACATCAAGATTTTAAGGAGCGAATTATGAGAAAAAGAGCTAAAAAAGAAATGCCGTTGGTAAAAGCGGTTGACCATGCACTGCAGCTTCTATGCTGTTATACAGAGAAGGAAGAGATGGGAGTGACGGAACTTTCTCAAAAATTAGGCTTACATAAAAACAATGTTTTTAGAATATTAGCAACTTTGGAATACAGGGGTTATATAGAACAGAACCCAAAAACCGAGTGCTATCGGCTCGGTCCCAAAGTATTCGAACTGAGCCTGATTTTCAAGTATCAGATGGGACTTATAAAGCACGCAAGGCCCGTAATGAGGAAGTTGAGAGATAGATTCAACGAAACGGTCTATCTCGGCGTTTTAAGAAACATATATGCGGTTTACATTGACAACATAGAGACCACTCACACGGTCAGGGTGGTCTCAAGGGTGGGAAGCCAGATACCGGCGTATGCCACGGCCATAGGCAAGGTCCAGCTTGCCAACCTCCCCAAAGACGAGCTTGAAACCATACTGCGGGAAGAGAAGCTCAAACCCTACACCCCGAACACCATAACGGACAGGGAAGAGCTCCTCAAGCATCTGGAAGAAGTGGCTCGTCAGGGATACGCCATAGACAACGAGGAGTTTCAGGAAGATGTAAGGTGCGTTGGAGCACCCATCAGGGACTACACCAAGTATGTGGTGGCAGGGCTTTCCATCACCGCTCCCTCGTTCAGAATGACGGAAGACAGAATCCCTGAGCTTGTGGAGGCGGTTAAGGAAGCGGCTCTGGAAATATCCAAGAACTTAGGCTTTGTTCCCTAAAGCGTTTTCGGCAAAGAGAGAAGCAAGGTTATAGGCGCAAACAATACTTGTGGGGTCTGCCACCCCCTTCCCCGCTATGTCAAAAGCCGTTCCGTGGTCGGGGGACGTGCGTATGATGGGAAGGCCCAGGGTGACGTTCACCCCTTCCTCAAACCCTGCAAGCTTAACCGGTATCAGCCCCTGGTCGTGATACATGGCGATAACTGCGTGATACTTCCCCTTTTTCTGCCAGTAAAATACCGTGTCAGCAGGATGAGGACCGCTCACCTTATACCTGCCTTCAAACTTCTTTATAGCAGGGGATATAATCTTCTGTTCTTCATCACCGAAAGCCCCGTCTTCACCTGCGTGGGGGTTCAGACCACAGACTGCTATCTCCGGCTCGTCTATGCCGTAAAGGCGCTTCATCTCTTTTACTGTAAGCTCAATCTTCTCCTCAATCCCTTCTCTCGTCAAAAGGGAAGGCACCTCTTTCAAAGGCACATGTATGGTCACGAGAACCACGCGGATTCCACCCCCTGTAAGCATCATGGCGTAGGTCTTTGTTCCTGTCAGCTCGGCGAGAAGTTCCGTGTGTCCCGGATAGCTATAACCCGCCCTGTGCATGGAAGCCTTTGATATGGGTGCCGTAACCACAGCCTGAGCTCCACCAGCCATGCACAGAGAGACCGCCTTTTTTATATACTCAACCACCCATTTTCCGCATACCTCACTGGAGACACCGGGAGAAAAATCTTTTCCTGCACCAAGACGGCTCAAAGAGAGCACATTGAGAAAACCACCTTCAGCCTCGCTCAAATCTTTTATCTCCTTCAAAGGCACATCTATCTTCAAAAGCTGTCTGTAAAAATCCAGCACTCCGGCGTCTCCCACCACCACGGGCACATAATTTCTGCCGAAACGGCGGTAGCCTTTGAGTATAATCTCCGGACCTATACCCGCAGGGTCTCCCATGGTTATGACTATCACTCCTCCCACAGCTCCGGTCTTCTCCTTTCCTCTTTTATTATCCTCACCAGAGAGGCCGCCTCAGCTTTTTTTACATTTGTGCGGGGAATGGAAAGAACCTCAAACTTCAGGTAAAAGCTCGGCGTCTCTATTTCAACCACATCTCCGGCTTTAAGTTTTTTGGAAGGCTTGCTTTTAACACCGTTAACCTTTATCACCCCTGCCTCGCAAGCCTCCTTGGCAACAGTTCTTCTTTTTATAATGCGGGAAACTTTCAGAAACTTATCAAGCCTCATGGAACCTCTCTATATAGTTCTGTGCCTGAAATACCGCCGTTGCCCCGTCTGAACAGGCGGTTATCACCTGCCGCAGAGCCTTTCTTCTCACATCCCCCGCCGCATAGACTCCGGGAATGTTGGTCTCAAGGTTCTCGTTGGTGATAATGAAGCCTGACTGGTCAAGGTCTATAACATCACTTACGAAAGCAGTGTTGGGCTTTACCCCAATAAAGACGAAAACGCCGGACACATTAAGCACGTTCTCCTCACCCGTCTTAACATTTTTGAGCCGCACCCCTTCCACACTCTCTTCACCGAGCACTTCAACCACCACCGTGTTCCATATTACCTCTACTTTCGGATTCTTAAAAAGCCTCTCCTGCAAAATCGGAGCCGCTCTCAGCTTATCCCTTCTGTGAATGAGATAGACCTTGGAGGCAAACTTGGTGAGAAAAAGAGCTTCCTGAACGGCGGTATCCC
>JAADEW010000088.1 GCA_013153205.1 Deferribacteres bacterium | reverse complement strand
TCCATCTCTTCCCTTGACATATTTCTTGTGGTCTTTTCCTACGCCAACATAGACCCTTCAAATCCTGACAGGGAAGATAGGGACAGGATAGTGGTAAGCCACGGACATACGTCTCCCGGTGTCTATTCCGTGCTGGGCAGGCTCGGTTTTTTTGACATTGATGCGGCCATAGCCACCTTCAGAAAGGCGGGTAGCATATTTGAGGGGCATGTTGAGAGGGTGGTTCCGGGAATTGAGTGGTCCACCGGAAACCTCGGTCAGGGGCTTTCCGCAGGTTGTGGTTTCGCTCTGGCTTCAAAGATAAAAGGGCTCGGATTCAACACTTTCGTTATCATGTCTGACGCCGAGCAGGCAAAGGGGCAGGTTGCAGAAGCGAGAAGGTTTGCCAGAAAGTTTGGACTCAACAACCTCACGGTGATTATAGACTACAACAACATCCAGATAAGCGGTAAGCTGAATCAGGTTATGCCTGTGAACATAAAGGGGAACTATGAGGCTGACGGCTGGAAGGTGCTGGAGGTTGACGGCCACAACCATGCGGAGATTTACAGAGCAATAAAGACCGCCCTTGAAGATACGGAGAACCCTTACGCCATTATAGCCCACACGGTTATGGGTAAAGGCGTCTCTTTTATGGAAGACGACGAACAGTATCACGGCAGGGCTTTGAAGGAGGAGGAGATAGCCTCCGCCTTTAAAGAGCTTGATATAGACAACGACAGGGCAAGGTATAGAACATTAAGAAGTGAAGCCGCCATTTCCAAAAAGCCTGATAACTGCCTTAAGTATCCAATAAATGTGGATTTGGGAGAGCCTTTCACCTATTATCCCGGCGACAAGATAGACAACAGGGCGGCTTTCGGCAAAGCCCTTCTTGATGTTGGGAAGAGAAACTGTGGCGTTGAAGGGAAAACGCCTATAGCCGTTTTTGACTGCGACCTCAGGGATTCGGTCAGGACAGGATGGTTTGCTAAAGAACTGCCTGACTTCTTCTTTGAAGCGGGAGTTCAGGAGCACAACACCGCCACTGTGGCGGGGGCGCTTTCCGTTTGCGGGGTGATATCCGTCTTTGCCGATTTTGGAGTGTTTGGAATAGACGAGGTTTACAATCAGCACAGGTTGAACGACATAAACTGCACCAATTTGAAGCTTATCCTTACCCATCTGGGCATAGATGTTGGTCAGGACGGAAAGACCCATCACTGCATAGATTACATCGGGCTTATAAGGAATCTCTTTGGCTTCAAGCTGATAGTTCCCGCCGATGCCAATCAGATGGACAGAGCCGTCAGGTATGTGTTCAGTGAATACGGTAACTTTGCCATCGGTATGGGCAGAGAGGCTCAGCCTATAATAACGGATGGTGAAGGGAAGCCTTTGTTCGGTGGGGATTACGAGTTCGTGTATGGCAGGATGGATGTGGTGAGGGAAGGCGCTGATGTTACGGTGTTGAGCTACGGAAATATGCTTCACCGGGCTGTTGAGGCTTCGGATGCGTTGAGAGAGGAAGGTGTGTCGGTGAGGGTGGTGAATGTTCCCTGTGTTCTTGAGCCCGATATGGAAAAGATACTCTCCTGGGGACAGGAGGGGGTTGTCATAGTTTACGAAGACCACAACATCCATACGGGGCTGGGCAGTGTAATTGCCGATAAGGTGCTTGAGCTCGGCACCTATATCCGCATGGCAAAGATGGGAGTTAGAAGATATGCTCCTTCCGGAACTCCGGAGGAGCTTTACGAGGTTGAGGGCCTCAGCGTGAGGCATCTCGTTGAGAGAATAAAAAAGGAGATTGAGCGATGAGGATTGTGGTTATAGGTGGAGTTGCCGGTGGAATGTCGGCTGCTGCAAAGGCAAGGAGGACCAACAAGGATGCTGAAATCGTTGTGTTTGAAAAGGGGCGTTTCGTCTCTTACGGGGCCTGTGGAATGCCTTATTTTCTGTCAGGGGAGATAGAGAGCTATGAGGAGCTTATAGTCAGAAAACCGGAAGACTTTGAGAAAGCCGGTATCAAGGTCAATCTCGGCTGGGAGGCAAAAGAGATAGACGCTAAAAATTTCAAAGTTATAGTTGAATCCAGAGAGGGAAAGAAGGAAGAGGTCTCTTTTGATTCCCTGGTGATAGCAACGGGAGCGTCTTCAAGAAGGCTTCCCATAGAAGGCGTGGATTTGAAAGGGGTTTTCACCCTCAAAAGCCTTGACGACGGCATCGCTATAAAAAACTACATTTCCGATAAAAAGGTTAAGAGAGCCGCTGTGATAGGTGCGGGCTTTATCGGGCTTGAGCTCATAGATGCCTTCGTGAGGCAGGGTATAGAGGTGGTGAGCATTGACATAGTCCCTTCTCCTCCCCCTCAGTTTGACGACGACATGGTGGACTTCGTTAAAGAGAAGGCGGATGAGAATAAGGTTATAACCTGCTGGGGTTCAAAGGTTGACAGAATTGAAGGCGGCGATTCGGTGGAAGCTGTTGTGGTTGAAGGCGAAAGGTTCCCTGTTGATATGGTGGTGCTTTCCGTGGGGGTATCCCCCAACTCTGAAATAGCCGAAAGAGCTGGAATTGAGCTTTCCGTTGCCAGTGCCATAAAGGTTGACGAGAGGATGCAGACCTCTGTTGAGGGGATTTACGCGGCTGGTGACTGCACCCATTCCTACAGCGTCGTCACCGGGAAGCCCATATATCTTCCGCTGGGGAGCCTTGCCAACAGGCACGGAAGGGTTGCTGGAACCAACGCCGCAGGAAAGAACGCCGTGATGCATCCCGTGGCGGGAAGCTCCATCGTTAAGTTCTTTGACATAGGTCTGGCGAGGGCTGGACTCACCGAGTCTGAGGCCAAATCCGAAGGGTTTGATGTGGCTTCGGTGGTTATAAAGGCTTACGACAAGGCTCACTACTACCCCGGTGCGGGGAAGATGAAGGTGAAGCTCGTCTGGGATAAAGCCAGCGGAAGACTGTTGGGAGCTCAGCTTGCGGGACCTTACACGGGGGTAAAGAGGATAGACGTTGTGGCTTCCCTTTTGATTAAGAGAGCCACCGTTTCTGACCTTAAATCTGTGGATTTGGCTTACGCACCTCCGTTCTCACCTGTGTGGGACCCCCTGTCCATTGCGGCTAATCAGGCGGTGAAGGATTAGGCATGACGGAGGTTCATCCTACTGCTCTGGTCTCTCCGAAGGCTGAGATAGGCGAGGGGGTGAAGATAGGTCCTTTTTCGGTGATTGAGGAGGATGTGGTTATAGGTGATGAAACCGTTGTGGGGGCTCACTCTGTCATTCACTCAGGAACGAGAATCGGAAAGAGAAACCGGGTGGGCGAGCACGTTGTTCTTGGAGGTGCTCCCCAGCATCTTTCCTACAAAGGCGAGCGAACCTTCCTTATAATAGGAGACGACAATGTGATAAGGGAGTTCGTCTCCATCCACAGGGCTTTTGTGGAGGGGAAAGCCACGGTTGTAGGAAACCGCTGTTACATCATGGCATCCTCTCATGTTGGGCATGACTGCGTTATAGGAGATGGGGTGATAATAACCAGTTTCGTGGGGATTTCCGGCCATGTTGAGATAGAGGAAAGAGCCATTATAGGCGGGCATGTGGGAATCCATCAGTTTGTAAGGATAGGCAGGCTTTCCATAGTTTCCGGAAGCTCCGGGGTGGCTCAGGATGTGCCGCCTTTCTGTCTTGCGGCGGGGAGGCCTGCAAAGGTTTATGGATTGAATGTGGTTGGGTTGAGGAGGGCCGGTTTTTCTTCCGAAAAGAGGCTCGCTATAAAGAGGGCTTTTGACCTCTTTTACAGAAGCAAATTGCCTAAAAAAGAGGCCCTCAGGAGGATAGAGGAAGAGTTTGATTTGGAAGAGATACGCCACTTTGTTGAGTTTATAAGAAATTCTGAAAGGGGAGTGTGTGCCTTTGCAAGGAAAAAGGGTTAAAGCAGGCGTTATCGGTGTGGGCAGAATGGGTGAGTATCACGCAGGTGCCTACACCGAGATTCATTTTGTAGAGCTTGTAGGGGTTGCGGATACCAACGAGGAGAGGCTGAAGGTTATATGCGAAAGATACGGGGTTGAGGGCTATACAGATTACAGAGAGCTTCTGGACAAAGTGGATGTGGTAACGGTGTCTGTTCCCACTGGACTGCATTACGAGATAGCCAAGGAGTGCATAGAAAGGGGCGTTCACGTTCTGGTTGAAAAGCCCATTGCCTACACCCTTGAGGAAGCCCGGGAGCTTTTCAGGCTGGCTGAGGAGAAGGGGGTGGTGCTTCATGTGGGGCATGTTGAGAGGTTTAACGGAGCGGTTCAGGAGCTTATGAACATCGTTTCCCAACCCCTTCTAATAGAAACGAGAAGGCTCGGACCCTTCGTTTCAAGGGTTGCAAATGACAGCGTGGTTCTTGACCTTATGATTCACGACATAGATATAGTTCTTCGCCTTGCAAGGTCAGAGGTTAAAGAGATAGAGGCAACGGGAATCTCGGTCTATACCGATAAGTGTGATGCCGCTACCATAAATTTAAGGTTTGAAAGCGGTTGTATTGCTACTTTGACGGCAAGCAGGGTGACCCAGAATAAGATAAGAACCATGGCGGTTTCCGAAAGGGACTTTTATGTCTTTCTCAACTTCACGGAGCAGGACATCCACATCCACAGACAGGCTTACTCTGAGGCTGTCAGGCTTAAGGACCAGCTGAGATACAAACAGAGCTCCATAATAGAGCAGGTTTTCGTGCACAAGGGGAATCCGTTAAAACTTGAGCTCATGCATTTTATTGACTGCGCCATGAACGGCTGTAAAAGGATAGTCCCTGTGGAGAGTGAACTCAAGTCGCTGGAAATAGCCCTTGAAGTGGAGAAAATCCTGAAGGAAAAGGGTGTTATCTCATCTTGAGCGAAACGGTTTTTGTAGCTTTAAGCGGAGGGGTGGATTCCACTTACGCCCTTTTTAAGCTGAAGTCGCAGGGCTTCAATGTGGTTGCCCTCACCATGGATGTGGGGCTTCCCGTTTCAAGAGAGTGGATTGAAGCGGCTAAGCACGCGGCCTTCTCCATGGGGGTGATGCTGAATGTGGTTAACCTGAAGGACGAGTTTCAAAAGTATGTGGTGGATTACTTCGTAAAAGAGTATCTTGCGGGCAAGACCCCCAACCCTTGCGCTGTGTGCAACAGATATATCAAATTTGGCCTTTTAAGGAAGCACGCGCTTTCAATGGGAGCCGATTATTACGCCACGGGACACTATGCCTGCCTTTCAGACGGAAGACTCATGAGGGCAAAGGACAGGAACAAGGACC
>JAADEW010000039.1 GCA_013153205.1 Deferribacteres bacterium | reverse complement strand
TCCAACGAGTTTTTCGCTCCTTTGGAGGGAGTGTGCACGCCCAAGCGGTGTGATTGAAGGAGGGACTGCTTGAAGAACGGTTCAAAGGTGAAGCGTGCGGTTGACTACATAAGCAAGAACGACAGGCTCTTCAAGTTTCTGGGAGCGGAGGTTGTGGACTTTGCTCCCGGATATGCAAGGCTTGAGATGACAGTGGCGGATAAGCATCTCAACGCGGTTGGCGTCTGTCAGGGCGGGGTGATTTTCACCCTTGCGGACCTCGCTTTTGCCGTGGCGAGCAATTCTTACGGCGAGCTTGTTCTTGCCGTAAATTGCGACATAAGCTACATAAAAGCGGCTAAACTGGGGGATGTGCTCGTGGCTGAGGCGAAGGAGCATAACAGGGGCTCCAGGCTTTCTCACTATCTGGTGGAGGTTTTTAACGCCGCCACCGGGGAAAAGGTGGCTTTATTTAAGGGTGTGGGCTACAATCTGGGAAAGGGTTTTGTGGAAGATTAGCACCTGCTGTATCCACAGCATTCGCACAGTATACAGCCTTCTTTGGGTCTCAAAATACTGCCGCAGTCAGGACAGATTCCCGCAACTCCTTCTTCCTCCTGCTGTGTGTCTATTCCTCTGCTTTTGATGTATCTCTTTATGGCTTTGGCTATGGCGTCTGCACAGGAAAGGAGCATCTCTCCCTCGTCCCACGAAGGGTTGGGGCATCTTATCCCTTCTATCTGTTTGATAACGGCTTCAATTCCGATGCCGCTTCTTAAAGCGAGCGATATAAGCCTGCTTATGGCTTCAAGCTGTGATGCGGCACAGCCGCCGGTCTTTCCAAGCTGAGAGAACACTTCCACAAGCCCTTTTTCGTCTTCATTGACGGTTACATACAGGTTTCCACAGCCGGTCTTCATCTTTATGGTGGCGCCTTTCGTTATCTTGGGCCTTTCTCTGGGGTAAAGGGCTCTCTCTTCCCTTATGCCGGGGCTTATAACCTGTTCCTGGAGGCATCTGTCTCTGAAAACCGTTATGCCCTTTAAGCCCATCTCGTAGGCGAGCTGGTATGCCCGCTTCACCTCTTCAACTGTGGCGTGGTTGGGCAGGTTGATGGTTTTTGATACCGCGTTGTCGGTGAATGTCTGTATGGCTTTCTGCATCCTGATTTGCTTCTCAAGGCTTATGTCGTATGTGGTTACGAAAAGCCTCTTTATTTTTTCGGGTATCTCTTTTATGTCGGAAATCCTGCCCGTTTTGATGATTTTCTCTTTCAGCTCATGGGGTATGTCCAGTCTTTCCAGTTGCTTCTGGAAAAGCGGGTGTATGTAAGTTACCTCTTCTTTCTCAAGTATCTTTCTCCTGTAAGCCAGTGCGAACAGTGGTTCTATACCGCTTGAGCAGTTTGCTATTAAGCTTATACTCCCCGTGGGAGCCACGGTGGTGGTTGTGGCGTTTCTTATACCGCATTCCAGAATCTCTTTTATTAGGGGTTTCCAGTCAAAATTCAGTGCGTAGGCAGTGTTTAAGAATCTGTGAAGCTTTTTTTCGTTGCTGTAGATGCTCTTTTCTATCTCGGGAAAGCTTCCCCTTTCCCTCGCCAGCTCAACGGAAGCCAATTTGGAGTGAAACTGGATAAACTCCATGATTTGGGCGGCTTTTTCAAAGCTTGCCTCGTCCCCGTAAGGGATATCCATCTTTATAAAAGCGTCGGCAAGTCCCATGATGCCGAGTCCTATCTTTCTGGTTCTCTTGGTCATCTTTTCTATCTGCGGTATGGGGTATGTGTTGGCGTCTATAACATTGTCCAGAAATCGGACTGCGAGATATACCGTCTCTTTCAGCCTTTCCCAGTCAACATCTTCCTGCAGGACGAAGTTTGACAGGTTTATTGAACCGAGAACGCATGACTCATACGGGAGAAGGGGCTGTTCGCCGCACGGGTTTGTGGCTTCAATACTGCCCAGGTGCGGGGTTGGGTTGTAGCGGTTGATGGTGTCTATGAACAGAGCGCCGGGGTCTCCCGTTCTCCATGCGTTTTCTGCTATGAGCTCAAAGAGGTGTGATGCAGGGATTTCCCCTGTTTTCTCACGGTTTCTTGGGTTTATAAGCGGGATTTTTCCGTTCTTTTTCAGGCACTCCATAAATTCGTCGGTTAAAGCCACGGATATGTTGAAGTTCTTTACCGTGCCGGGATTCCTTTTCAGGTTGACGAACTCTTCAATGTCAGGGTGGTTGCACACAAGGACTCCCATGTTGGCGCCTCGCCTTTTCCCGCCCTGTTTAATCTGTTCGGTTGCCGCGTCATATACCTTGAGAAAGGATACGGGTCCGCTTGACACCCCTCTGGTGGACTTTACTATGTCCCCTTTGGGACGCAGTCTTGAGAAGGAAAAGCCCGTTCCTCCGCCGGTTTTATGGATTATGGCGGCGTTTTTCAGCGTTTCAAAGATGCTTTCCATGGAGTCTTCTATAGGCAGAACGAAACATGCGGCAAGCTGTCCCAGCTCTGTTCCTGCGTTCATCAGGCAGGGGCTGTTGGGAAGAAAGTCAAGGCTTGTCATCAATCGGTAGAACTGCTCCCCTATTTCGGCTGTCTCTTTTTCTGTTTTCCCGTAAGCCCTTTCAACCCGGGAGATGGCGGAGGCTACTCTTCTAAAAAGCTCATCGGGGGTTTCTATAACATTGCCCTTTTCGTCTTTTCTTAAATACCTTTCCTTTAGTATTTTCAGAGCAATGGGAGACAGTTTCATATAGTAATTCTACAGCATCATTCCTCAAATTCAACGATGTTTATCGCTTTGCACGAGGGACAGCTCATCTTTTCCGTGTATGTCTTTCCGCACATGTAGAGGTGTTTGTTCAGCACCCTTCCGCACCTCCAGCACCTTTCCTCAACCCATGAGGAGCCGTCTGCGGCAAAAACCCTTATTTTCTGGGAGCTCTGAACCTTGGGTCTCTTTCTCCTTCTTGCCACTCTGCTGGGCATGTTTTCACCTCCTTTTAAAGGGAGAATTCCCTTAATATGGGCTTTTCCATGAGTTCCAGAGTCTCCTTTATGTTTGAGAATCCGGGTGTTTCTCTGAATCCGGGAAGCTCTAAGTAAACCCTTTTGAGCTGTCTGCCCAGGTCCACTCCCTGTCTAAGAGCGGATATAATGTCTCCCTCGTATATACCGGTCTTTTTAACAATGGAGCTTAAATCTTCTCCGGTGCTCCAGAGATAAGCGGCATCCGCGTAAGCCCAGTTAATCTGTCCCGATGTGGGTGAGGATATGTGTTTTTCCTCAATGCCTTTGATGAAGTCTGCGAGCTCTTCCACTTCCTTTTTTATCTCTTTGGGAAGATAACGGCTTTTGCCGCTTTTCAGTTTGTCAGGCTCTTTCCCCACACAGGTGAGGATAATGGATATAATCTGGGGGGAGAGCTTGTCAAAAAAGCCTTCAAGAATCATTTCGGTGACGAGCAGTTCTTCTATGTGTATTCTCTGCACAATCTCGGCGGGGAATTTGAGTTGCAAGTTTTCGTCTATGTAGTTGAGCTCCTTGAGGATGTTGCACTTGCCCTCAAATTCCATAAGCAGGTAGCTGTCTATGTATCGGAGCTTTTCTTCCAGCTTCTTTATCTTTTTGGTGAAGTATTTCCTCTTTCTGTCCGTTGCCCTGCACTCTATCTTGTGGGGACAGAACTCACAGCTTTCAAGCTTCAGGCTTTTAAGCGTGTATTCCGTTCGGATAATCTCTTCGGTTACCGCTTTTCTCTTTTCCAGAAGCCTCTTCTTTTTCCTCCGGGAAAGTTCTTCCGTTTCCAGCGTTTCGTCTATTGATGCGAGAATCTTCTTGTCCCGCTCTATAAGGGCTTCCAGCTCTATCCTTTTCGTTTCCATAAAGTCTTCTCTGTATTCGCATTCAAAGGTGGGGAGGTCTTCAAGCCTTTTTCTGTATTTCAACAGTTCTTTCTTCAGGTGTTCCTTTTCGTCTTCGTGCTGGAAGGACCAGAGGGAAGAGTTCAGGAATCTTTCAATCCGCTCGTGGTCGTTGTGGGCCAGAAGATTTACTATGGAGTTGTAGGAGAGCTTAAAAGCACTTTCCACGGGTTCCATGTATTTCTCATTATAGACCGGTATCTCTTCGTGGTCTTTCGGGTCAAACCTTACTATTACATAACCCACATCATCAATTCCCCTTCTTCCTGCCCTCCCTGCCTTCTGGAAGAACTCAATGTTTTTAAGGGGCCTGAAGCTGGTTCCGTCAAACTTGATGATGCTGTCAAAGCAGACGGTTTTTGCAGGCATGTTTACGCCCAGAGCAAATGTTGATGTGCAGTAAACCACCTTGAGGAGCCTTTTCTCAAAGAGCATCTCAACCACTCTTTTCACCTGAGGAATGAGCCCTGCGTGGTGGTATCCAATGCCCCTTAAAAGAAGGGGCTTTATCTTTTCCAGAAAGGGCCTTGCCTCTTCTTTAACGCCTTCCATGTAGGAATTGATGAAGCTTCTGATTTCTGCCTTTTCTCTGTTGGTTACGAAGCTCTTGTAGGAACCGAGCTCTCTGGCGAAGGCTTCCACCTTTTTCCTGTTGAACAGAAAATATAAAGCGGGAAGAAGCCCTTTTTCCTGAAGTTCCGTTACAATTTCTATGTGGTTTACGGGTTTGAAGAGCTTCTTTCTTGCCTTGGACCTTTCAACGAACCTTCTCACCTTGTTAAGCGGACCCATTCCCGTTTCTCTGGTTATTCCGAGAAGCTTTAAGGGAACGGCTCTCTGAGAGTGGCGTATAACTACCGTTTCCCGGTCTTTTATTATCTCTATCCATGTGGCGAGCTCTTCGGCGTTGGGTATGGTAGCCGAAAGGCCGAGAATCTGGGTCTCCGGTGGAAGGAGGACAATGGCTTCCTCCCATGCGGCGCCCCTCTGGTCGTCTGATATGTAGTGTATCTCGTCAAACACCACGAGTTTTGGTGCAGGGTAGAGGGTTGCTTCCTGAAGCATGTTCCTCAAAACTTCCGTGGTCATTATCAGCATGGGGGCTTTTTCGTTTATGACCTCATCGCCCGTGATGAGCCCCACATTTTCCGAGCCAAGAAGCTTGGAGAAATCCCTGAACTTCTGGTTGCACAGCGCCTTAAGCGGGCCTGTGTATATTATTCTGCGTCCGTCTTTTATCCAGTCGCTGACTACATGGTCTATGATTGCCGTCTTTCCCGTTCCGGTGGGAGCGGCAACAATCACATTGTAGTCTTTTTTGAGCTTTTCAACAGCTCTTTTTTGAAAGCTATCTAACTTCTCATAAGGTATCATCTTTGTAATTGCTCCATTCTATCTCCAAATTTTTTGAGAATATAGGGTTAATTTCTCAAAAATCAAGACTTTTTGA
>JAADEW010000097.1 GCA_013153205.1 Deferribacteres bacterium | reverse complement strand
ACCAGTATATTGAAGAGGGTGCTGCTACCTCTTTCTGTATCCTTGCTGGAAACAACCCCGGAGTAACTGCTACCGTTGCTGATGTGGAAGCTGCCCTTGATAAGGAGAATGTGGTTGTTCCTTACGTTAAGGGAAGTACCTATGCGATTCTCACCTATCCCACCAAGCTCAGTAAGTGTGGAGTTGTTACAACCACCGGTTGTGAAGGCTGCACCAGCTCCTGCCAGTGTCAGAGCACCTACACCGGTTGCGATAACACGACCATGGGAAGCTTCTTCAACGGAACCTGTGCACCTTCTGTGAACGTTGTCTTCTATGACCTCACCGAGCACACCGTTGAGACACCTGAGTGTGGATTCTCCCCCTGCGTGCCTGGCGATACTTCTAACAGCATAACCATTGACAGCGAAGTTAACGTTAAGAGCGTTGGTCTCTTTGATGAGGGATGGGCTAACATCCAGACCTGCTCCCCCGTTGTTCCTCTGATTGCCAACTTGGATGAGAACGGCTTCAGGATTACAACTCCTGCGTATGACGAGTGCGAATAATTGACCTGACTCTGCGAGCTGAGGATGGGGGACCTTCAAGGTCCCCCATCCTTTTTTTATTTTCGCCATGATAACCGCAGAAAACCTTTCAAAGGCTTACAGAATATATTCCAGACCCATTGACCGCCTGTATGAGCTTCTTTTAGGCAGGTCCCGCCACAGGAAATTCTGGGCTTTGAAGGATGTCTCCTTTCATATAGGCAGGGGGGAGACCTTTGGCCTCATAGGTGATAACGGAGCCGGTAAAAGCACCCTGCTCAAAATTCTTGCAGGGGTTTTGTCTCCCACCAGCGGAAGGGTTGCTGTTGACGGCACGGTAGCGGCGCTTCTTGAGCTGGGTATGGGGTTTCATCCTGAGCTTACGGGGAGGGAGAACATATATCTGAACGCCTCTCTCTTGGGTTTTTCCAGGAAAGAGGTTGAGAAAAAGGAAAAAGAGATAATAGAGTTTGCAGAAATTGGCGATTTTATAGACCAGCCTATAAAGACCTACTCTTCCGGCATGAAGATGAGGCTTGCCTTCTCCATTGCGGTTCAGGTTGACCCGGATGTTCTGATAGTTGATGAGGCGCTTTCAGTGGGGGACCAGTATTTTCAGAAGAAAAGCCTTGATAGAATACTTGAGTTTAAAGAAAAGGGCAGAACCATCATCTTCTGTTCCCACTCTATGTATCATGTGCTCCATCTCTGTGAGAGGGTGCTGTGGCTTGATAAGGGCAGGGTTCGCATGATTGGACCTGCCAGAGATGTTGTGAAGGCTTACGAGGACTTCTGCAGAGCCAGAGAGAGCGGAGATGACGGCAGTCAGGAGGAAAACAGCGTGGCTTTTGTTGGAAGGCTTGATGTGGA
Organism: Deferribacteres bacterium; assembly: GCA_013153205.1. Classification (GTDB taxonomy): domain Bacteria; phylum Thermosulfidibacterota; class Thermosulfidibacteria; order Thermosulfidibacterales; family Thermosulfidibacteraceae; genus JAADEW01. Next base: position 20,358 of record JAADEW010000097.1, on the reverse strand, counting down.
GTTTCCATCGGCGGATGGTGACGAACTTGAGCTTAAAACGGGTGATGCTCTGGATGTTGCCATCTATTATGAGGCGCCGTCTAAATGCCATGTGGGTATCCAGATTAGGAGAAACGATAATGTCACGGTTTTTGCCACTTCTACTGAAATTGATGGGTATGAACCTCTGGAGCCTCAGGGATGCTTGCGGTTTTCCATTCCAGATATTCCTTTGCTTTCCGGAAGCTATTTTATTGATGTGGCTTTAGTGGACGACACGGGCAATATGCTTTACAACATGAAGTCCTTACCTTTTTCTGTTGACAAAAACAGAAAAGAACTGGGCATGACTTACCTCAGGCACTCTTGGAAAATAGACTCGCCAGAAATCCTTTCTTAGTCTGGGTCTGTTTCAGCTTTTCTATGTTGCGGTCTATAACTTCTTTCCTTAAGAAGCTGTTGGGAACATTTATGGCAATCTGAAGCATCTTTTCCACGAGCTCTCTGGGCGGCTCTTTCAGGTTTGCCACCTTATAGTAGTAGTCAACCTTCACCTCTTCAAGTATCCCTTCTTTTAAAGCCATCTCTGCCAGCTTGGTCTTGGGTAGAGGCTGCCATGCGAAGAAGTAGCTTATGTCTATGTCCAGCTCCTGATTCATCTCAATGGTCTTTCTCATGGTCTCTTCCGTCTCAAAGGGCATACCAATCATGTTTGTGGCAAGCACGATGAGGTCGTGTCTCTTTAAGAGGTCCACGCCTCTTTTTATCTGTTCGTCGGTGATTTTCTTGTTCAGGTATTTCTTGCGGTAGTTTTCGTCTCCACTTTCAAGGCCAAATATCACGATTTTAAGCCCGTGCTTTGCCATGAAGGCTATTTTATCTTCGCTTATGTGGTCTATTCTAACGGTGCAACTGAAGGGAAGCCCTATCTTTCTGGAGTATAGGGGCAGAAAATCGTTCAGCCACTTTCTGTTAAAGTCAAAAAGCTCGTCGTTGAAGTGGAATACCTCAACATCGTATTCTCTCTTGAATTTTGCCAGATTGAAGATGAGTATTTCCGGGTCTATTTTTCTGAGATACCTTGTGAGGGAAGGGAAAAGCTGCATTCTGCAGGTGTTGTTGCAATAATTGCATCTAAAGGGACATCCTCTTCCCGATAACACGGACAGGGTTCTTATGGACAGGTTTCCCGGTGAATAAAAGGGGTTTCCTTTCTCTATGAGGTTCTGAGTTATCAGCGGAAACATGTCGTATTCCGCATAAGGGTATATGTTCAGGTCTCTCACATACCAGTGCCCTCCCCAGAAGTCCTCTGTAAAATACCCCTTTTTGCCTGCAAGCCCCGGTATGGGGGGGCACTTTTTGCCGTAAAAATAGTGGTCCAGAAAGTAGAGTATCGGCTCCTCTCCATCGCCCAGACAAATCCCGTCCACGCCGGCATTCGGGTATATATCCTCGGGGGATATTATGGCATGCCAGCCGCCGATTATCACGGGACCATCAAAGGCCTCTTTTATTTTAGGGAGAGAGCCGCTCATTTCATACCAGTGCTGGCTTAAAGCGGATATAAGGAGCACACCCTTTTCCCGGCTCAGTCTGGATATTATCTCTTCCTCTGTGGTTTCGTTGTCCCAGCAGATAAGGCTTGGATTGTATCCGTATTTTTTTAAAAGAGGGATTAGAAAGGCTATCCCGAAGTTGATTTCGTCGCGAAGGGCTTTGTATAAAAATATTACGTTCTTCTCTTTCATAGGAGAAAATAAATAAAAGCTAACCTGTAAAGTCAAGAATCTTTAAGTTTTTTCACGACATCGGCGCTGACGCTTCTTATGTGTATGTCCCTCTGCGGGAATGGAATCTCTATCCCTGCTTCGGCAAGCTTTCTGTATAGCACAAAGTAGTAGGCACTTTTCCTTCCGGTTTTGGGTGCAGGGGTGTGCATCTTGGTCCACACCACGAGGGTGAAGTTCAGTGATGAGTCTCCAAAGCCTTCAAACCAGACTTCAATCTGGTGCTGGGGGTCTTCAAAGGTGTATTTCACCTCACGGGCGGCTTCTATGGCTATCTCGGCTACTTTATCGGGGTCGGTGCCGTATGCAACACCGAAAGGTATCTTGAGCCTTCTCCAGTCGTCATCGTATGTCCATGTGGTGACTTTGCCGGATATCAGCTCCGAGTTGGGGACTATCACGTCCATGCCGTCGTAGGTCCTTATAATGGTGGAGCGCATGTTGATTTTCTTCACCTCTCCCAGAACACCGCTTTCAAGCTCCACGATGTCGCCTATCTCTATGGACCTTTCCGTAAGGAGTATCAGTCCGCTTACGAAGTTGTTTATAATGGTCTGAAGGCCAAAACCTATACCCACACCTAAAGCGCCCACGATGAAGGTTATCTGCTTCACGCTTATTCCTATGGCGGATATAGCCGCTGCAAGGATAACGAATATGGAGATGTAATAGACTATTGTGGCTATGGAGTTGACCGTGCCGTAGGGAAGGGCAAATTTCTCTATCAGCAGATTTATGATTCTCTTTCTCACAAACTTGGCGGTTAGTATGCCGAATATTATGATGAGCAGAAACTTGAGTATGTTGGCGAGAGTTATGGGGGTCTGTCCCAGACTGCCTATGGGGTAGTATAAGATTCCCTTTATCTTTGCGGCTATGCTTTTTCGGTTCAGGTTGAACCACAGCAGGGTTTTCTCTAAAAAGTTGCCGGATTTTCGTATGAGATAAACGGTTTTGTCCACGTATATGATGATGTTTTTGGCAAAGGCTTTGTTCTGCTGAAGCTGATAGACCAGCTCGTGTATCTTATCCAGAGTGCTTTTGTAGGTGGCTATGAGGCTCTGGATGCTCCTTTTGTTTACCGCTTTGGGACTCAGTGCTTCAAGCTGTTGCTGCAGGTTGACAATCTTTCCCGTGATTATCTGGGAGGTATTTTCCGCCTTCTCAAGCTCCCTTTTAGCCTTGTCCAGATAGTCTCTCAGCTCTGACAGAAGGTTGTTCCAGCGGGATATGTATTCCTGCTTCTTCTTAACCCTGCAGAGTTTCGCTTTACAGCTTATCCACTCAACCCTGAAGAGGTTTTTCTCGTAGTTCAGGTTTGCTTTGGTGAGCTTTTCTCCCAGAAGAACCTTCTCTATCTCCAGCTTTTCAAGAAGCACTTCGTTCTCTTCTTTCTGAATTAGAAGCCGCTTTCTCTCTTGAGGCTTTAGCTTGGGTGATTTCAGCTTTTTGAGGATGTTTCCGATTTTCCACTCTAAAATAGCAGTGCTTTTGTTTATGTTGAGCTTTGCATTTCTTACACTCTGTTCCGTTTGAGATAGGGATTTGCTTGCTTTTTCAAGTTCTTTCCGGGCTTCCTTGATGTCCTGCGGCGTTATTAGAAGGTGGGAGAAGACCTTTTCCAGCTTTTCGTCCAGCCTCTTCTTCAGCTTCAGGTATGTATTCTGGTTTTCGGTGAGCTGTTTCAGCTTTGCTTTTCCCTCAATAAGCTTTATCTGCACATTTACGAGCTGGGCTAACACCACATACTTTTGAGGGTCTTCTTCCTTTGACTTTTCCAGCCACAGGCTCATCAGGTCTTTTTCCTCTTTTTTCAGGCTGTTTACATCGTCTTCAAGGAAGGCTATCTGGTCCTCTATGCTCTCCAGCTTCTGCACTATAAGGGAGTAAGTTTTGATGAGCCTTTCGTAGTCTTGCAGTTTGTAGGGTTTGCCGTGTATCTCTGGAATGGTGATTGACGGGGTTTCCGTTAGGGTATTCAGGGTGTTCTTCAGGCTTTCCAGCTGAAAGATTAAGCCCTCAAATATGGTTGAAAGCTCAGTAAGATTCCGGGCTTTGAACGCTTCTGAAGCCTGTTTATACTCTTTTATCTTCTCTTCTATGTAAGATACGGCTTTTTTGGGGGATTCTTCAAATTTGTCTTTATCAAGGGGTGAGAGAGACACCTCAGCGTGGATGGATAGAGCAACCACTAAAAACCAGATGAGGATAAAAAGCTTTCTCACACTTTAGGTTTGCTATGGGAAAAGGGTTTTGTCAAGACAGTGCACCGCAGGAGGCTCGTAAGCCGGGTTCTGTTACCCCGATTTAATCGGGGCGGCGGTCATTCATCTGGGACACCGGTTACCCGGTGCCTCAAGCGGCCTACCCGGAGGCATCGGGCGGGCAACCCTTACCCGGACTGATGCCGGGACGCCTCCCTATTTGGCCTTGCCCCGGGCGGGGTTTACCGTGCCCCTCTCCGTTGCCGGAGAAGGCGGTGGGCTCTTACCCCACCGTTTCACCCTTACCGGACCAGACCGTCCGGCGGTCTGTTCTCTGTGGCACTTTCCGTCCCTTACGGGACCTGGGTGTTACCCAGCGCCCTGCCCTGTGGGGCCCGGACTTTCCTCTGCCGGTTCTTCTTCCGGCAGCGACCGCCCGGCCTCCTGCAGTGCACTGTCTATTCCCAGATTTGCTAAAGTATCCGCACGGCGGTTTCTGTTTCTTTCTATGTGAAAGATGGAGACCTTTTCAAAATTTTGCAACAGCTTTTTTGCCTCTTCAAAAAGGGGCATAAGATGAGGCTTTTTCACCCTGTATTCGCCTTTTATCTGTTTTACCACAAGAAGTGAATCAGAGTATATTTCAAGCTCTTTTACGCCCATATCCAGCGCTTTCTTCAGTCCTTCTATCAGGGCGGTGTATTCGGCAACGTTATTGGTGCTTTTTCCCAGGTAGCCACAGCCTTCAAAGGAGCCGTCTTCCGTTTCAATAACGAAGCCGTAACCTGCCGGTCCGGGATTTCCTCTTGATGCTCCATCTACGAAGAGCTTAGCCTTCTTCATCTTCCTTTTTCTCTTCCCAGAAGAAAAGTATCCTTCCGCAGAAGGGACACTGTATCAGCTTGTCTCCCTTTTTCACCTCAAGGAAGGTCTGAGGAGGTATCTCCATGAAGCATCCCATACAGGTCTTGTTGGATGCCCTCACCACGGCATTTCCTCTGGTGCCTTTTATCTTTTCATAGAGCTTCCTTGTATCGTCGCCCAGCTGTTGCCGTATCTCTTCCCTTTCGTTTTTGAAGCTTTCTATCTCCTGAGCGATTTTGTCCACAATCTCTTCAAACTCCTTTTCCTTTTTCCTGAGAAGTTCTTCTATCTCTTTTACCTTTTTCTCTTTTTCTTCTATGAGCTTGTGGGTGACTTCTATTTCGTCGAGCAGGATGATGATTTCGTCTTCTGTCTGGCTGGTCTCCTCTTTCATCTTCTCAATCTCCCTTAAGAGAGCCGCATATTCTTCGTTGGTCTTTACATTGAAAAGCTTTGCTTTTTTGTCCGTTATCTTTTCTGCGAGCTCGTCAAGATATTTCTCCTTTTTTCTCCTTGTAAGCTCAAGCTCTTTAAGTTTTTTCTGAATCTCCTCAAGCTCCTTCTCTGTCATAGCCACCTTCTTTTTTATCTCTTCAAGGTTCTGGGGTATCTCTTTCTGGTCTTTCTCCTTTGCCTTGATGAGCTCATCAAGGGTCTGCAGTCTTATAAGAAGCTCAAGTTCTTTAAGCATTTTATCCTCCTACATACATTGGAATGGGTTTTTTTGCCTTTCGGAAATCTTGACTTCAAGCCCGGTTTCCCTCTCAAGTATTGACGCAATCAGAGAGCAGAACGGAAGCTCTGTGTGGTAGTGGCCTGCATCAATCAGGGTTATCAATCCCTTGCTGTTGAACGCCTGATGGTATTTGATGTCTCCGGTTACAAAACAGTCGGCGCCGCTTCTTATGGCTTCGTCTATCAAATCTCCACCGCTTCCCGGACATATAGCCACTGTGCTTATCTTTTTTCCTGCCGCCGTGACCTTTACAGGCTGGTCTATGTGGAGTGCCTCTTTCACCTTTTTGACAAAGGTTTTGACCGATGTGGGCTGGATTAGATGCCCCACTCTTCCCAGCCCCTCCTCGGTCAGGGGCTTCATTTCGCTTAAACCCAACAGACTCCCCACATAATCGGCGAGCCCTCCGGAGGCAACATCCACATTGGTGTGAAAGGAGGCTAACGCCATGTTTTTCTTTATGAGGTAAGCGGCTATCCAGCCCAGATTGTTTTCCGGGCAGATGCACTTAACGTTTTTCATGAAAAGTGGATGATGGGTTATGATTAAATCCGCTTTAAACGACGATGCCTCTTTGGCAACTTCTCTGTCTATGTCAAGGCACACCAGAACCCTTGAGACAACCTTTTCCCACGAGCCTATCTGAAGGCCTGAGTTGTCCCACGGAAGGGCTTTGGAGAGCGGAAAGTATCTGTCTATGAGGGTGATTACCTCGGATACCTTCATCTTTCCCCCTCCCCCAAATAAAAAAGGGGATGTGTGAAGACCACACATCCCCTTTTTCTCTTCAATGGGCCCGCCAGGGGTCGAACCTGGGACCTTCCGGTTATGAGCCGGTGGCTCTGGCCATCTGAGCTACGGGCCCACACTGTCCGTTTTTTAATTTGTATACTCTTTGCCATTTGTCAAGTCCCCGTCCTCTTTCATAAGCCTCTTAAATTCCTCTATAGCGGCGTTAATCAGGGCTTCCACTTCCTCTTTTGAGTCTCCTTCTGCGGTGAATCTCACCTGTATATTTACCTCTTTCCCGAATCTTTCGGGCAGGCTTTTTATGTAAACTTCGGGGTACTTTTCTCTTACCTTTTTCACCACGGCGGCGACGAGGGATTCGTCTTTTGACCCGCTGGGAATGATTTTTTCAAGCAAAATCCTTCTTTTTCCTTCTCTTTCCACAATTTGACGTATCACCGGCTTTACATAGGATGAAAACATCTCTTTCATCTCTTTAGGCACACCGGGAAGAGAGACTATGGTGCATCCGGAGACGGTTATCATCATTCCGGGTGCCGCTCCCACCGGATTGGGTATGGGCTGTGCCCCGTCGGGAAGATAAGCCATCTTTTTTCTCTCTTCGGTTAGTTCAGGTGTATCAACCGCCCCCTCTTCGTAAAGTTTCTTGTATTTTTCCTCCACCATCTTGAGAGCGGTTCTGTTTAGAACGAGCTTCCTTCCCGTTGCGAGGGATACGCCTTCCATGGTTTTATCGTCAAAGGTGGGACCCAGTCCTCCTGTGGTGATGATTAGCCTCACGCCGTATTTTATGGCGTTGAGAATTTCTTTGGAAATTTCCTCCACCACATCGTCCACCACCACGATTCTCTTCACCTTTATGCCGAGGTCCGTGAGTTCCTTCGCCAGCCAGTTGGAATTGGTATCAAGCGTTCTGCCCGTGAGGATTTCTCTGCCTATGGTTATTATCTCTGCCAGCATCACCTGTCTCTTTAACGCAATTGAATAGAAACTGCAACTGTGATTATATGAACCCTGCTCTTTGTGTTAAAAACCTTTGAGGAGGTGGACTCCATGAAGTTCTTTCTGGACACTGCGTTTGTTGAGGAGATAAGGGAGGTTGCGAGCTGGGGCATACTTGACGGTGTGACCACCAATCCCACCCTCGTGGCAAAGACGGGAAGAAAGTATCGCGAGGTTCTGGAGGAGATTTGCGGGATTGTGGATGGGCCTGTGAGTGCAGAGGTGCTGAGCCTTGATTACGATGGTATGGTTAGAGAAGCGAGGGAGCTTGCAAAGATTCACAAAAACATCGCCGTGAAAATCCCCATGACCAAAGAGGGGCTGAAGGCGGTGAAAACCCTCTCATCCGAGGGAATAAAGACCAACGTTACCCTCATCTTTTCCCCATCACAGGCAATTCTTGCGGCTAAGGCTGGAGCCACCTTTGTTTCTCCTTTCGTTGGGCGCCTTGATGATATCAGCCACGATGGAATGGAGCTTATAAGGACCATAGTGCCCGTTTTTGAGTATTACGGCTTCTCAACAGAGGTTATAGCGGCAAGCATAAGGCATCCGAGACATGTGGTGGAGGCGGCCGAAATAGGAGCGGACATAGCAACTGTGCCTTTTAAGGTTATGGAACAGCTCCTTAAACATCCCTTGACCGATATCGGCATAAAAAGGTTCATGGACGACTGGAAGGGCGCCTTTGGGGATATGGGGCTTCTTGACGCTTTGAAGTAGATGTATTCCTGCGTTGAGCTTTTAAGGCGCGTTCAGGCGAAGGGGGTTAAGCCCAAAAAGAGATGGGGACAGAACTTCCTCGTTGACGACAACATCCGTGATTTTATCGTGGATGCGGCAGATGTGGACGGCAAAAACGCCATTGAGGTGGGTCCCGGACATGGGGCGCTCACCGTAAGGCTGGCTGAACGTGCAGAAAGTCTTGTTGCAGTTGAGGTTGATAAGATTCTCTGCTCCCACATCAGGGAGCTTCTGGGAGAAAAGAGCAACTTCAGACTGGTGTGTGCCGATGTTCTTAAAACCCCTTTTGCTGAGCTCGGACCTTACCCTTCCGTTCTGGTGTCCAATCTGCCTTACAGCATCTCCTCCCCTTTTTTCTTTAAGCTGTGGGATGAGGAGCCTGACATACCCTACTTCGTGGTGATGCTTCAGGCTGAGGTTGCCGGAAGGCTCACTGCATCACCCGGTTCTAAAGATTACGGTGTCTTGAGCGTGCTCTATTCTTTAACCCACGAAATCAGGCACCTCAAAAAGGTGCCCAGAAGGTGTTTCTGGCCTCAGCCGGAAGTGGATTCAGTGATAGTAAAAGGTGTTAAGTCTCGCTCTATTGAAAAGGGTCTTAAAAAAATGCTAAAAGTTCTTGTGAATGCGGCTTTTAAATACAGAAGGAAAAAGCTTTATAAAGCACTTTCTGTGGAGCTTCCGGATATCGACTGGAGGCAGATTATTCTGAACGCAGGCTTGGACGCGGAAAAGAGGCCGGATGCGTTTGCTCCCGGAGAGTGGCTTGAGCTGGCTAAAAGGTGTGCTTTTTTGGACAAAAGTATAAATTCTGGAGGTTAGGTTATGGGAGTTGAGGAAAAGCTTCAGGAGTTGAGAAAACTTAACGAGCTTGCCGAGCTTGGAGGCGGTCCGGAAAAGATTGAGAAACAGCACAAGATGGGGAAGCTTACAGCAAGGGAAAGGCTCAACATCCTTCTGGACAAGGGAACCTTCGTGGAGATGGACAAGTTCGTGGTTCACAGATGCCCCCATTTCGGGATGGACAAGAACAAGATACTGGGAGACGGTGTGGTAACCGGATTCGGGAAGATAGACGGCAGACTCGTTTACGTGTTTGCCCATGACTTCACAGTGTTTGGCGGTTCCCTTTCCGAGATGTTTGCCAAAAAGGTGTGCAAAATCATGGACCTTGCCATGAAAAACGGCGCTCCTGTTATAGGGCTTAACGATTCAGGTGGAGCCAGAATACAGGAGGGGGTGGTCTCCCTTGCTGGATACGCCGATATATTTCTGAGGAACACCCTTGCGTCGGGAGTTATCCCTCAGATATCGGCTATTATGGGTCCCTGTGCCGGTGGTGCCGTCTATTCTCCTGCCATTACCGACTTTATATTTATGGTGAAGAAGACCTCCTACATGTTCATCACAGGTCCCGATGTTATAAGGGCTACCACCCATGAGGAGATAACCAAAGAGGAGCTCGGCGGCGCCATGGCTCACAACACCATATCGGGAGTTGCCCATTTTGCGGCGGAAAACGATGAGGAGTGCCTCCTTATGATAAGGGAGCTCATGAGCTTTCTGCCCTCAAACAATCTGGAAGACCCCCCTTACAAAGAGCCCACCGACGACCCTGAAAGGGTGGACGAGGATTTGAATTACTTTATCCCCGACGACCCAAACAAGCCTTACGATATGAAGGAGATAATAAAGACCGTGGTGGACGACAACTACTTCTTTGAGGTTCAGCCCCTCTTTGCTCCCAACTTAATCATAGGATTTGCAAGGCTCAACGGTTATGTGGTGGGTATCGTTGCCAATCAGCCCATGCACCTTGCGGGCTGTCTTGATATAAACGCTTCAGTTAAAGGGGCGAGGTTCGTCCGCTTCTGCGATGCCTTCAACATCCCCATTATCACCTTTGAAGACGTTCCCGGTTTCCTTCCCGGTGTGGCTCAGGAGCACGGCGGTATCATAAAGCACGGAGCTAAACTGCTTTACGCCTATTGTGAAGCCACCGTGCCCAAACTCACCGTTGTGGTTAGGAAGGCTTACGGTGGTGCCTTTGACGTGCTCGGTTCCAAGAACATCCGTGCGGATTACAACTTCGCCTATCCCACCGCAGAGATTGCGGTGATGGGTCCTGATGGGGCGGTTAACATAATCTTCAGGAAGCAGATTCAGCAGGCAGAAGACCCGGTTGCTGAGAAGGAGAAGCTCGTTGCCGAATACAGGAAGACCTTTGCCAACCCATACATTGCCGCTCAGCTCGGTTATATAGACGAGGTTATTGAGCCTAAATACACGAGAAAGAGGCTGATACAGGCACTTGAGACATGTCTTAACAAACGGGACACCATGCCGCCCAAGAAGCATGGTAACATTCCCCTTTAATTGAGGAGGGTATGATGTTTAAGAAGGTTTTGATTGCCAACAGAAGCGAGATTGCCGTCAGAATAATAAGGGCGTGTAAGGAGATGGGCATTTCAACGGTGGCTGTCTATTCCGATGTGGACAGAGACGCCCTTCACGTGAGATATGCCGATGAGGCTTATCACATAGGTCCTCCTCCTGCACGGGAGAGCTACTTGAGGATAGATAAAATAATAGATGTGGCGAAAAAGGCAGGGGCTGACGCCATTCATCCGGGTTATGGTTTCCTTGCGGAGAATGCGGAGTTTGCTGAGGCTTGCGAGAAAGCCGGTATAGTTTTTATAGGGCCGCCCAAAAAGGCTATAGTGGAGATGGGGAGCAAAACCGTGGCAAGACAGACAGCCATGAAGGCAGGGGTTCCCGTGATACCCGGAACGCTGGAGCCCCTTTCCGACGAGGAGATTTTCGCCAAGGCAAAGGAGATAGGCTTTCCCATAATGCTCAAAGCCGTGGCAGGCGGCGGCGGAAAGGGTATGAGGCTCATAAAGAGCGAGGATGAGCTGGAGTCTGCCATAAGGCTTGCCCGTTCAGAAGCTAAAGGTGCATTCGGGGACGATTCCCTTTACATAGAGAAGTATATAGAGAACCCCCGCCATGTTGAGATGCAGATTCTCGTGGACACCTTTGGAAATGGTATATGGCTTGGAGAGAGGGAGTGTTCCATCCAGAGAAGGCATCAGAAGGTTATTGAAGAGGCTCCCTCCGTTATACTGGACGAGGAGCTGAGAAGGAAGATGGGCGAGGCCGCCTTAAAGGTGGCTTTTGCCGCTGGATACTACAGTGCAGGAACCGTTGAGTTTCTGGTGGATAAGGACAGAAACTTCTACTTCCTTGAGGTGAACACCAGACTGCAGGTTGAGCATCCCGTTACCGAAATGGTGACAGGTATAGACATTGTGAAGGAGATGATATCTATAGCCGCAGGCAGTAAGCTTTCTTATACACAGGACGACGTCAAGATGATGGGGGCTTCCATAGAGTTTCGCGTGTATGCTGAGGACCCCTTCAACAACTTTGTCCCCTCTCCGGGAACCATAACCGGTTTGAGAATGCCGGGTGGACCAGGTGTCAGGGTTGATGCAGGTGTTTTTGAGGGGTCCGTGGTGCCCATGGAGTATGACCCCATAATAGCCAAGCTTATAGTGTGGGGCAGGGACAGAAAGGAAGCCGTTGAAAGAGGAAAGAGAGCCCTCAAGGAGTTTGTGGTTAAGGGCATTAAAACCACCATACCCTTCCACAAGCTTGTGCTTGACCATCCGGCATTTCTCACAGGCGAGTTTGACACAACCTTTGTGGACAGCGTGATTGAAGAGTTTAAGAAGACCAAGAAGAAAGCGGGCTTTGACATCGCCCTTGCCATGGCTGCCATAGCTGAGGAAGAAAAAACTCCTTCTGTTTCAAGGGTTTGTCCGGATAAGGGCGGCTTGAACCCGTGGAAGTTCTTTGGTAGAAGACTTTTAATGAGAAGCTGCTGGTTCTAAGGGGGAAAAGATGGCTTACATAGCAACCTACGAGGGTAAGGACTATACCATAGAGCTCAAAAAGCTTTCAGAGGGGATTTACGAGGTAACCATAAAAGGCGAGGATATGGAAAAAAAGCTCGTCCTTGATGTGAGAAGACACGGCTGTTGCGTCTATTCCGTTTTGTGCGATGCCAAAAGCTTTGAGGTGGATGTGGACGAGAGAGAACCCCACCTTTACGACGTTCTCGTTGAAGGGGAGCATTTTGAGATAAAGGTCATGGACGAGATGAAGAAGAAGCTGGAAAAGCTCATGGGAGCAGAGGGTCTGGAGGAGGGCGAGATAAAGACCTCCATGCCCGGCAAGGTCACCAAGGTGTTCGTTAAGGAAGGGGATGAGGTGAAGAAAGGAGACCCGGTGGTGGTGCTTGAAGCCATGAAGATGGAGAACGAGTTCAAGGCTCCAAAGGACGGGGTGGTTAAAGCCGTTAAAGTTAAAGAGGGAGATACTGTTAACGCAGGGGCGGTCCTTGCGGTGATAGAATAAAGCCCGGGAGGGGGTTATGTGGGTTTACGATAAGGAGACGGCAAAAAAGCTTGCCGAAAAGAGGAAGCAGTGGGAAGAGACCACGGTAAAAAAGGTGATAGAGAAGCACCCGGAGAGGAAGGAGAAATTTGAAACCTTCTCGGGTATAGAGATAAAAAGGCTCTTTCTGCCCACAGATGTTGATGAGCTTGATTACGAGAAGGACCTCGGCTTTCCCGGTGAGTATCCCTTCACCCGCGGTGTCCAGCCTACCATGTATAGGGGCAGGTTCTGGACCATGCGTCAATACGCCGGTTTCGGCACCGCCGAGGAGTCAAACAAGAGATACAAGTATCTCCTCTCTCAGGGGCAGACGGGGCTTTCCGTTGCTTTTGATTTGCCCACTCAGATGGGATACGATTCCGACCATCCTATGGCAAGGGGAGAGGTGGGAAGAGTTGGAGTTGCCATTGACACCCTTGCCGATATGGAGACCCTTTTTGACGGCATTCCCCTTGACAAGGTTTCCACCTCCATGACCATAAACGCCACGGCGGCTATTCTTCTGTGCATGTATATAGCCGTGGGTGAAAAGCAGGGAGTTCCTTCGGAGAAGCTGAGAGGAACCATTCAGAACGATGTCCTCAAAGAATACATTGCAAGAGGCACATATATCTTCCCGCCGGAGCCTTCTTTAAAGATTATTACCGACATATTTGCCTTCTGTAAGGACAGGGTTCCCAAGTGGAACCCCATCTCCATATCGGGCTACCACATAAGGGAGGCAGGCTCCACAGCGGTGCAGGAGGTGGCTTTCACCCTTGCAGACGGGATAGCCTATGTTGAAGCGGCTATAAGGGCGGGGCTTGACGTGGACGAGTTTGCTCCAAGGCTTTCCTTCTTCTTCAATGCCCACAACAACTTTATAGAGGAGATTGCCAAGTTCCGTGCCGCCCGCCGCATGTGGGCTAAGATAATGAAGGAGCGGTTTAACGCCAAGAAACCTGCTTCCATGAGGTTGAGGTTCCATACCCAGACCGCTGGATGCACCCTCACTGCACAACAGCCTGAAAACAACATAGTCAGGGTTGCTCTTCAGGCTCTTTCTGCCGTTCTGGGGGGAACCCAGTCCCTTCACACCAACGCTTACGACGAGGCTCTGGCATTGCCTACGGAGCTTTCCGCAAGGATTGCTTTGAGAACCCAGCAGATAATCGCTTACGAATCCGGTGTGCCCGACTTTATAGACCCCATGGCGGGTTCTTTCGCCGTGGAATACATGACCAACGAGATAGAGAAAAGGGCCTGGAAGTATCTCAACTGGATAGAGGAGAAGGGCGGCGTTCTGAAGTGCATTGAGGAGGGGCTTATCCAGAAGGAGATACAGGATGCCGCTTACGCCTATCAGCTCGCCATTGATAAAAAGGAACAGATTGTTGTGGGAGTGAACGAGTTCGTGATTGAAGAGGAAGAGGTTGAAAGGGAGATATTGAAGATAGACTTTGAGGTTGAGAGAAAGCAGATAGAGAAGCTCCAGAAGGTAAAGAGCGAAAGGGATTCAAAGGCGGTTGAGTCCGCCCTGAAAAAGCTTGAGGAGGTGGCGGTAGCCGGGGGTAATGTGGTCTATCCCATATATGATGCGGTTAAGGTGTATGCCACTTTAGGAGAAATCTCGGACGTTTTGAGGAAGGTTTACGGAGAATACAAGGAAAAGATAGTTATCTGATTTGGATTACTACACCCTTAACAAGCAGTTCAATTACATAGGAGATAAGCTTTTACACTCGCAGGTATTAAAGGCCTACTACAACAGCAGGGGGTTCAGCCTCGGGTTAAGGAGGGCAGGGGAGAAGTTCTGGCTCAATTTTGCCTTAAACCCTGAGCTTGCCGTCTTTTTTCTGGGGAAAGAGCCGCTGAACAGGGAGAGCCTCTACTTTGCGGTTCTGTTTAACAACCTCTTGAAGAACGCGCGTCTTAAAGGCCTGAACCATATTGAGGGGGAGAGGCTCTTTGTTTTTGAGTTTGAAAAGAGGGATTTCTCCGGAAAGCCCCGGGGCATTAAGCTCGTTTTTGAGGTCATCGGGAAGAAGGTGAACCTCATTCTCGTTGAGGGGGAGCGCATAATAGATGCCGCAAGGAGGGAGGAGGGAGCTTTTGAGGAAAGGGCTGTTTTGCCCGGAAGGACCTTCTTTTTTCCGGATTCTCCCCGTAAGGAATATCTGTGGAGTGCTGAAAGGGATAGGGTGATAGAGGCTGTGGCGAAGGAAGGCGTTTTTGCCCTTATGCGCCATTTTTATCCTGTTCCAAAATTCGTGGTGGAGGAGATTTCAGCGAGGTTGGGGAAAGAGGAGCTCTCTTCCCCTCAGGAGCTGATTGATTTCTGGCGGGTCTTTCTTGAGGTAAAGGAGGAGCTGTTTTCATCTGAGCTTTACCTCTACAGGAAGCCTTTTAAGGTATTCCCCTTGAGGCGCTCATGCCTTGAAGGCGGCGAGGTTATGGAGTCAAACGAGGCTGTAAGGTTGTATGTTGAGCTTTTTGAAAGGGAGAAAGCCTTATCTTCTCTGAAGTCGGAGCTTCTCAGAACGGTGAGAAGGGAGCAGAAGAAGCTGAAAAAGGTGCTGGGCGAGCTGTTGAGCCAGCTTGAAAAGGCAAAGGGCAGGGAGAAATACAAACTCTGGGCGGAGGCAATCCTGATAAATCTTGCCAGAATAAAAGATTACAGCGAACATATTGAGGTCCCCAATCCCTATAATGAGGATGAGGTTCTGAAGATACCTTTGAAAAAGGGAAAAAAGCCCAGCAGGGTGGCTGAGGAGTATTTTGAAAGGTATGCCAAGCTCAAAAGGGCTGAAGAGTTTCTTCTTAGAAGAAAGCAGGAGGTGGAGAGGGAGCTTTCCTTTCTTCAAGAGCTTGAGTGGCAGATTGAAAGCTCCACTTCTTTGAGTGAGCTTGAAGAGGTGAGGGAGATACTGGAGGAATGCGGTTATATCAAATCTAAAACCTCTTCAAAGAAGCCCAAAAAGCGCACCCCCTCCTACAGAGCCTTCAGGCTGAAGGATGTGGAGATTTATGTGGGAAAAAGTGCCAGAGGCAACGATTATGTTACCTTTAAGCTGGCTTCCCGGGACGATTTGTGGTTCCACGTGAAAGGCTATCCCGGCGCCCATGTGGTTGTTAAGGCAAAACGCCCTCTTTCGCACGAGGAGCTGGAGAAGGCGGCGGCAGTAGCCGCTTTTTTCAGCAAAGCGGGCTCTTCTTCCTCGGTGGAAGTTGATTATACCAGGGTAAAGTTTGTAAAAAGGGCTAAGAACTACAAGCCGGGGATGGTGGTGTATAAGAACTTTTCCACTTTAAGGGTAAAACCACACATACCGGAGGAGGTGGAACATGTTGAAAAAGGTTAATCATATAGGTATTGCCGTAAGAAGCATAGAGGAGGCGAAAAGGTTTTATGAGCTTCTGGGAGCGGAAGTGGAGGGCGAGGAGGTTGTGGAGGAGCAGAAGGTAAGGGTAGCTTTTATCTCGGTTGGAGAGACGAGGATTGAGCTTCTTGAGCCTACTTCTGAAGATTCTCCCGTTGCCAAGTTTCTGGCGAAAAGGGGTGAAGGTATCCACCACATAGCCTTTGAGGTTGACGATGTTGAAGAGGCGCTGAGGCTCCTTGAAGAGAAAGGTGTTCAGCTTATAGATAGAAAGCCGAGAAGGGGGGCTCACAACACCCTTATTGCCTTCATACATCCCAAATCCACCAACGGGGTTCTCGTAGAGTTATGTCAGGAAGGCTGAAAGAGTCCGCTTTTCTTTCTCTTTACAACCTCCTTTTCGCTTTGGGAGCCGGTGCAGGGCTTCCCTTTATAGCTTACAAAATGGTGAGGCAGGAGAAATACAGGGCGGGCCTTTCGGAAAAGCTTGGGCTCAGACTGCCTGAGGTGAGGGGGGAAAAGAGAATATGGATACACGCCGTCTCCGTTGGTGAGGTTCTTGCGGTTGTCCCTCTGGTTAAGGGCTTGAAGAGAAGCGTTCCTCACGCGAGTCTGATTCTGAGCACCACCACACAGACGGGTATGAGAACCGCCCGTGATAGGTTGAAGGACGAGGTGGATACTTTTTTGTATTTTCCGCTGGACTTTTACCCGGTGGTTTCAAGGGTGGTGCGCGCGGTGTCTCCCCATGTGGTGGGGGTGGTGGAGACGGAGATATGGCCTTCCTTCCTTTCGGTTCTTGCCTCTGAGGGGGTGCCGGTCTTTATGATAAACGGCCGCATATCCGATGCCTCTTTTAGAGGGTATGAAAAGCTTTCCTTCTTTCTGAAGCCGTTTTTTGAAAAATACAGGAAGTTTTTCGTAAGGTCTTGTCGGGATGCGGCAAGGCTCTATACGCTTGGAGCTTCTCCCCAAAAGATAGCCGTTACGGGGAACATAAAGTATGTCTCTGTTTACGAGAGGGCTAAAGAGGTGGATTCCTCTGCCGTCATGGCTTCTCTTGGATGGGAAGGCTTCCCCATATTCTGTGCAGGCTCAACCCACAGGGGAGAGGAGGAGCTCGTCCTTGAGGTGTATAAAAGAGTTAGGGAGCTCTTTTCGGATTTAAAGCTTATTTTGGCTCCTCGCCATCCGGAGAGAAAAGAGGAGGTGGCACGGCTTCTTGAGGCCAGTTCGTTTTCCTTCGGGTTCAGAAGTGAGGGTAATTACAGGGATAAGGATGTGATGGTCGTTGATACGGTGGGAGAGCTTTTCGGGTTTTACTCCGTTTCGGATGTGGTTTTTGTAGGCGGCTCTTTCGTCAATGTGGGCGGGCATAATCCCCTTGAGCCTCTCGTTTTCGGCAAACCCACGGCCATAGGTCCCCACTATCATAACTTTGCCGATGTGGTGGAGGACATGCGGGAGCTTCTTTTCGTGGCAGAAAGCCGGGGAGAACTTCTTGAGTTTGTATTGAAATCCCTGAATGGTTCTTTTAAGTTGCCCCTTGATAAAGTGATGAAAAAGTTTAATTTGTCCATAAACAGCGTTAGGCTTATAATAGACGAGATAAAGGGGTGTCTGGAGTGATAGAGTTTTTGGTGAACGATAAGCCTTTCAGAATAGAAAACGTGGTTTTTGACTTGAACGGAACTCTGGGAGAAGAGGGCAGGATTTCGCCTGATGTGAGAGAGCTTCTCTCAAAGCTTTCAGAGCTGGTCAAAATATACATTATAACCTCGGATACCTTTGGCACCGCTAAAGGGCTTGATGTCCCTGCGGAGGTTGTGACCCTTGACCCCGACAGGTCTGCAAGCGCCGAGAAGAAGAGGTGGATTCAGCGTCTCGGTGCGGATAAGACGGTTGCAGTGGGAAACGGTTACAACGACCATTTAATGCTGAAGGAAGCCGTTTTGGGTATATGCGTTATAGGAAGGGAGGGGGCATGCTCTTTGAGCGTGGAGATGTCGGATATCGTGGTTACGGATATCCGTGATGCCATCTCTCTTTTGCTGAATGCCAGAAGAATTGTTGCTACTTTAAGGGATTGAGGAGGTCTTTATGCCTGCATCTCGCAAACCTAAACCACCGTCTCCGGGACCGAATATGGCTAAAAGCCTGCTTACCTGGCTTATAATAGCCATTATCATGATTATAGCCTTTAACTTTTTTAACATGTCTCAGGAGCAGGTCTATGAGATAAACTACACCAAGTTTCTTGAGCTGGTTAACAAGGGAGCCATCAAAAGCGTTGTGATGAAGGAGCACACCATCTACACCGAGGTTGACGAAAAGACCTTTAAAGAGGTGGTGGGCAATGTCAAGCCCGTTTTTGAGTGGAGGAAGGAGAAGAGGAAGTTTTACAAGATAAAGGTGAATGTTCCCAACGACCCTGACCTCATAGAGCTTTTGAAGAAAAAAGGGATACAGATATATGTCAAACCTCCGGAAAAACCCTCTTGGTATATGAACTTCCTTTCGTCATGGCTACCCCTTATAGTGCTTGTGGCTATATGGATTTTCTTTATGAAACAGATGCAGGCGGGTTCGGGCAGGGCCTTTACCTTCGGCAAAAGCAGAGCCCGCATTATAGTTGACCAGGGTAAAAAAATCACCTTTAAGGATGTGGCAGACATAGAGGAAGCCAAAGAAGAGGTTAAAGAGATAATAGAGTTTCTCAAGGACCCCAAGAAATTTCAGCGCCTTGGCGGAAAGATGCCCAAGGGTATTCTCCTTGTGGGTCCCCCCGGAACGGGTAAAACCCTTCTGGCAAAGGCTATTGCAGGGGAAGCGGGAGTGCCTTTCCTGAGCATTTCCGGTTCTGAGTTTGTGGAGATGTTCGTTGGAGTGGGTGCGGCAAGGGTGAGGGATTTGTTTGAGCAGGCAAGAAAACATGCACCCTGCATAGTGTTTATAGACGAGATTGACGCCGTGGGCCGCCAGAGAGGAGCGGGGCTCGGAGGAGGACACGACGAAAGGGAACAGACCTTGAACCAGTTGCTGGTTGAGATGGACGGTTTTGACACCTCTGAAGGGATAGTGATACTTGCCGCCACCAACAGGCCGGATATCCTTGACCCGGCTCTTTTAAGACCGGGCAGGTTTGACAGAAGGGTGGTGATACCCAAACCTGATGTGAAGGGCAGGCTTGAGATATTGAAGGTGCATGTGAGGGATAAGCCCCTTGCAGATGATGTGGACCTGGAGGTTATTGCCAGGGGAACTCCCGGTTTCTCAGGAGCGGACCTTGCCAACCTCGTTAACGAAGCGGCTCTCATTGCGGCAAGAAAAGGGAAAGACCGGATAGAGATGGAGGATTTTGAAGAGGCTAAGGACAAGATACTCATGGGCGTTGAAAGAAAGAGCATGATTGTGAGCGAGGAGGAGAAGAAGATAACCGCTTACCACGAAGCCGGTCATGCCCTCGTGGCAAAGCTCATTCCGGGAGCAGACCCGGTGCACAAAGTTACCATTATTCCCAGAGGACTTGCCTTGGGTGTAACCCAGCAGTTGCCCGAAGAAGACAGGCACATGCACACCAAGGATTATCTGCTCAAGCTGATAACGGTTCTTCTGGGTGGCAGAGCCGCCGAGGAGATTGTTTTTGGCGAGCAGACCACCGGAGCCGCCAACGACCTTGAGAGGGCAACGGAGATAGCGAGGAAGATGGTGTGCGTTTACGGCATGAGCGATAAGCTGGGTCCTCTTTCCTTTGGAAAAAAGGACGAGCTCATCTTTCTGGGCAGGGAGCTTGCCGCTCACAAGGAATACAGTGAAAAGACCGCTCAGGAGATAGACGAAGAGGTGAGGAGAATTGTGCTTTCCTGCTATGAGGAGGCAAAGAGGTTGCTGAGCGAAAACAGAGAAGCTCTGGAAGCCATAGTTGAAAAACTGCTGGAGAAGGAAGTCCTCTCAGGTGAAGAGCTTGACGAAATCCTTTCCCGGTTTGACCTGAAATACAGCAGGATGTTTTCCGATAATTCGGACAGCCCAAAGGGCGATAAAAAGGATAAAGACGGAGAGGATGAGGACAGGGAAAATGCTTGAAGTAGCGGCAAAAGAGCTTGTTGATAGGATAAGGGATGAGGCGGAGAACCCTTTGATTATGGGAATATTGAATGTTACGCCCGATTCTTTCTATGATGGTGGAAGGTATAAAAATATCTATGCCGCTTTGAAACGTGTAGAGCAGATGGTGCTCGAAGGGGTTGATGTGATAGATGTGGGCGGTGAATCTACCCGTCCCTTTTCCGAACCCGTATCTGCCGAAGAAGAGTTGAGAAGGGTAATTCCGGTTATAGAAAACATAAAAAGACATTTCCCTGAGGTGATTTTGTCCATAGATACCTACAAGGCTAAAGTGGCGGAGGAGGCTCTCGCCAGGGGTGTTTCAATCCTGAACGATGTGAGCGCTCTAAGGTTTGACC
>JAADEW010000075.1 GCA_013153205.1 Deferribacteres bacterium | reverse complement strand
CAATAGCCTTCGCCTCACAAGCGGCTACGCACTGCTTGCACTCACAGCAGATGGCGCAGTCCATGCACCTTCCACCCTCAAAAGCCACCTGCTCCTCGGTAAGGGGAAGCTCAACCTCATCAAAAGATTTTATCCTGCTTTCAACAGGCAGTTCCTCAACGGGAGCAGGAGAGAGCCTCTCATACTTCCTTCTTTTGAGCACAGCCTCTTTATCAACCACGGAAAGCTCTTCCGAAAGGTCTATCTCCTCGCCCTTTAAGAAGGCGTCTATGGCTTTAGCCGCTTTCCTGCCGTATCCGATGGCCTCCACTATGGTGGAAGGCCCCGTCACCGCGTCTCCACCGGCAAAAACCCCTTCTTTAGAGGTCATAAGGGTGGACGGCTCCACCTTTATCCTTCCGCCTCTGTCAACCTCTATCCCCAGAGCGGCTATGGCTTCAGAATCGGGCTCCTGACCGATGGCGAGTATAACGGAGTCCACCTCCACCTCGTAGTTTGAGCCCTCTATGGGTATGGGCCTTCTCCTTCCGGTCTCATCAGGCTCGCCCAGCTTCATGCGGATGCACTCCATCTTTTTGAGTTTGCCGCCCTCTCCCTTAAAGGCAACGGGAGTAGCGAGAAACTCTATCTTTATCCCCTCTGCAAGAGCCGCCTCTACCTCGTGCTCAAAGGCGGGCATCTCCGCTCTCGTTCTTCTATACACGATGGTGACATCGGCACCCATCCTCCTTGCAACGCGAGCCGCATCTATGGCGGAGTTTCCACCGCCTATAACAGCCACCTTTTTGCCTATTGAAGGCCTTTCGCCCGTGTTCACGCGCTTGAGAAAGTCTATGGATGTGTAAATCCCTTCAAGCTCCTCTCCTTCCACTCCGAGCCGCCTGTCCTTCCACGCACCGATGCCCAGAAAGACCGCTTTGTAACCCTGACCGAAAATCTCATCCAGAGTTAAGCCGTCCTTCCCTACCTTAACCCCGGTTTTTATTTCTACCCCGGCGCTTTTGATAACCTCTACATCCTTTCTGAGGACATCCTTGGGCACGCGGTATTCGGGTATGGCATACCTCACCATACCACCGGGCTCGTCATTCGCCTCAAATACGGTAACCTCATAACCTTTAAGGGCAAGGTAAAAGGCACAGGAAAGGCCCGCCGGACCTGCCCCCACCACGGCCACCTTTTCCTTCTTCTCCTCGGGGACCTCAAAGGGACAGGTGGTGCCCACATTCTCGTAATACCAGTCAGCCACAAACCTTTTGATAAGCCTTATCCTCAAAGGACCGCCCATAAGCCCCCTTGTGCATTCGGATTCGCAAAAAGCAGGACACGCCCTGCCCAGCGATGCAGGAAGCACGACCCCTTCCATAATCAGCCTGAAGGCGTCCTCATACTTTCCGCTTCCCGCAAGCTTCACATAACCGTGGGCGTTAAGGTGAGCGGGACACGCCCCTCTGCACGGGGATATTCCCTCCTTTGAAATGGTGAAGACATTGGGAACGGCCTGCGGAAACGGCCTGTAAATGGCTGTTCTCTCCTTAAGACCGTATTCAAACTCTGAAGGCACACTAACGGGACAGACATTGGCGCACTCACCACAACCGGTGCACTTCTCCTCGTCCACATACCTTGCCTTTTTCCTTATCTTCACCCTGAAGTTGCCGATGAAGCCCTCAACGCTCTCCACCTCGGAATACGCGAAAAGCTTGATGTTTTCGTGCTGACCCACGGACACCATCTTGGGCGTCATAATGCAGGCGGCACAGTCAAGTGTGGGGAAGGTCTTGTCAAACTTGGCCATGTGCCCGCCGATGGAAGGCTCCCGCTCCACGAGATAGACGGTCTTTCCGGCATCCGCTATCTCCAGAGCCGCCTGCATACCCGCTATACCACCACCGACGATGAGAACATTGGGGTTGATGTTGACGAACCTCCTTTCAAGAGGCTCGTGGTGTATCACCCTGAAGACCGCCGCCCTCACCAGCTCCTTCGCCTTCTCCGTCGCCACCTTTTCGTCTTCGTGCACCCAGGAAACCTGCTCACGAATGCTCGCCATCTGAAAGAGATAGGGGTTAAGCCCGGCTTTCTCACAGGCTTTCCTGAAGGTCTTTTCGTGCATCCTCGGGGAACAGGAAGCCACCACCACGCGGTTGAGGTTGTATTTTTTGATGTCGTCTATAATCATCTGCTGGCCCACATTGGAGCACATAAACTTGTAGTCCCTCGCAACCACCACATGCGGAAGGGTAGCGGCGTAATCCCTTACCGCTTCAACATCCACCTTGTAAGCGATGTTTATTCCGCAGTGGCATATATAAACTCCCACTCTCGGCTCTGCCTTCTTGCCCATCTCTCTCCCCTCAAATTTTTGCTAAAGCCCTGTCGGCAGGGATAAGCAGTTTTTTCAAACCCAGCTCTTTCGCACTTAAACCAAAGGCAAGCCCCATAAGCTGGGTGAAGAACATAACCGGAACAGGCTCCGCATCCAGTTTGCTCTCGCCAAGCTCAAGGTTGAAGTGGCAAAGGGGACAAAGGGTGACTATCACATCCGCCCCTTTATTCCTCGCATCAGCGGCTATTCTGCCCACAAGCCTCAAGCAGGCTTCCTCGTGAGTGACCATCTGAGCGGCGCCACAGCAGTAGGTCTTGGCAGTGAAGTCCACCACATCGGCACCCAGCGCCTTCATGAGAAGGTCCATCTTCGTGGGATTTTCCGCACTGTCGTCCACATCAGGAGTAACAGGTCTGGTGTATTGACAGCCGTAATAACAGGCTACGGAAAGCCCCGAAAGAGGCTTTACCACGGAAGACTTCACCCTTTCAAAAACATCGGGAAGCAGGTAATAGTCAAGTATGTGCTTTATCTTAACCCTTCCCCTGTAGGAAAGGCTCTCCTCAGAAAGGGCTATCTTCACCTTCTCCCTCTTGTCAAGCTCCTCAGCCAGTATCTCCTTCGCCTTCCTCAGGGTGGCGTAACAGGCGTTGCAGGGCGTCACCACCCAATCAGCCTCTGCCCTGTCAGCCTTGGCAATGTTTCTTGCGGGAAGCACCAGAGACACCAGCTCATCCAAGGAAAAGTAAGCGGTTGCTCCACAGCAGTTCCAGTCGTCCACCTCAGGCCACCCCACCTCCAGCACCCTGTTAACGGCGTTTATTGACTCCTCATAGCCTGCGGAAGTCTTCAAAGTGCATCCGGGATAAAACAAAGCCTTCATGACGCCCTCTCCAGCTCTTTTGCTTTATCTATTACCCTTTTAAAAGCCTCAAGATTTCTCAGAGGCTCAACCTTTAGCTCCATTCTGCCCTTCATGAGAAGCTTTAAGCCCAAAGCACCCTTCTTTACGGAACCAAACGGGTCTTTCAGGGCAAACTTCTGCATCATCTTCGCCTCTGAAAGCCTGCCGTATCTCTCAACCGTATCTTTAAAGGCAAGATAAAGGTGAGGAGTCTTCTCTCCGGAAGGGAAAATGCCGTTTTTGACGGCAAGCCTCTTCAAGGCATACATGATGTCGGTTATCCTGATGCCTCTGGGACACCTCACCGTGCAGAAGTAACACGAAGCACAAATCCAGTATGTATTGGCCATAAGGGCTTTCCTGATGCTCCCTCCCTTGGCTAAAGCGAAAAGCCTTCTCGGTCCGTAATCCATTACATAAGCCATGGGACAGGAACCGGTGCAGGTGCCGCACTGGATGCACTTCAGTATCTGCTCACCGCCGGGAAACTCCATAAGCTCTTTCAAAAGCCCTTTTACCTCCATTACGCGTCCTCCACTTCATGGAGCTCGTCATACCTGAAGGTTGTGAGAGGCAGAGGCTCCTCAAGGGATTTGCCGGGCACATACTCAAAGAGAGCCTGAAGCTCGTCTCCCACAACCTTAAAGACACGGGACACCGGAATGTTCATGGGGCAGGCGTCCTCACACATACCGCAGGAGACACAGGAAGTAGCCATGTGGGTCATTCTTCCAAGATGAAAGAGTATCGTATCCATGGGCACCCTTATGGTGCCTTTTTTGGCAACCCTTCTTTCATAGCTTTCGGCTTCATAATCAAAGGTTGCAGACTCAAAGAAACAGTCCTTGCAGTAGCATATGGGACAGACATGCGAGCAGTTGTGACAGCTTATACACCTTCCGAACAGAGAGAGAAGCCCGGAAATGCCTGTAAGCTGAGACTTTACCTCTTCAACCAGCGTCTTTTCAAAGGCTTTCCTCTTTTCCTCAAGCTCAAAAGAGGCTTTAGACCGCTGTGCCGGCAGGTCAAGGCTGATTCCCAGCGACTTCGCAAGGTCAACAGCCTCCTCCGTCTGGAAGACAAAAACAGGCTCGTCCCTTCCCACATGGGAAAGAACGATGTCGGCATTCTCGGGCCAGAAACGGGAACAGGCCTTGCAGACAGGCCTCAACCCATCAAAAAGCTCGCCTTTTTTCAGCGCATCCATGTAAGCGCCGTAAACTTCTTCAGCCCGATTCTTGAGGTAAACCTCCTCGTAAGGGAGAACTCCTCCACACTCCACCCCTATAATCAGAAGGTTGTCAAGCTCCGCCTGCTCAAGCTTGACCAGCTCAATCAGCGCCCTCAGCTCGCAGGAGCGGAGTATCACCGCAACCTTGTGGGGAGATGCCTCGTGAAAGGTAAACCGCGACACAGCCTTAGCGGCATTCTGAGGCATCAAAGGGAAAAAGGGGTCAAGCTCTTTCAAGGATTCGGAATCCACAAAGAGGGAATAAAACGCCTTTCCCTTCCCCCTCTTTCTAAGGCCAAACACACCTTTATAACCCGCCTCCTCCAACAAACGGGAGAAGAAGTCAGAAACAGGTATCTGGGCGGCCCCCTTCATCTTTACCTCCAATCTTTACCTATTAGGATATTATAATATTAGAATATCTTGAAGTCAACGAGAAAAAGAGAAGCAGAACCCTGCATAAATAAAGCTCCGAACAGCAGGAAAGTCGGCGTTTGCTCTCGTTTTCACAATCAAAGCTCCCAAAAGTTTCAGCCGATACACCCAAAAATGTGAAAACAGCTTTAATTAAGCTTACAGGGCGTCGTCGCCCGTCTCTCCCGTTCTGATTCTAACGGCGTTCTCCACATTTATAACGAAAATCTTTCCGTCTCCTATCTTGCCCGTGTAAGCCCCGGACTTTATGGCTTCAACCACCTGCTCAACGATGGAATCAGGCACAACCACCTCTATCTTCACCTTGGGAAGGAAATCCACCACATACTCAGCCCCTCTGTAAAGCTCCGTGTGCCCTTTCTGCCTTCCAAATCCCTTGACTTCCGTAACGGTCATTCCAGATATCCCTACCTCCCTCAGCGCCTCTTTAACCTCGTCCAGCTTAAAGGGCTTGATTATAGCTTCAATCTTTTTCATCTAAGCCTCCTTCCTGGGTAATTGTAG
>JAADEW010000098.1 GCA_013153205.1 Deferribacteres bacterium | reverse complement strand
ACCCCGTATGGAGGGTTGGTTACGATGTGTGCGCTTTCAAGCTCCAATCTTGGCAGGCTTTCCCTTTTAAATGTGATGAATCTGTCCACTTTTGCGTTTTTTGCATTT
Source organism: Deferribacteres bacterium (assembly GCA_013153205.1). Classification (GTDB taxonomy): domain Bacteria; phylum Thermosulfidibacterota; class Thermosulfidibacteria; order Thermosulfidibacterales; family Thermosulfidibacteraceae; genus JAADEW01. The sequence continues at coordinate 5,314 of JAADEW010000098.1, read as the reverse complement.
TCCGTGGAGGTTTTTACGGCTATTTCGTCTATGTCAAAGCCGTAGATGGGGACTTTCGGCTGTGATATTTTCTCTTTTGCTTCCTCCAGAAGGCTTTCCCACAATCTTGGGTCAAAGTCTTTCCAGCTCATAAAGGCAAATTCCCGGTTTATGCCCGGTGGGATGCCCGCTGCAATGAGAGCCGCTTCTATGGGAAAGGTGCCGGAGCCGCAGAAGGGGTCTATGAAAGGCGTCTTCCCGTCCCACTGGGAAAGCAGAATTAAAGCCGCAGCCAGATTTTCCCTTATGGGGGCTTCCGTATAGTTCTTTCTGTATCCCCTTTTGTGGAGCATGGCGCCGGAGGAGTTTATGCTTATGGTGCACACATCCCGCTCAAACCGCACTATGATGCTCGTTCCCTCGTCTTCAAACTCCGCTGTCTCCGGGAAGAACCCCACCCTTTCCCTGATGGCTTTGAGGACCCTTTCCTCTATGGCTTTCGTGTGGATGAGTTTGGATTTTCTTGAGGTTGCCCTTACTTTGACCGGGATGCCGGGCGTTATGAAGTTCTCCCACGGGCACTTGGCGGCTTTTCTCACCAGCTCGCCGAAGTGTTTTGCCCTGAACCTTCCTAATCTGAGGAGTATTCTGCTTGCGCTTCTCAAGTGAAGGTTTGCCGCATAAAGAGCCTTTTTGTCCCCGTAGAACTTTACCCCTCCCGGAAGAATGGTGCCTTTGATGTTGAGCTGTTCAAGCTCTTTCAGCGTAACTTCCTCAAAGCCGGGAGGTGATACGGCGAACAGCTCCATCTCTTTCACTGGCTTATCTTGCTCTGGGATGTTTCTGCCTGTATAGCTCTTCAAGCTGTGGGTTGGCAAGGTGGGTGTATATCTCCGTGGTCTTTATGCTTGCGTGTCCCAGAAGCTCCTGTATCACCCTTAAATCGGCCCCTTTAAGGAGTATGTGGGTGGCGAAGCTGTGCCTCAATGTGTGGGGGGAGACCTTTTTTATGATACCGGCTCTCTTTGCGTATTCCTTTATAAGCTGCCAGACCCTCTGTCTGCTTAAAGGATTCCCCCTTTTTGAGGTGAAGATGAATGTTCCTGCCTTCCGGTTTTCAAGGTGTCTTTTGAGCCAGAAAAAGGCCTCTTCCCCGATGGGAACCATTCTCTCCTTGCTCCCTTTGCCCTTTACCCGCAGAAGCCCCCGGTTAAAGTCAATGTCTTCCGTTTTCAGCCTGCACAGCTCAGACACCCTCAAGCCCGATGAGTATAAAAGCTCGAGCAGAGCCCTGTCCCTTATGCCTTTCGGGGTTCTGGTATCGGGGGCGTTGAGGAGATTCTCCACCTCTTCAGGGGAAAGCACCGAGGGCAGATGCTCCCACTTTCTCGGCTTGTCTATGAAGTCAAGGGGGTTCTTTTCTATCCTCTTCTTTTCAAGGAGAAAGATGAAGAACTGGTTCAGTGCAGAGAGCTTTCTGTGTATGGTGGAGGGGGAGCATCCCCTTGAGTAGAGGTGGAATACGAACTCAAGGATGCCCTCCGATGAGAGAGGTCCTTTGAAGTTGAGGAACTCCTCAATGTCGTGCCTGTATGCTGAGGATGTGTTTGGAGAAAGCCCTTTTTGCGTCTCAAGGTGGAGTATGAAGGCGTCAAGCTCTTTTTCAAGCCCTCTTTTCATCTATCACCTGCAGGTCAAGATAGACCTTCTTGTTGAAGCGCTTTTCCAGCTCAAGCCGTGCCTCGGTGCCGATGCTCTTTATCATCTGTCCCTTTTTCCCTATGACCATCGCCTTTATTGAGGGTTTTTCCGCAACGATGAAGGCTGATGCGTATATTCTGCCTTCTCCCACGTCCACCTCTTTCACCTCAACCCGCACCTTCTTTGCGGCGTCTCTTTTCAGCTTGCTGAGGAGCTTCTCCCTTATCACGTCCTGTATAATGTGGGAGAGGTCTTCTTTTGTCAGGTGCTCAGGGGGCTCTCCTTCCCTTCCCTTTATGTATTTCGCCGTGGTCTTCAGAAGCTCGTCAATGTTGGTCTGCCTCTTTGCCGACACCGGTATTATCTCGTCCCAGAAGAGCTCTTCGGAAACCTCCTGTATAAAGGAGAAGAGCTTCTCCTTTGGAACGCCGTCAATCTTGTTTATCACAAGAAAAATGGGCACCTTTCCGTGAAGGGGCTGGAGCTTCTCCAGTATGCTCTGGTCCTCCTTGGTGATGCCGGTGTGGGCGTCTATCACGAGGTATATCAGGTCGCTGTCCGCGATTTCTGACAGCCCTTCCATCATGGAAGCCTCGTCCTTTTCGTCCTTTGGTCTTGAAAGTCCGGGGGTGTCTATGAAGAACACCCTTACCCCGTCTATTACCCTTTCACCCGTGATGACATTTGCCGTTGTTCCGGGGGTGGAGCTTACCCCGGCCTTCTTCTCTTTGAGTATGCTGTTTAAAAGGGTGCTTTTCCCCACGTTTGCCTTTCCCAGTATAACCACTTTGGCCCAGCTCATTTACTCCTCCGCATGAAATTTGGTCGCTAAAGATATAATAGGAGATTTTTTCTTTTGTGCCAGCGCTGATAAAGGCGGTGCTTACAAAGCGGGAAAAAGCGGGCAGGGATATGCAATACCCCTGCCCGAACATTTACCTGAAAAGCTTTTTCAGAAGGTCTGTGGTTCTTGCGGCGGGGTCTTTTCTTATTCTCTCTTCTTCCTGAGCAAGTGTTTTGAAAAGCCCCTCAAGGGCTTTCTCCGTAACGTAATCGTCAAGCGGCTTCACTCCTGCGTATGAGGAGACGCCCTTCATGTAAGGGGAGCTGGTGAGTGCCTGATACTTTCTGGTGACGTCAACCTTCTCCATGTTCTTCTTTACAATGGGTTTGAAAGCCTTGTAGAGGTCGTTCCAGGTTTTTTCCCTGAGGTAGTCGGTTGCGGCGTGATTTCCGCCCTTCCATATCTTAACGGCATCGTCAAAGGTGATGTTCTTTATGGCTTTTACGAATATGGGAAGGGCTTCTCTGGCCGCTTCCTCTGCCGCCCTGTTCATGGAAAGCTCAAAGTCCCTGACCTTGTCGCCGTAGCCCACCTTCTCCATAACAGAGGCGGCTTTTTTGAGGTTTGGGGGAAGGGGTATCCGTATGAGTGGGTTGTTGTAGAAGCCGCCTTTTTTGGATACCTCTGACACGGCTCTCTTCACACCTACACTTAAGGTTTCCTTGAGGCCCTTTATAAGCTCGCTTTTACTCGGTTCCGAGCCTGTGGCAGTTGATGTGCTGGAGCCGCTTGCGATGTTGTTCTTTATCTTGTTTACCGTTTCCCACATACCGGCATAACACTGCACAGAGAAAACAAACGCAACGAAAAATATAATAGCTCTAATCATCTTCAACCTCATCTTATTATTTTGAACTCAACCCTTCTGTTCTTGGCTCTTCCTTCCGGGGTTGAGTTGTCAGCAATAGGGCTTCTGGAACCCATGCCCTTTGCTATTATCCTATCACAGGAGACTCCGTGGCTGCACAACCATTTCTTCACTTCCTGAGCCCTTTCGAGAGACAGGTTAGAGTTGTGGGCTTCATCTCCCAAAGCATCGGTGTGGCCTATCACTTCTATTTTCAGCTCAGGATTTTCTTTGAGCACCTCAAGAACCTCTTCAAGAACGGGAATGTATTCGGGCTTTATCTCGTAGCTGTCGATGCCAAAGTGGACCATGCCTATCTGCCAGCATCCCCTGCTGTCCACTTTAGCCCCTTTGGGAGTGTTGGGGCATTTGTCTATATTGTCAGGAACCCCATCTCCGTCTGTGTCTTTAGTCGGGGTTCTGGTGGCTGTTGTGTATCCGAAAACTTCTCTTACCAGACTTTTCTTTTTCTCCATTGCCTCGGAGTAGGAGAGAACCTTTCCGCATCCGGCATATTTTACGGCAGCCTCAAGATTTTCGCTTCCCTCATCGCTGTCTCCAAACTGAACGGCATAAATACAGGGAGTTCCTTTTACCGCATTCTTCAGGTCGGAAACAGCTTCTTTAACAGATTTGTGATAGAGCTTGGTGTCCATACCGTCACTCAGTATGAGTATGTGTATCTTTCCCGTGCTTCCCGAAAGGATTTTGGATGCAACATCTATACCGTAGGCAAGGGAAGATGAACATATGGTTGCATGGACTTTCTCAATACCTTTTGCGAAGGCTTTCCTTGAATATTTTTCAAGGGGCACATAAACCTTGTATCCGAGGATATCTTCAAAGTTGTCGTTGTGGTTGTATCCTGCAAGGGCACCTTTATAGTCAGCGCTTGGTATCAATTTGTTGATTTCGCGCAGAAATTCCTTGGCTTCCTTTATTTTGCTTGCTTCGTCTCCTGCAAGATGCATGGAGGACGATTCGTCAACGAGAATCAGAAACACATCACATTTTTTCACCAGCTTTTCAGCGCTCCATCCCCTTGTGGAAGCCATAGCTGTGAAGCACAAGACTGCAAAAAACATTAAAACTACCCGTGGTAAAGCTTTCATTTTAACTTGCCTCCGGACATCATAATTTTACATAATTATATCAACTTTGAAAGGATAAAGCAATAAAAGCACACCCTATAGCGCCTGTAAACTGCGGTTCTGGCGGAACGATAAGGGGGGTGCTTACCTTTTCCTGAAGGAGCCTGACGAAAACAGGGCTTAAAGCGAGTCCGCCCGTAACTGCTACCGGAGGCGTTATCCCGAATCCTCTGGCGAAAGAGGCTATCCTTTCCGTTATTGAGTCAAAGGCGGCAAAGGCGATATCTTCTCTTCTTTCCTCCTGAGCGAGCAGTGATACCACTTCTGACTCTGCGAATACCGCACACATGGAGGAGATTTTTATGTCCTTTTTCTTTCCCTCAGCAAGCAGTGAGAGCTCGCTTACGGATGTGTTTAATCTTGCCGCTACCATTTCTAAAAAGCGCCCTGTTCCTGCGGCGCACCTGTCGTTCATCACGAAGTCTGAAAAGCCTGTTTCGCTCAGTTTTATTATTTTGCTGTCCTGTCCTCCCACGTCTATAACCGTTTTTGCATCGGGTATGAGGCGTTTTACTCCTGTGGCGTGGGCTTTTATTTCGCTTATTGATGGGCAGTTGAGCCTTTGCGAGAGGGTTTTCCTGCAGTATCCTGTAACCAGAATCCCTCGGGGATTTGGAGGAAGAGCTTCTTCTATGGCTTCTGTATATCCGGGTATGGTGGGGATTTTTTTCAATTGGATGCTCGAACTTTTCTCAATTACAGCAATCTTTATGTATGATGAGCCTGCGTCTATTCCCACGAACATTAGGCAAGGCTCTCCACAAAGGCTTCAATCCTTGTTCTTATCTGCTC
>JAADEW010000047.1 GCA_013153205.1 Deferribacteres bacterium | reverse complement strand
TTGAGGAGAGGCAGTTTCTCATAGAGGCAAAGGTTGACGAAGCCCTTTCAAAGTGGGACATGTTTGAGAAGGCTGTCAAGAACATAAAGGCATATAGGGAAAAAGAAATTGTTATAGATAGAGATTCTTCCCGGCTGAGTTTATACCAGAAAGCTTATAAATACTGGTATGGGAGAAGTTATAGAAAAGCTATCCCCCTTTTGCATAGGTTTATCTCCTCTTTTAACGATAAGTTTTTAACTCCTCAGGCTTATTTACTTCTTGCCGACAGTTATGAAAAAATAGGTATGAGAAAGAGGGCATGTTTGGTTCTTGAAAGCTTTTTGAGAAATTTTGATGAGAATAACATTTTTTACTGTGCGGCTTACAGGAGATTGAAAAGTTTGAAGTGTGGATTTAGACTTAAAAAAATACCTGAGTGCAAGGGGTGAAAGTGTGGGCAGGTTAAAACCTTTAGCTTTGATATTGGGGGTTGTTCTGATTTTTACATCCGTCTGTGGGGCGGTGAGGTTTAAAATTTATGAGGTTAAAGATGGCGATACCCTGTGGACCATATCGGAAAGGTTTTATGGTTCCCCGTATTACTGGTATTTTATCTGGGAAGCCAATAAAACGAAGGTGAAGAATCCTCACTGGATATATCCGGGGCAGGACTTGAAGATTCCCCCCCGTGAGTGGATTAACAAACAGCTTGGTATAAAAAAGGTGGAAAAACCCAGAAAGCCTCTCCTTCATTGGGAGGAGCAGGTCTTCATCCATTACATAACGAAAAACCTTCCTCCCAGATTTGGAGTTCTTGAAAGCGACATATACGATAAGGATAAGACCCTTTTCAGTCAGGGTGATACGGTGGGATTTAAGATACTTGACCAGTCTAAGGTAAAGCCGGGCAGGGTTTATCTGGTTTATCGTGTGGGTGAGCGAGTGAAAGACCCTTATTCCGGTAAAGACCTTGGATACTATGTCTCCAACATAGGTCTAATCAAGGTGATGAAGATAGTGAACGGCCATGCCATGGGCAGGGTAGTGAAAACCACCTCATCTTTGATGGGCGGTGATGCGGTAACGGCTTTTGAGATGCCTGAGCCCATCTACGAATTTAAAGACGCAAAAGGCAACATATCTGCCAGAATAGTTTCGGTGGTTGAGGACAAAGCGGCGGCGGATTTGCTGGATTTTGTCTTCCTGAATGTGGGTAAGGAGAGCCATCTTAAACCGGGAGATGTCCTTTATGCCTATCAGGAGCCTTACAATGTGAAGCTTGCCAGACTGCTGGTTTTGAAGGTTACCGAGGATGCCACTACCTGTATGGTGGGTAAGGTGAAGAGAATCCTTATGGTTGGGGATAAAGTTACCACAAAGGAGAGGTTAAAGTAGGATGGCTTTAGCTGATGAGCTTCTTGAGGTTCTCGCCTGTCCGAAGTGTAAGGGAGACATTGAGTATAAAAGGGATGATGAGGTTCTTATCTGCCACAGGTGCAGGCTTGTTTACAGGATAGAGGACGATATACCCATTATGCTCGTTGAAGAGGCACTTACCCTTGACGAGTGGGAGGAGAGGCTTAAAGGAGAGTAAGACAGACCACGCATTCTATAGCCTCTCCCTTGCCGGTTGAGTCAAGCCCTTCTTTGGTTTTGGCTTTTATATTTACCTTGTCTGGAGTGATGCCGAGAAGTTCTGCAATATTCTGCCTGATTTTTTCCTTGTAAGGTGAAAGTTTCGGCTTTTCGGCTATTATGGTTGCGTCAACATTGGATATGCACCATCTGTCTTTTATCTGTTTTACCACCTCTTTTACGAAAAAGGAGCTTTCTTTACCCTTGTATGCAGGGTCTGTATCGGGAAACCACTCCCCTATGTCTCCGAGGGAAGATGCACCCAGAAGGGCGTCCACGAGAGCGTGGAGCAGGGGGTCGCTGTCGGAATGGCCTGTGAGGGAGAATCCGCAGGGTATAAATACGCCGCCGAGCCATATACCGTCTCCCTCTTTCGTTCTGTGGATGTCGTATCCCCAGCCTATACGCGGCTGGCACAGAAGCTTTTCCGCTGTTTGCCAGTCTGATGGGGTGGTTATCTTGAAGTTCAAAGCTTCTCCCTCCACTGCCTTTATCTTTCCGCCGGAATACTCAACAACGGAGGCATCGTCTGTAAAGAGTTTTGAGTCCTCTCCCTTTGTCTTTTCATAAGCGGTGATTATGCTTTCTCTGTGGAAAAACTGCGGGGTCTGAACGGCACAGAGCCTCTTTCTGTCAAGGGTTCTTTTGACGAGACCGCCTTCCACCTCTTTTATCGTGTCGTGGATTGAGAGCACCGGTATCGTTCCGTCTATATCTTCCGTCAAAGCCGATATGAGCTTTTCTATAAGGTTTTTACTTGCGAAGGGTCTTGCCGCATCGTGTATCCCTATTATGTGGTAGTGAGAGGCTTTCATCAGTCCGTTATACACCGTGTCTTTTCTTTCTGTGCCTCCTTTATACACCCCTTTGCCTTTTGTGGGAGCCCATTTTTTGAGTATTGACCGGGCAAGTTCAAGGTCTTCCTCCGGGGCTCCCACGAACACGGCATCAACCAGTGGATGCTTTTCAAGGGTTTCAAGGCTGTAAGCTATAAGGGGCTTTCCTTTCAAATACTGCCACTGCTTTTTCTTTCCGAAACGCGTGCCTCTTCCGCCTGCAACGACTATAACTGCGCAGGCCCTTTCTCTCAACGCTTTCTTTCCTCTTTGTGGTGGTGTGAGGAGGAGTGTATCTCCTTTGCGGCATCCTTGGGTTTACCGAAGATGATTCTTCCCGTTGATGTCTGCAATAGGCTTGTAACCACGATTTTTATCTTTTTACCTATGTAGTTTTTCCCTTCTTCCACCACCACCATGGTGCCGTCTTCCAGATATCCCACTCCCTGTCTGGGGTCTTTTCCCTGTTTGATTATGAATATCTCAAGCTCCTCGCCGGGCAGAACAACGGGCCTGAGAGCCTTTGCCAGGTCATTTATGTTGAGAACCTCTATCCCCTGAAGCTTTGCAAGCTGGTTTAGATTGTAGTCGGTGGTTATTATTTTTGTCTTCATCTTTTTTGCAAGAGCTATCAGCTTTTCGTCCACCTCTTTTATTTCGGGAAAGTCGGTGTTCACCAGCTTCACCTTTATGTAGGGGTTTTCTTTGAGCCTCTGTAAGATTTCAAATCCCCTTCTTCCCTTGTTCCTGACTATGGGGTCTGTGGAGTCTGCAATGTGCTGGAGCTCCTTGAGCACGAAGTTGGGGACGATAAGGGTGTATTCAAAAAAGCCTGTATCGCACACATCCGCTATTCTTCCGTCTATGATGGCGCTTGTGTCAAGGATTTTGGGGCTTGAACCCCTTGAGATGACCTTGAGCTGGCTTCGGGACATTCTGGGCATCTCAAAGGATTCCGCTATCTTTGCTCCAACGAGCCCTCCCAGATATCCAAAGGTGAGGGCTAAAAAGAGTCTGAACATGAACTCAAGCTCCACTCTGGGGAAGGAGACGGGAATCATTGAGGATGTGAGCCAAGAAAGAAGTATTCCCGACGAGACACCTAAAGCCGTTCCGAGAAGCCCTTTAAGCTTGAATTCAATTATCTTTTTTATCAGGTAAAGGATAAATACGGAACCGATAAGTCCTATGAAGCCTCCCAGTATCAGCCCTTCGTAGGAGCCATACACCTTCCCTAAAAGGGCGCCAAAGATTATTCCCGATATAACGATGGCTATCTGTATTATTTTGTTTATCATTCTTCTCTTTCCTCCTCCAACACGTCGGAGAAGAGCTTTTCCAGAAATTCCTCGGCTTCTTTGAGAGAGATGCCCTTTGCCTCCGATATTTCCGATGCCAGAAACTGCTGGGCTGACTCCAGAATCCTTCTTTCACCGAACGAAAGCTCTTTCTCCTTTTTGAGAAGCATGAGGTCCCTGAACACTTCAGCCACTATCTCTATGTCTCCGCTTTTCACCTTCTCCAGATAACCCCGATGCTTCACCGTCCAGCTGATTCGCTCTTTGTCCTGCTTTTGCTCTTTATGGGGTCTTTCTTTTAGGACCTTTATCACCCTGTCCAGCTTGTCCTCATCCATCACTTTTCTTAAACCTATTTTGTCGGCTTTCTGGACGGGAACTCTGATTAGGGCGTCTGTCTCAACTATGCGGATGTTGAGAAACTTGATGGATTTGCCTTCTATGGCTATTTCGTCAATAGATTCAATAACACCAACACCATGAGCAGGATACACCACTTTTTCGCCTATTTTAAACATCCCCATCCCTTACATTTAAGTAGTTATTTAAAATCCAAATAACACTTCTAAAGCTTGTCTGATATCGGATACTCTAATTATCTCAATTTTTGCATTCTTTATATTAATACGATTTCGTTCAGGAATCAAAATTTTGTTGAATCCTGTGGCTTCTGCCTCCCTGATTCTTATGTCTATATCCCTTACTGCTCGCACTTCTGAGCCGAGCCCCACTTCTCCTACTATTATGGTGTCTGAGGGTATGGGGGTATCTGTGAAACTTGAATAGACGGAACATGCCACTGCCAAATCTGTTGCTGTGTCTTTAACAAATATTCCACCGGGAACGTTGACATACACATCCAGGGCAGAAAAGTTCATGGACAGCCTCTTCTCCATGATGGCGAGAATGAGGTTTAACCTCTTGACATCATACATTGAGGCTATTCTGCGGGCTGCTGAAGAGTATAGGGCCGCTGAGACCAGAGCCTGTATCTCTATGATGAAGGACCTGTTCCCTTCCACGATGGTGGTTAGAGCGGAGCCGGACATCTCTTCCCGCTTTTCCGCTATAAAGAAGCGGGAGGGGTTTTCTATTTCCGAAAGTCCCGATGAGGTCATTTCTAAAACCACCACATTTCCCGTGGGACCGAATCTGTTCTTGAAGCACTTGAGAAACCTTAAAGGCGAGGTTCTGTCCCCTTCAAGGTATATGACCACATCCACAAGGTGCTCCAGTATTTTGGGTCCGGCGATGGCCCCCTCTTTGGTGACATGCCCTACGAGTATGGTGGTTATATTCCGGGTTTTGGATAGCTCCACCATCTTTTCTGCCACAGCCTTTACCTGCGTGGTGCTTCCCGAAAGGGCGTCTATGTTTTCCGATGCCACGGTTTGGACGGAATCTACAATCACTATGTCGTATCCCTGAGCGGCTGTCTCTGCTATCTCCTCCAGAGAGGTTGATGAGCAGAATAGAATTCCCCTGGCGTTGAGCCTTTTTGCCCTTTCTGCCACCTGATATTCCGTCTCTTCTCCGCTTATATACAGTATTCTGGGCTCGTTTTTGAGCATATTTTTAAGCTGAAGCAGAAAAGTGGACTTTCCTATTCCGGGCTCCCCTGCAAATAGAATTACGGAGCCTTTTGCAATTCCACCGCCGAAAAACTGGTTGAGCTGGCTGGACT
>JAADEW010000023.1 GCA_013153205.1 Deferribacteres bacterium | reverse complement strand
TAAACGATAGGTTCTTCAGCTCATCCAGCCCAAGCAGAGACAAAACTGCGTCCACCATCTCCACATTAACGAACCTTCCGTCTCTAACGGCAAAAACTCCATCCGCCGTTATGGTCCTTTTTATCACATCCCATGACAGACCCGCCCCTCTCCAAGAAAGGGACATATAAGACAAACCGGTAAGATAAGACTTAGAGGCAAGCAGAGCAGGAAGCAGTTTGCCCAAATCAAGGTCCTTAACATTGAGTCTGCCCTGATAAGTCTCCCTGTAAAGATTGAATAAAGTGGTCCCCTCAATACTTCCACCGAAAAGGGACAAAACGAGCTTTTTCAGGGAAAATACTCCGTTCTCAAAGGCATAATCAGCCTTAAAGTTTTCTGCAACCACCTTATCATAGGCAAGCTTAGCTATCTTGACGGTGCCCTTTAAAGCCACAGGTATCTCCGAAGATGCTTTTTTCGCAGGCTTTTTGCTTTTAGAGCTTGAGCTTTCCTTTCCCCTGGGAAGCTTTGCGGAAATCTCTTTAAGCTTAGCCAGATTGATAAAGGGACTTGACACATTAAGAACCACTGAGGGCTTTTTCATGTAATCGGAAACATCACCTGATAGAGTGACCTTTTCCCCTTCAACATCTGCGTTAACCAGATAGTTTACAGCGGTGTTGGTAAAAGAGACCTTACCGTCAAGGAGAACCTTTATCCCGTAAAGCAGTTGAGCGGTGAAACTGGACCTTCCCTTAAATATGAGAGAGCCGCCCTCACCCATGGAAAGGGTGACCTGCGCATCTGCCCTTGCATCGGTATCCGGTATCTCTTTTAAAGCATCCCTTACCACCAGTCGGGCATTGTTGACTTCAACCTTTTCAACGGTGAGAGAAAAAGGAAAAGCCTCACCTTTGGCGGCGCTCTTTTGCCCGGCTTCCTCCGAATCTTTTCTGTTCAAAATGCGCAGAGTTTCGTAGTTGAACTTTCCAGAAGCATCACGATAAATCCTTACATAGGGAGAATCTATCCTGATTTCAGAAATTACTATCTGCTTTTTCAAAAGGGGAAGAAGTTTATACTTTAAAACAAACTCTCCAACCCTGAGAAAGTCTGTTTTACCGTCCTGCTCTTTAATCACGAACCCCTTGAGAATCACTCCCTTAAACAGAGAGACCCCTACCTTCTCTATGTCCACTTTTCTTCCCAGTGCTTCTTCAACCTTTGGAATGACTAAAGCCTTTATCCTCTCCTCTTTAAGGTAAGATTTAACTATGAAATTGAGGGCAATAACGGCAACAACAGCAAGAAATACAAGAACTGCAAGCATTTTAAAAAGTGTTCTCATTTTACAACTCCCTCACATTTTTGTTTGCAAAAGCTTTTTGTTAAAAAGTAGAATAATTTTACAGGAAAAACAAGAAAAAAAAGACGGGATAAAAACAGAAGAGAACGGGTAGGGGAAACTCTCCCCACCCGCAGTTAACCCTCAAGAGAGAGGGCTTCTTTTTCCCCTTTAACAACCTCTCTGGCGTCTTCCACCACCTTTTCCAGCGCCTTTGCCAGATAATAATTGGAAAGAAGCTCAAGCCCCCAGACTATAAGAGTGGGAACCGCCGCCCCAAACATGAACGCCTTCACCACGGGACCAAAGACCAGAGAAGAAATCACATTTAGCTCAAAGAGAGTCGCTATGAGCAACACGATGAAGAAAGCAAAGTAGTAGGTATATTTGAAGGCTTCAAGTCCGCTTCTCCACATACCCAGAAGAGCCACCACCTCAAGCTCGTAAAGCTTCTGAAGTCTGCCCATATGAGAATCCGCCGCTATCTTACCAACAATCCTGTCCTTATCAACAACCTCGCCTCTCACAAAGGCGCTTGCGGCATTGGCTATGCCACCGAAGCCAAAAATCAAACGGTTGGCAAAAAGCCAGAAACCCATAAGGCTTATGACAAACGCCACAGCCTCAGGATTAGCCGCAACCGTGGTGGTCAGCACAAAGATGCTTAAAAGCACAAAGGCTGTGAAAAGCAGAAAAACCACCCACCATATGAACCGCTGCATCACTTACCTCCTGAAGATTTTTCTTCAGCCGCCTTTTTCTCCTCACCCTGTTTGTGAGCGGTCTTTCCTTCTTTTACCCCCATCTTGAAGGGATGCACCACGCTGTAAAAGTCGCTCGAAAGAGGATGAACATAGGTGAATGTAGCCAGCACCGCATCCCCGAGTTTAAGCTTTTCAGTTCCGGCTTTGAGCTTCAGCTCCACCTGAGTAGCCACTCCCGGAGCCAGCACGGAGTGAACGGGAATGTGAGACACGATGTAAGCCTTCTCTTTAGTCTCCTTTCCCGGCGTAAACACGAAAGACTCCTCAACTATGGTGAGCGGGAGCCCTCCCGGATTCATGATGGTGTAGGTTATAGAATGCTTCTCCCTGTTATACTGAGCGTCAAGCACTATGGGAGAGGCAGGAATGGAAGCTACCACCTTTGCCACCGTCCTTTCGGTGAAGAAACCGCCTATAGCTCCTCCCAGAACCAGAGCCAAAGCGGCAACCAGAAGCAAAATTACCGCTGGTGTTAAAACCCTTCTACCCATTACTACACCTCCTCACTACTGTTGTTTGTTGTAAACTCGCACCATCCAGCGGTGCAGCCTTCCCTGGGAAGGTAAATCACCCTGCGGGGGCGTATGTCTGTCTTCAGCTCCCTCTTTAAAGCCTCCCGCACATCTTTTATCCGCCAGAAAAACAGAAACTTTGCCCTGAACTCTTCCTCCGTCCACATGCCGACTCTCAAAGGCACATCCCACCTTTTAAGCTCGTTCAGGAAAGGATTGTAGAAGTTCTCCACAAGCGGATGGTCCTTGAGCATGGACATCTCCATTCTGGCAAGGGCTTCACAATAAGAATGACAGGCGGCTTTGAGCTTATCCATACTGGGCGATTCAATGGAAAGCTCCACCCTTCCCCTGAAGACCTCAACCACGAAGTCATCAACGTCTATCCACCTTTCAAGGTCAAAGACCTCTGCCGGCGTTCTGTAAATTCTGTCCTCGGGAAGATAAATCCGCTCACAAATGTTCAGCCCGTCAAGAACGGGATACTTCTCAAAAACCATGCTCTTCAGCGCATCAACCGCCTCGTCAAGGCTGAATCCCTTCCTTAAAAGGAAAGCCCTGACCTTAGACTCTATCTCCTTATCCTTTTTGATAAAATAATAGAGCACGGCATTGACCAGCGCCTCTTTCACGCTGTCCGACGGTAGAAAGGGCTTCCCCTCATCATCTCGGGGAAAGCCTTCCCTGCTGTAAATCAAAGGATGCCACACGAGAAGCATAACCCTCTCCCTGTGTCCGGATTTACTTGAAGGCGGCAAGTATCTTGTCCGCTTTCTCCGCTATGTCAATCTCAAACAGGGCAATGGTGGGCAAAAGCCACGAAACCCTGAATCTTGCGTCTCCATCCTTGTTCTCGCCGAAGTAGGCAAGGGCAACCCTTCCAAAGCCCGCTTCCTTCTCAACTTTCTTTGCCTCCCTGAGAAAGCGCCTCGGAACATTGGGAAGCTTGTCAAAAGGATAGGGCTTCCCTTCCTGTCCTCTCTGCTTCACCAGCTCCGTGGCCGTTCCCACATTCCTCAAAGCCTCAATCAGGTGGTGGAGCTTGTGCTTCTTAAAGAAGGCAAGAAGCAGTGATGCCGCAGGAAGCCGCAGTATCTCTATGTTGCTGTCTCCTTCCCTCAATTCGCCAACCAGATAGGCTCTGCCTTCGTGCATCTCAATGTGAGCAAACATCTTTTTGTTCTTTGGCATCTCGTAAAGTATCTCGCTCACCTCATACCTGACCCCGTCCTCTTCATAGACATCTCCAGCCTTCCTCTTCCCGTATTCCGCAACGAAATAGGTCTCCTCGCCTCCTTTTCTGCCGAGAATGAGGTCAAGCCCCCACCTCTTCAGGCTTTTGAACTTAAACTCCCTCTCTTTCTCCGGCTGACCCAGGGTCTCAAAAACGAGAGTGTTCAGAGCCTGAATCTCTCTGAGCTCCAGCAGATTACTCATTGTCCCCTCCTGTTTTGAAAATTTTTACCCTACAGTTAAAATTTAGGATTTATAATAGTGTTGTCAATCTTTTTTAGTGTGATGATGTAAAGAACACTGCAATCAATGGGTTAGGTTTAAAGGCTTTTGCGCAGGAAGAAACTAAAAAAGCCCCGAAAGGTTTCGGGGCTTTTTAATACAGTTCTGTCCGGTTTAAACTATCTATCCCGTGTGTTTCTCCGAGACTTATCCTGAAAACGGGTGGACCTTCCCTGTCTTCTCGGACCCCTATCACTTCTGTCGGGAGCATCCTCAGGGGGTCCTCCCTCAAGTCCTCTTCTCGTTAAGCGGAACCTGCCCATGTCGTCTATCTCCAGAATCTTTGCCTCCACCTCGTCTCCTATCTGGAACTCTTCCTTGAGGTCTCTGATTCTTCTATCGGAAATCTGGGAGATGTGAAGAAGGCCTTCCCTTCCCGGTGCAACTTCAACGAAAAGTCCGTAATCCTCAATCCTCTTAACCTTGCCTTTGACCACCTCTCCCACATGGTATTCGTGGGCTATCTTGGAGATAATCTCAAGGGCTTCCTTGGCTCCCTCAATGGTCTCCGCGGAAACGGTGACAAGACCATTTTCGTCAATGTAAATCTTGGTGCCGGTCTTCTCTATTATCGCCCTGATGGTTTTGCCACCGGGACCTATCACATCCCTGATAAACTCAGGCTTTATCTGCATGCACACGATTCTGGGCGCCTTGGGAGAAATCTCAGGTCTCGGAGCAGGCAGGGTCTCCTTCATCTTCTCAAGGATGTAGAACCTGCCCTCTTTTGCCTGCTCTAAAGCCTCCGCCATAATGTCCCATGTGATACCCGATATCTTTATGTCCATCTGAAGGGCGGTAACGCCGTCTTCCGTCCCAGCCACCTTAAAGTCCATGTCTCCCAGATGGTCTTCCATACCCAGTATGTCAGACAGAATCGTGTATTTGCCGCTTTTTTCGTCCATGATAAGCCCCATGGCAATACCCGCCACAGGCTTCTTTATGGGGACACCCGCATCCATAAGGGCAAGGCTTCCTCCGCAAACGGTTGCCATGGAGGAAGAGCCGTTAGACTCCAGAATGTCAGACACCACCCTCACGATGTAGGGAAAGTCCTCGCTTTTTGCAGGAACCACAGCCTTCAAAGCCCTCTCAGCAAGGGCGCCGTGGCCTATCTCCCTGCGCGAGGGACCCCTCAACGGCCTAACCTCTCCAACGGAGAAGGGAGGGAAGTTGTAGTGGACCATAAATGCCTTGGAGCCCTCTCCAAAAAGCTCATCAAGTATCTGCTCGTCCTCACCCGGCATCCCTAAAGTTACGGCAACGAGAGCCTGAGTCTCCCCCCTGGTAAACAGGGCAGAGCCGTGAGCCCGCGGAAGCACTCCTACCTCGCAGGTTATAGGCCTTATATCCCTGGGAGACCTGCCGTCTGCCCTTATCCCTTCCTCCAGTATCAGCCGCCTCATCTCCTCCTTCTCAACCTTGTCAAAAGCAAGGGCAACGAGGGGCTGTTCCTCCTCAGGATACTGGGAAAGGATGCTTTCTTTAAGGGATTTGAGAGCCTTTTCCCTCTCCTTCTTCTTTTCCACCCTGATAGCCATTAACAGGGCGTTGAGATGCCTTTCCCTTATCTGCTTTTCGTATTCCTCCGTTGAAGGCGGAGGCTCAAAGCTCATCTTCTCCTTGCCCGCAACGGCAATCAGCTCCTCTTCCATCTCTATAATCTTCTTTATCTCCTCGTGGGCAAGGCTCAAAGCATCTATAAGCGTTGATTCAGAAACCTCGGAGGCACCGGCCTCAACCATCACGATGGCGTCCTTCGTGCCGGCAACCACCATGTTGAGCTTTCCGTTCTCTATCTGCTCAAGGGTGGGGTTCACTATCAGCTCATCGTCAACCATGCCTATTCTAACCGCCGCGATAGGACCTTCAAAGGGTATCTCCGATATAGACAGGGCGGCAGAGGCTCCTATAATAGCAGGGACATCCGCGGGATTGTCCTCGTCTGCAGACACCACCAGCGCCATAACCTGAACCTCGTTCCTGAAGCCATCAGGGAAAAGGGGCCTTATGGGCCTGTCTATGAGACGGGATACCAGTATCTCACTCTCCATGGGCTTGCCTTCGCGCTTTATAAATCCACCGGGAATCTTTCCGGCGGCGTAAGCCCTCTCGCGGTATTCAACGGTGAGGGGGAAGAAGTCCAGTCCCTCAGCAGGCTCCTCCGCACAGCAGGCGGTAACCAGAACCATGGTATCTCCGTATCTGACCAATACGGAACCGTTAGCCTGACGGGCAACCCGCCCCGTCTCAATTACGAGCTTTCTCCCTGCAATCTCTCTTTCTACTGTTTTTACCCCCATCTCTACTTCCTGAGACCGAGTTTAGTTATTACTTCCCTGTATTTTTCGGGATTTGTTCTCGCAAGGTATTTAAGCAGTTTTCTCCTCTTCCCAACGAGGGTAAGCAAGCCCCTTTTGGAGTTGGTGTCGTGTTTGTGCTTTTCAAAGTGCTTGATAAGCCTGTTAATCCTTTCAGTCAGAATGGCTATCCGCACCTCAACGGAACCCGTGTCCTTCTCGTGAATCCTGAACTGCTCAATCAGCTCCCTCTTTCTTTCCTTGGTAATGCTCACTTCCTTCACCTCCTCAAGTTTAACTTCTATTTATACCTACTTTTACGCCGTGTAAAGCACCTTGTGGGGATGGCACAGCCACCGCCCATCAGGTGCCTTTTTCAGCACACCAACCGCAATAAAATCACCGTTTTCATCAACTACTTTTACATACTCCCCTTCTTTCAACTCATCAAGCCCCAGCTCAGCAGGAGTAACCACAACGGCATTTCCCACCATAACCCACCACTTGAGCCTGCCTATAACTTTGAGCACCGGCAGGTCGTTCAGGGTATCTGAAAGGGGTATCACGAGCTTTCTCCTCTCCTCAAGCTCAAGCTCTTTAAGCTCGTCAAGGGTTACAGCCTGCTCCAGACTGAACCCACACGCAGAGGTTCTCACTAAATCCCACAGGGTTCCAACAGTCCCCAGAGCCTCTCCCACATCCTTGGCAAGGGTCCTTATGTAAACCCCCTTTCCCGCCTTAATATAGAGCTTCAGGTAAGGTGGGTCATAGCTTATGAGCCTTATCTCGTCAATATAGACCTTTTTAGGCTCCCTCTCCACCTCTTTGCCTTCTCTGGCAAGCTGATAGAGCCTTTTGCCCTTATACCTCTTGGCGGAATACATGGGGGGTATCTGCTCTATCTCTCCTTCAAAGTTTTTGAGCACCTTCTCTATCTTTTCAACATCAAGCTCCGGCACCGGTTTTTCCTCTATAACTTTTCCCTCCCGGTCGTAGGTGTCAGTGAGAACACCAAGCTTTATCCTCCCCACATACTCCTTGGGCCTTTCCATGAATATGTTGGAAAGCTTGGTGGCTCTCCCAACGGCTATGGGAAGCACACCGGTAGCCATGGGGTCCAGAGTGCCCAGATGCCCCGCTTTCTTAACCTTCAGAAGGCGCCTTATCCTTTCCACCACCCTGGTGGAGGTAATGCCCTCCGGTTTGTTTATCACTATAACTCCGGTAATTTCATCCATATCCCACCTTTTGCTTGTAAAGTGACCGAAATATTGCTAAATCCCATTAGCAAATATTAAGGGGTGAAGCAATGGTTGACCTGCATACCCACACAACTTTTAGCGACGGCGTTCTCATCCCTTACGAGCTTACGAGAAGAGCCATGGTCAAAGGCATACACTTTTTAGCCATCACGGACCACGGCGACTTCTCAAATATGGAGCTCATCATAACATCGGTGAGAAAGGCGGCAGAAAGGATAAACGCCTTAGAGCTCGGCATAAAGGTGATAGCGGGGATAGAGCTCACCCACATTCCACCGGATGAGATGCAGGAGGCGGTGCTTTACGCAAGAAGGCTGGGAGCCGAGCTGATAGTGGCTCACGGCGAGACCATTGTGGAACCCGTAGCCCCCGGAACAAACAGGGCGGCTATTCTCGCAGGGGTTGACATACTTGCCCATCCCGGACTCATCACGGAAGAGGACGTGAAGCTTGCCGTTGAGATGGGGGTATGTCTGGAGATATCGGGCAGAAAGGGCCATTCCTTCACCAACGGGCACGTGGCAAAGCTTGCCCAGAAACACGGCGCAAGACTGGTGTTCAACACGGATTCCCACGCCCCATCTGATTTGATGAGCAAAAAGGAAGCCCTTGCGGTGCTCATGGGTTGCGGTCTCTCCCTGCAGGAGGCAAACAAGGTGATAAACAACGGTTTCAACATAGCAAAAAGCATTACGGGAGGCAGGATATGAGCCACGACGAAAAACCCCACAAGAAGAAAGAGCTTGCCGATGTAATATACGAAAAGAGATACCCCATCATAGCGGCGGTGGTGCTTGCAGTGCTGGTGGTTCTGGGTGTGGGTATCTACAACCACATG
Organism: Deferribacteres bacterium; assembly: GCA_013153205.1. Classification (GTDB taxonomy): domain Bacteria; phylum Thermosulfidibacterota; class Thermosulfidibacteria; order Thermosulfidibacterales; family Thermosulfidibacteraceae; genus JAADEW01. The sequence goes on along the minus strand of JAADEW010000023.1, from coordinate 13,523 downwards.
AAGACAAAAAAGGCTGAGAAGGCGGCGTTTCTGTATTCCCAGGGAATAAAGGCTTACAATCAGGCTGAAAGAGCCAATTCAACCAAAGCTGAAAGCTACCTGAAGGAAGCCGTCAAATACTTTGACGAAGCCGAAAAGATGGATGCCGGTAAAATGTCCGTGCTGGCACAGCTTATGAAGGGAAGGGTGCTCATGGACATGGGCAAAAAAGAGGAAGGGATAAAAGAGATAAAGGAGGGGTTGTCCCACCTCAAGGACAAAAGCCTGTTCAAAAACCCCTTTGTCTGCACCACGGAGGACGCAAAGCTTTTAGCCGACAGGCTCTCAAGGAACACACCCTTTCTTGAAGCCTATCTGAGATACACATACGCCCTCGCCCTGATGAAGGAGGGCAAAAGCGAGAAAGCCAAAAGCGTTCTGAAAGAGCTTATAGGCAAGTTCCCCAACTCTCCCTTCACCTTAGACGCCAAAAAGCTCATGGAGGTTGCAGAGTGAAGGTTCTTCTGTCCGGTAACGAAGCGGTGGCAAGAGGCGCCTGGGAAGCGGGGGTGAAGTTTGCCTCCTCTTATCCCGGAACCCCTTCCACGGAGATACTTGAAAACCTCGTTCGGTATCCGGAAATCTATGCGGAATGGGCGCCCAACGAAAAGGTGGCTCTTGAGGCGGTGATAGGAGCGTCCCTTTCCGGAAAAAGAGCTATAGCTTCAATGAAGCATGTGGGGCTCAATGTTGCGGCGGACCCCTTCATGACCTTTTCCTACACCGGGGTCAACGGCGGAGTTGTCATTGCCGTGGCAGACGACCCGGGGCTTTACAGCTCACAGAACGAGCAGGATACCAGAAACTATGTGAGAGCGGCACTCATACCCGCCCTTGAGCCTTCAGACTCTCAGGAAGCCCTTGACTTTACCAGAATGGCTTACGAAATATCCGAAACCTACGACACTCCGGTGCTCATCAGGCTCGTAACCCGGATATCCCACACCAAAACGGTGGTGGAAACAGGGGAAAGAACGGAAAAAGAGAAAGAGCCGGAGATAAATCCCGAAAAGTGGGTGATGCTTCCGGCTTACGCAAGAAAGAGGCATCCCCTCGTCATAGAGCGGTTTAAAAGACTTACCCTTTTCTCCGAAAGCCTTGAGATAAACAGAATGGAGATAAAAGACACCAGTATAGGATTCATCACTTCCGGCGTGGTCTATCAGTATGTTAAAGAGGCTTTTCCTGAAGCATCGGTTTTAAAGCTCGGAATGATATATCCCCTGCCGCAAAAGCTCATCCGGGAGTTTGTAGAAAAGGTAAAGACCGTCTATGTGGTGGAAGAGCTTGACCCGTTTCTGGAAACCGAGATAAAAGCCGCAGGGATTCCAGTTATAGGGAAAGAGGTATTTCCCCGAACGGGAGAGTTCAACCCAGACGTTATAAGAAAATCCATAGACAGAAACTACCGTCCCCAGACGGTCTCCTTCCCCGGCATACCTGAAAGGCCGCCCACCCTGTGTCCGGGCTGTCCCCACAGGGGGGTCTTCGTTGCCCTGCGAAAAGCGAAAATCCGCGCACTGGGCGACATAGGCTGTTATACGCTCGGAGCTATACCTCCCCTTTCAGCTCTCCACTCGTGCATCTGTATGGGGGCAGGGGTATCCATGGAGCACGGTGCAACCACATGCGGTATGGAAAGGGTGGTTGCCGTGATAGGCGATTCCACCTTCTTCCACACGGGAGTCTCCTCGCTTATGAACATAGCCTACAACCGCTCCCCCTCCACCGTGCTTATTCTGGACAACAGGACAACCGCCATGACCGGCAAACAGCCCCATCCGGGCACGGGAGAGACGGCAAAGGGCGAAAAGACCAAGCCCGTCATGCCGGAGGAGGTGGCAAAAGCCTTCGGGATAGAGCGGATAAGGGTGGTGGACCCCTACAATGTAGAGGAGTTCATACGGGTGCTGGAGGAAGAGGTGAGCGAAAAGGAGCCTTCCGTAATAATCTCAAGAAGGCCCTGCACCCTTATAACAAAACGACCCGACACCGTTTACAGGGTGGATAAAGAGCTCTGCATCGGCTGTAAGAGGTGTCTGAGCGTTGGCTGTATAGCTCTAAAAATGGAAGACGGCAAGGCTGAGATAGACCCGCTTCTCTGCTTTGGTTGCGGCATATGTGCCGTTGAGTGTCCTAAAGACGCCATAGTTGAGGGGAAAAGATGAGCAGACTTGACATAGTGATTGCGGGAGTAGGTGGACAAGGCGTTCTCCTTGCGTCAGAAATCATATCAAATGTAGCCCTTGCGGCTGGATACGACGTTAAAAAGAGTGAAATCCACGGCATGGCTCAAAGGGGCGGAAGCGTCTTCTCCTTCGTCAGAATAGCAGAGAAAGTCTATTCTCCCATTATCCCTGCTGGAGGCGCCGACTTCCTCCTTGCCTTTGAAGAGCTGGAGGCTCTGAGATATGCCCCGTATTTAAAGCCTCAAGCCAGAATAATCGTCAACACCCAGAAGATTAGCCCCATAACGGTGTTAAGCGGAGCCGCTTCTTACCCGGAGGACCCCGTGGAGATGCTGAAAGAGCACTTCACCGTCTATCCCGTTGATGCCGTATCCTTAGCGAAAGAGGCGGGAAACGCAAAAGCGGTAAACACGGTGATAGTGGGGATGTTCTCCGTCTTTGCCGGGTTTGAGAGAAGACTGTGGAAGGAGACGATGAAAAGGCTTCTTCCCCCAAAGATACTGGATGTAAACCTGAAAGCCTTTGAGCTGGGTGTTTCAGCAGGGGAAAGAAATGAAGCTTAACTACCTACATGCCCACATTGACAGAAGCGAGCTTTTGAGCATAAGCCGCCACCTGAAGGAAGCCCTTTCGTGGCTCAGGGAGCTTGTTGAAAAGAAGGAGGTAGGGTTTACCGAGCTTCCCTTCTCCTCAACCGAACACATAAAGGCACTGGTTGAAAAAAAGAGAAGGTTCACCGACACACTTGTGCTCATCGGTATAGGCGGCTCATCTCTGGGAGCAGAATGCCTCATAAACGCGGTAAAAGGGCGCTGTTCCAGCTTTTTCGTTCTGGACAACGCTGACCCGGATAAGTTTGCCTCCGTTATATCCAGCATAGACTTGAGAAGGTGCTGTTTCAATGTGGTCTCAAAGTCAGGCTCCACTGCAGAGACCATAGCCAACTTCATGGCGCTGATTGAAGCGGCAAAGGACAAAATGGGCTGGGAGGAGCTTAAAAAGCGGCTCGTCATCACCACGGACCCTGAGAAAGGCTCGTTAAGAGAGCTGTGCCAGAAAGAGAGCATTGATTCTTTAAGCGTTCCTCCCAATGTTGCGGGAAGATACTCCGTGCTTTCCGACGTGGGGCTTTTCCCGGCAGAATACATGGGCGTTAACACAGACAAAACCCTTAATGGGGCGAAAAAAGCCCACAAAGACACCTTTAAAGACGCTCCCCTTGAAAACCCGGCCCTTCTCATAGCAGGGATACACTGGCTCTCCTACCTCAAAGGGAAGACCATTTCGGTGATGATGCCTTACAGCGAAAGGCTCTCCCTCTTTGCCGACTGGTTCAGACAGCTCTGGGCTGAAAGCCTTGGGAAAGGAGGAAGGGGACAGACCCCGGTCAAAGCCCTGGGAACGGTGGACCAGCACTCACAGATACAGCTTTACAACGACGGGCCCAAGGACAAAATTATCACGCTTATATCCGTTGAGAAGGCGGATGTGGACTTTAAAATGGGAGACGTTTTTGAAGAGCTTGAAAGCTTCTCCTACCTCAGGGGGCACACCTTAAAAGAGCTTTTTGACGCAGAGCTTTCAGGCACCATGGGAGCCTTTGTAAAATACGGCGTTCCCTTCATCCACATATCCATAGAGAGGCTTGATGAAGAGAGCATGGGATACCTCTTCTTCACTTACGAGATGGCAACCGCAGTAAGCGGCTTCCTTTACGGGATAAATCCCTTTGACCAGCCCGCTGTGGAAGAGGGAAAAAGGTTCGCTTACGGCCTTCTGGGAAGACCGGGATTTGAGGAGAAGAGAAAAGAGCTTGAAGGGCTCATCTCCACCACCTGACCCACGATAAAAACGGCAGGGCTTGCAATCTTTTCCCTCCTCACCACCTCAGGAAGAAGCCGCAGGGTGGTTTTGAGATACCTTTCGTCCTCACATCCGGCTCTGTATGCCACGAGAACAGGCGTGTTTTCGTTCATCCCCTCTCTTATCAGGGACTCTGCCACCTCTGAAACAGTGGATACAGCCATGTAAAAGACCAGCGTTCCGTTCAAAGCCGCAAGATGGGAAAAAGGCAAATCCAGAGGCATTCCCTTTTTCCTGTGTCCCGTAACGAAGGTAACGGTGGAAGCAAAATCCCTGTGGGTCAGGGGAACCTTTGCCGCCGACGCCGCGGCAGAAGATGCGGTGATTCCGGGAATGATTTCGTAGTCAACACCTGCATCGTCCAGTGCCCTCATCTCCTCCCCCACCCGACCGAATATGAGGGGGTCCCCTCCTTTAAGCCGCAACACCAGCCTGCCTTCTTTAGCCTTATCCACTAAAAGGGCATTTATCTCGTCCTGAGAGACGGAATGCTTCCCGCACATCTTCCCCACGTATATCTTCTCGGCATCGCTTTTTGCCTCGTCCAGAATACGCGGATTTACCAGATGGTCGTAAAGGATGACATCGGCGGCTTTCAGTATCCGATAAAGCTTTAAGGTAATGAGCTCCGGGTCACAGGGTCCCGCTCCGGCTATGTAAACCTTACCTTTACCTTCTCTTTCCATCTTCCCTCAACCTCAAACCGTTTTGCAAGTATATGGCTCTAAACAGGGCCTTTCTCACTGCCTTTGCCATAAGCTCCGCAAGCTTGGTGTGTCCCCCGCAGGAGCTGAAAGAGGGTTCTTTACCCAAAGAGGCAACTATAACATTATCCGTTCCGGTTCCGGTGGCTATTACCCATGGGGAATAGGTGCTTTTTACGCCAAGCTCCTGAAGCACGGCACTCTTCGCCTCGGTAACCCTTATGATAGCCTGAGCGTATGCGGCTTCCGAAAGCTTTCTGTTGACAAAAACGATTATGTTTATGGTGCCCACCTTCTCCCACCTGCCGTTCACCTCAAACCAGTTTCCCCTGTCCACCCCGGCTCTCATGGCATTGCCGAGGACGCCGGCGGTTACAGCAGCCCACACCACCACATCCCTGAATCTTTCTGTGGCAAAGGCGATGTTGTCCATGTCAGCACCGGTGAAAAGCAGAGCCACCCTCTTCTCCTTTATCTTTAGCTTTCTGGAAACCTTCCTCCTCAGGGAAGAGACCGAACAGCCCTTTCCCCACAGGGCAGGGTAAAGATAGACATTTCCAACAGCCCTCACCTTTTTGAACCCGTCAAGGGTAGAAAGGACCTTAACCTTGTGGTCAAAGTAAGCCACGAAAGCCTTCTGCGGATAACCTTCGTAAAGATAGCGTCTTATCTCGGCACGAACGCCGGAAATGGGTGAAGATACAGGGGTCCTCCTTTCCCTGTAAGAGGTGTTGGCAAGCTGTTGTGCCCACCACCCGGAAGGCACAACCGAAGCAGAATACTCCCAGCACTCCAGAAGAGAAGCCCTTTTCACAATGGCTTTAAGAACCTTTTTCGCCCCTCTTTTATCCCTCGCACCAGCCCATATACCCGCATAAACGCCTTCTCTTACAGGGGTGATGTCCAAGAGCCCCCCTGTGGGAGCCCTCGGACCGAAAAAGGGGATAAGGGGGCGAGGGAAGAAGACTATAGATGGTTCATACTTTGCAAAAAACTGCAGGATATCCCCTGAAGAGTAGGGATTCCCCAGATAACAGAAGTGTGAAACCTCATGATACTTTTTCTCAACCCTCTCCATAAGCCTATCAAAAGAGGAACAGAAGCACTCATTGCCGTAAGAAAAGACTCTCACCTGAGAGTAGGCGCACACCGACACCAAAAGAACTGCTATCAAAAGAGCCGCTTTTCTCATGCCGAACTCCTCCTCATGCCGATTACAATCAACAAAGCCACTATAAGGGAAAAGAGCAATACGGCATAGGGTATTCCGGAAGAGGAGAAGTGCTCTTTCTTCTTCTCCTCCCTGAGCTCAACTCCCTTTATCACCTTTTTTACCCCAACTGCTATCTTTGAAAGGAGGCTTTCCCTCTTTTTAACGGCCGACTCTATATCCTGACCCGTTGCCTTTCTCACCTTCTCCCTGAAAGCCTCAAGCTTGTCAGGGGAGATAAGCCCGGGAACAGAAAGTATGCTGACCACGAACTGGTTGAGGTAAGGGTTGTTGCAGGTGTGTTCACAGCAGGCAACCCCGTCCTCAACCACACTCATAAGATAAGACCTTGCAAGCTCAATCTTCACCTTCTCGTCCGCCTTCCAGTAGCCTTTCCTTATAGCTTCAAGCATCCAGCCCGTTATGGACTGATAAGCCCACGGGCTGTTCTCTTTGAAGAACTTCTTCAACCCCAGCTTATACTCGTCTTTTACGAATACCCTGTAAGCCTTGAGCCACTGATAGTCCTTTACGGCAAAGGGGGTGGTCACCTGCCATCCCCAGAGATACTCCACAAACTTTGCCATCTCCCTTGCCCCTGCGTATTTTTCCTTCATCATGCCCTTTATCCATCTGGGATTGAAGTATCGGGTTATCATCTCCTGAGACAAAGTCCTTGAGATATCCTCCATCCAGACACGCTTTCCCCTTGAGTTAGCCACCACAGTCTCAGGGAAACTCCCTTTAAGCGCCTTCACCGCAAGGGCAACCCCTCCGAGATACTGGAAGAAATCGTCGTTATCCAGAGCCCTGTAAAGATTGGAAGAGATGGAGTGAACGGCAACATCAACACCGGAAAGGTTGAGCCTGTAAACGGACTCCATTCTCTTTCCCCACAAATCAGCTCCGTAAGCGTAAGAGGTGCGGTTTATGAAAACGGAAGCCACCTGCTCCGGCTTTTTCCAGAATCCGGTATTTGCCGTCATCAGAGAGACCCCCGTTCCGTAATCCCCGGGCTTTTCCGAGAAAACCCTCACAAGAGAAAGCCTTTTAGCCTGCTCAGGGCTCATCCCGGAAGCAACCAAAGCCTTCTCAATAATTTTAGCGTTTTGAGCGATGAAGTTATCGGTTTCCCTGATAAGAGCCGCTCTCTTTATAGCCTTATCAAGCATTTTCAGCTTATCACCGAACATATCCCGGTATAATCCGCTTGCGTGAACCACCACATCAATCCTCGGGCGTCCAAGTCTGTCCCTGCTCAAAGGAGCCACACCCACCACCTTCCCTTTATCGTCCCAGAGGGGCTTCATGCCTATGAGATAAAGAACCTGCGCCTCGTTTACCCCCTCGTTTCTGATGGTTTCCGTCGCCCATAAAACCACAGAAACCTTTTTCGGATAGCTTCCGTGCTTTTTGAGATAGCCCTTCAGCATCTCATCAACCAGCTTTTTTCCCTGACGCCATGCGGAAGGAGACGGGATTCTGTCCGGGTCAAAGGCGTAAAAGTTGTATCCAGTGGGTATAGCATCAGGATTCCTTATCGGGTCGTTACCGGTTCTGTCCGGCACGTATCCACCACTTAAAGCCTTAAGAAGATGGTGCATCTCAGAAGGGCCGGACTCTAAAACAGCGGACAAAGCCCTCTTCGTGCCTATAACCTCCGCCATCTTTCTTGCAAGCTCAACTGGAGGTGAAACCCCGAAGGTGTGAAGCCCGTAAGGGGTGAGGTCCTCTTTCAGGGTTATAAGGTAATGCTCTATCCTGTCCAGAGACTTCCGGTCCACCTCTCTGATGCCGAGCTCCTCGTCTATCTTCAGTTTTCTAACAAGCTCTTTTATGCGGGAAAGCTTATTTTCGGCAATCTCCCTGCTGTTTGAAGCCCTGAACTCTGAGATAAGGGCGGAGAGAGCGGCGTAATCCCTGTAAAGCCCTGCTTTCACAATGGGAGGGGTAAGGTGGTCAATTACAACGGCGTACCCCCTTCTTTTTGCCTGAATCCCCTCTCCCACATCGTCCACCACATAAGGGTATATGTCGGGAATATCCTGCATCAAGACGGAAGGGGGGTCGCTACAGGAAAGGCCCACCTCTTTTCCGGGAAGCCACTCAAGGGTGCCGTGAGTGCCAAGATGGACCACCGCATCCGCTTTAAAGACCTTCTTCAACCACAGATAAAAGGCTATGTATTGATGATGGGGATAGACATCTTTGCTGTGATACATCTTCCAAGCATCCCCTGCAACACCCCTTGCAGGCTGAGGGGCAACAACCACATTTCCCAGCCTCACCACGGGAAGGATTATGCTGTTTCCCTTTCTCATTATGCTCAGCTTATCCGGTGCTCCCCAGTCCCTCTCAACGCCCTTCCGAAAGGAAGAAGGCAGTTCCCGATACCACTGTTCGTAGGTTGCAAGGGGCAGTTTGACCACCTCACCCTTTGATATGAGCTCTTCAAGCTCACCCGGAGCCCACTGCCCAACATTCCTCCCCGAAAGAAGAATGAGCCTTTTCAGGCTTTCCTCATCTATCTTTCCTTTTACGCCGTATCCTGCCTTCTTCATGGCGGTTAATATAACGGAAAGGCTTCTGAAGGTGTTGAGGTAGCTTGCTCCTATGCTGTGCTTTCCGGGGCTGTGGTTGTAGTAGATGATGGCAATCCTCTTATCTCCGTTTCTCTTCTTCCTCAAGCTTATCCATGCGAGAACCCTCTTAACCAGATAAGCCACCTGCTCCTTTATGGGTTCGTAAACGTAGTAATCCTCCCGCTTTTTTCTCCCGGATACCACCGTAGGCTCTATGAGAGCAGAGATTTCGGGTATCGCCACCTGCCACGGCACCTCAAAGGTGGAAAGCCCCCGGGAAGAGGAAAGCCATTCAACCTGAGTTTCAGAAAAGAGATTTATGGCATTTATCACGGGAACGTTCAGCTCTGACAGAAGTTTTTTGCTCTTTTCGCCCTTTGACGCAGACATCTTAAAGGCGAAAGAGACGAGGACCTCAACGGGAACCCGGTTTTTCAGCAAAAACTCAACCCCTTTATACGCGGGATAGGAGTAAAAAGCCACCACATTCAGCCCCGCCTTTTCAAAAGAGCGTATCAGATAGTCCAGAAAAGGCCTGTGAAGAGGGTCAAGATATGCCTGATAAAAGAGCACAGCCACCCAGTATTTTCCGGAAGGTTTATACCACTTTTTGTAGGAAGCAAAATCGGCAAAAATCTTATCAGCACCGGGGTGATAAATCCCGGCTCTGGGCAGAATTACCGGGGGAGAGAAATCAACCTTCTCGCCGGAAAGGTAAAGGGCATACGCTATGAGGTTTTTAACATTCTCTTCCAGAGGGTTCGCGTAATACGCCCTCATTCTATCGTCAAAGACAAACCCCTCCTTCTTAAAGAGCTCATCGGAGGTGGAGCTGTTAACGCAATAGACTCTGGCGGAAAGCTTTCCTTTTCTTTTAAGGTCAACAATTCTATCCGCAAGGGACTTCATCATAATGTCAAGCACTATGAGCCTGCTTTCTCTCACCGCCCTTTCCACCTCTTCAGGAGGGCTTTTTTCCGTAACAATCAGAATCCTATCCCTGTAAGCGGGAAAGCTCCTCAAGCAGTACTTCAGCGTTCCCTCCTTGTATGAACCCACCGCAAAAAGCACCTTATCCCCGGCGTAAGCGGAGAGAGAAGCCAGAATCCAGAAAAGTGCCGTCAATATTCTTCTATTCGGGAACATAAATTATCCTTCCGTCCTTAAGCCTGTAAGCGGTGCCTATCTTCACCCCTTCAAGCCCCTCAGCGGTTCCACCCGCCGGCTTGTAAACCTTTATCTCACGCCCCTTTTTCACCACTATCTCCACCCTTTTTCCCTGCTTTTTGACGATGGTAAACTCCGTCTTCGGATTAAGGGCATCCGTAAGGTGGAAGGCGGAAAGGAGGGAAAGCATAAATCCTATAACCATAACCAGAGCAAGGTCAAAAAGGTTGGCAACCCCCAAAAGAGGGTCTTCCGCCGAAAAGCTTCTTCTCCTCTTTTTCATAAACCTCATCTCTTCACCCTCTTTTCCGTGTAATACTCCATGAGCCTTGCCTCTTCCTCAAGCCACCGCTCCTTCACAGCCCCCAGAAGGTAAGCTATAACCGCAATGGCAAGGCCCACCACGGTGGTGGTAAAGGCGATTATCATGCTTGAGATGAGCTTTTCCATCTGCCCCTTGGCTAAAGCGGCAAGCCCCGTTCCCATGGGAATAAGGGTTCCCATCAATCCGAGACTGGGTCCCACCCTCACGAGAGCTCTCAGCTTATCCAGGTCAAGATACATCTTCTGCTGCCAGCTCTGAAGAAGATTTTCAATCTCCACCTCGTCTGCTTCCTGAGAGATTAGCGCATCAAGCTCCTCAAGGTATCGGGACAGAAACGGATAAACTCCCTTTCTTCTCAGAGCATACTCCCCCACGAAGACGCCAAGCTTATAAACCACGTAAAAGAAAAGGACCACGAGCAGAAAGACCACGGGATAAAAGAGAAGAGAGGATATAAGATACAAAACGGACTGAAGGAAGGCAAACACCTTAACCGCCAAGGCTTCTCCCCCTGTAAAAACCGAAAGCAACAACCGCCCCGGCAAATAGAAGCAGAAACACCGCTTCCTCCGGCAACTTAAAGCCCATGTTGCTCACCATGGCGTAAACCCGTCTGGTTTCCGCGTAATATCGGGAAGCTCCAATCAGAATAAGGTAATAGACCCCCACCCCCAGCATAAGCTCGCTCACCTCAATGCGAAACAGCCTTCCAAGGAAATAGAAAAGCACCATCACCGAAAGGAAAAGGGAAAAAGAGAAAGCCACCAGAAGAGAAACAGAAAGGTGGGTAAGCTGTTTCAGGACATAGAAAGAAAAGACAATGGTCATCAGGCAGAAAGGACACGGAAAAAGGAGTATTTTACCGGCTTTATCGTGTTCGTAAGCAAACAAAGCCCACAAAAGAAGCCCAACAGCAACGAAAACGTGAAGATAGACCGCCTTTCCCATAATTCCTGAAGAGAGACCAAAGCTTTTGTCCAGAAACGAAACCATAAGACCGCTAAACAGAAAGAGAACGCCGTATCCTGCAACCGTAAACGCAAAATGCTTTTTACTGTATGCGGCAAGGGCAAGTCCCACCCTCGCCGCGTATGTGCCAAAAGCCGCTATTAAAGCAACGACCAGATACTTCTCCATCAGAATCTGACCTCAACCCCCACTTTCCAGGTCCTTCCGGGCATGGGATAATAGTCAACAAAGGAATAGTTCTTGTCAAAGATGTTCTCAACCCCAACGAAAAGCTTGGCGTATTTACAGGGATGCCAGCTCAGCTTTGCGTTGAAAACGGTGAAACCGCCTTTATCCTTTGCCTTTTTGTAATCGGGCTTCGTCCAGTTCCACTCCTGAACCTTCTGCCTTCCCACATAGAAGAAAGATATATTCCCGGTCAGCTTTTCCGGAAGGCCCACTCTGAAACCACCTGTTATGTTCCACCTTGAGATATAGGGCATGTCATCGGTTCCAAGGGACTTTGCGTAGGAGGAATCCTTTATCTCATACTCAATGTATTTCACCCCGTTAATGTAAGGGGAAAGCTCAAAAGGCAGGTTCAAAAGCTCTCCCAAATCGTAGCTTGCGTAAAACTCAAGCCCTTCTATCACCGCACCATCAACATTTTTGAATGTCTCCCACGAACAGTCCCCATCAACACATGTAGGATATCCCCCGGCGATTCTATCGTCGTAGTATGTGTAGAAATAGCCCAGACCGGCTTTCAGACTGTTTTTGAGAACATCAAGCCCCACCTCGTAAGTGATGGAAGTCTCAGGGTCAAGGTCGGGATTGCCCACTATTTTGCTGTAGGGTCTTTCAAAATAACCGGAAAGCTCGTCAGCAGTTGGGGTTCTGAAGGCAGTGCCCACAGCCGCCCTTGCCTTAAGCCAGGGCAGAAGCTGATAGGAAGCCCCCACCCTCCAGGTAATGTGGTCGTAATCCTCGTCTTTGGTCTTTAAAGTCATGCCCTGAGTGGGCCTGAGCTCTTCAGAGAAGTAATCGTATCTCACACCGGCAATTGCGTAAAGCCTGTTCCAGAAGAGCTCCGCCTGCACATATCCGGCGTAGTTGTCGTAGGCGGAGTTGGGAGTCCAGGGCGTGCCGGAGGGATACTTGGCGCTTTTCACCCTTATCGCGTCCCAATCAACCCCCGCGGTAAGCCTCAAAAAGCTTTTGCAGTCATAAACGAGACGGCTTCTTATACCCTGAGTGTCGGTCAAGGTCTTGGTCTGGAAGTATCCCCAGGCCCTTGCCGGGTCGTGCCACTCACTTGAATCCTGAACATAGTAGTAGCTCAGGTGGGCGGAAAGGCTTCTGGATAAAGAGCCGTCGTAAGCAAAGGATATGTATTTTCTCCGCACATCCTTGTAGTTGTCCTTATCGGGTGAGTAAGAAGGCCCCGGCGAACCAACCCTCCAGAACTCCGTAAACTGCCCCACAACACTGAGTTCATGCCCCTCAGAAGGCACAAGCCCCAGTCTGAAGGAACCCGCATGTGCGTGAAAGTCGGTATTGTCAACCTCGTTTCCATCGCCGGTTTCGTAGTCGTTTTTCTGCTGTCTTGAGACGGCAAAGGAATAGTTGAACCGTCCCACCTCTCCGTATCCACCTGCATACTGCCTGTTGTAATCCCAGCTTCCGTATTCAAGACCGGCAAAGGTGGTGGGTTTGCCCTTACCCTTTCTGGTTATAATGTTTATCACCCCTCCCATAGCGGCAGAGCCGTAAATCACCGAAGCAGGTCCCCTCACAATCTCAATCCTTTCAACATTATCAAGAGGAATTTCCGCCACATTTCCCGTGCCGGCTCTGTGTCCATCAACGAGAACCAAAACCCTGCCCTTTATGTCAGCCCCGTGGGTATCGGTTCTGAATCCCCTTATACCCACAGAACTTAAAAGACCGGGATACTTGTGGAGATGTCCGGGATTATACTCAGCCAGCAGGTCCGCAAGATTCGTGGCGGTAGAGCTCTCTATGTCCTCTCTTGTGATGACCTCAACGCTGACGGGAAGCTTTTTCACGGAAACCTCGGTGGCAGTTGCGGTAACCACCACCTCCTTCAGCTTTGCCACCTTCCCCTCATCCTGACACATGGCATAGGAAAAAAGGAAAAACACGAGCAAAACCGCTACAGCAAACCTTTTCATAAACCACCTCCTCCGCATTCTTGCATTAAAAAAGCCCTGACCCTCAAAAGGAGAGTCAGGGCTTTTCAAGCAGAACAATCCCCCAGCCCACAGCCCCTCTCCTCGAGGGCCGCTTCCGGCAATACGCCGGGTGAGCCTACTCCCTGAGCCGGTCTCCTGGCTTCCGGATCATCCTACTCGCCCGCGCCTTCCCAGAGCCTTCGAGCCGTTCAAAGCCCTCCAGCTCCAGTGGCCTGTCATCCCGAAAAGACGGGACCAAGCGGGCTTTCGTCCCCGGTTACAGTTGCGGGCCAGCGCCGGA
>JAADEW010000063.1 GCA_013153205.1 Deferribacteres bacterium | reverse complement strand
ACTACGGATCCCGGGGTTGCGGGTTCGACTCCTGCCGGGCGCGCCAGTTTTTTAAAGCCTTCCTGTGAATATCTGCTTTCTGGTATCTGTAAGGTGTCTAGTTGTTTGTCTTTACCGGTTTTTATAGATTTTTTATGTGTTGCTATAGTTTATTAGGCATGATATTTAACCAAATTGTGTGTTTTGTTGGAGTTTGGCTCGTGTGTTAGCCTGGAATGGGAGTGGAGTATGCCTTTTGATTTTTGCGAGCTGGAGATACCCGGACTAAAGCTTATTAAGCCGAAAATCTTCAGGGACGAGAGGGGTTTTTTCTTGGAGACTTTTAAAGCCTCTGAATTTTCCCGTTCGGGAATTGACGAGGTGTGGGTTCAGGACAACCACTCCATGTCAAAAAAAGGGGTTCTCCGGGGCCTTCACTATCAGCTTGAGCCCATGGCTCAGGGGAAGCTGGTGAGGGTTGTTAAGGGGGCGGCTTTTGATGTTGCCGTTGACATAAGGAAAGGTTCTCCCACCTTTGGTAAGTGGTATGGCGTTGTCCTTTCGGAGGAGAACGGCTACATGCTGTGGATTCCACCCGGTTTTGCCCACGGCTTTCTTGCCCTTGAGGACGAAACCCACCTTGTTTATAAGGTAAGCGGTGCTGAATATTCCCCTTCTCATGAGCGGGCAATCAGGTGGAATGACCCGGAAATAGGTATTGACTGGCCCATAAAAGAACCGCTCCTTTCAGAAAAGGACAGCGAGGCTCCTTTGCTTAAAGATGCGGAGATAAACTTCGTTTGGGGTGATAGATGAAGATACTTGCAACGGGTGCCGCAGGTTTTATTGGCAGTGAGTTCGTGAAGCAGGCTTTGGAAAGAGGGTATGATGTCTGCGTGGTTGATAAGTTGACCTATGCAGGAGATTTGAAAAGGCTGGAGGATGTCCTTGATAAAGTGAGCTTTTACAGGGCGGATGTAACCAATAAGGAGTTTGTTGAGCACATTTTTGAAAGAGAGCGCCCCGATGTGGTGGTGCACTGGGCTGCTGAAAGTCATGTTGACAGAAGCATTCTTGATGCCACGCCTTTTTTAGATACCAACATTAAAGGCACTTTTGTAATGCTTGATACTGCTAAAAAGTTTGGTGTTGAGAAATTTGTTAACATATCCACCGATGAGGTTTACGGAGAGCTGGGGGAAAGCGGCTCTTTTACGGAGACGGACCCGCTGAATCCCAACTCCCCTTATTCTGTGAGCAAAACATCCGCGGATATGCTGGGGAGAGCTTTCTACAGAACTTACGGCTTTCCCGTGGTAACGGTAAGGCCTTCAAACAACTACGGCCCGTGGCAGTATCCGGAAAAGCTGATACCCGTTGTTATCCTTAAAGCCCTTTACGATGAACCTGTGCCCCTTTATGGCAGGGGAGAAAACGTTAGGGAATGGCTTTTTGTTGCCGACTGCGCTCAGGCTGTTTTAGATGTGGTGGCAAAAGGTGAGCCGGGCGAGGTTTACAATGTGGGAAGCGGTGAGGAGAGAAGAAATATTGAGGTGGTCAAAGCCATACTGGATATAATGGGCAAACCTCACGATTTAATAACCTTTGTTAAGGACAGGCCCGGCCACGATTTCAGATATTCCCTTGATACCTCAAAAATTGAGTCTGAGCTCGGGTGGAAGGCAAGGGTTAAGTTTGAGGAGGGAATAGAGCTTACTGTAAAGTGGTATCTTGATAATAGAAAATGGCTTGAGGAAAAAAGAAGATATCTGGAAGAGCTGTGGAGCAAAGTGTATAGATGAAGTTCCTTATAACCGGAGCAGATGGTCAGCTTGCACGGGAATTCGCAGGGTCTTTAGAAGAGAGGGGTGCCGATTTTGTGGCTTTGTCCAGACTTGAGCTGGATATAACAAGGCTTGACGATGTGCTTGATGCCTTTTCCTTTCACAGACCATCGGTGGTTATAAACTGTGCCGCTTACAATTATGTTGACAGGGCAGAGGAAGATTACGTAAAGGCTTATGAGGTCAATGCCCTGGGTGCGAGAAATGTGGCTTTCTGCTGTAAAAGGATAAAGGCTTTCATGGTTCACTACAGCACCGATTATGTGTTTGACGGAAAAAAACAGGATTTCCTCTACACCGAGGAGGATTCTCCCGCTCCTGTTAACGAGTATGGAAAAAGCAAGCTTGCCGGGGAGCGTTTTGTTGTGTCGGAAGCACCTGACAGCCTCATTTTCAGGGTGAGCTGGGTTTTCGGCAGAGGAAAGAGCAATTTCGTCTATAAGTTTTTAGCCTGGAGTGAGAACAGGGATTTCGTAAAGGTCAGCTGTGATGAGTTTTCCGTTCCCACATGGACCAGAGACATAGTTGACCTGACTTTAGAGGCTTTGAAGCGGGGGCTTTGCGGATTGTTTCACCTTACCAATTCGGGTTACTGCTCCAGATTTGAGTGGGCAAGCAGAATAAAGGATATTATGGGCTTGAGTGTCTTTATAAGGCCCGTGCACAGCGCCGAGTTTGAGCTTCCGGCTCAGCGTCCGCAGTTTTCTGCCATGAGCAATAGAAAGTTGAGCGATGCTTTGGGAATAAAGATAAGAGATTGGAGAGATGCGCTTTCTGACTTCTTAAAAGAGGGAGGTTTTAAGTGAAGGGGATAATACTTGCAGGAGGGTATGGAACGAGGCTCTATCCCACCACAAAGGTTATAAACAAGCATCTTATACCCATATACAACAAGCCCATGGTCTATTATCCGCTGTCTGTGCTCATGCTCTGCGGTATCAGGGACGTGTTGATAGTCACCAATCCGGATGATATGTCTGCCTTTGAAAAGCTTTTAGGTGACGGTTCTCATCTCGGAATTTCTGTATCCTACACATCTCAGAACGAACCCAAGGGCCTTGCTCATGGGCTTCTTATGGGAGAGGAGTTTGCATCTGGTGACAGCGTGTGCCTTATTCTGGGTGACAACATCTTTTATGGGCACGGACTTCCTGAACTGCTTCGTGGGGCGCGCAAGCTCGTGGAGGAGAAAGGCGGAGCGTGTGTCTTCGGCTATTACGTGAAGGACCCTGAGAGGTTTGGAGTCGTGGAGTTTGACCGGTCAGGGAAAGCCGTTTCTCTTGAAGAGAAGCCTTCTAATCCCCGCTCCAACTACGCTGTTGTCGGGCTTTACTTTTACGACTCTACCGTTTTTGAAAGAGCTAAGAAGATTTCCCCTTCATCAAGGGGAGAGCTTGAAATCACCAGTGTTAACCAGTCCTACCTTGATGATGGTAAGCTTGAGGTGAGGATTCTGGGAAGAGGATACGCCTGGTTTGATGCAGGCACCTACGACAGCTTTCTTAAAGCCGGAGAGTTCGTTGCCACTATTGAAAGAAGGACCGGTTTGATGATAGCCTGTCTGGAAGAAATAGCTTTCAATAACGGATGGATAGATGAAGTGCAGCTGAAGAAGCTGGCTGATAGTTTGAAGAACACAGAATACGGCCATTATCTCTACAAGTTGTTGGGTGAAGAAGCTGTCGGAAAATTGTAAATACAAAATACCTCTCTGGAAGCAGGTTTTCGATAAGGTCTTTTCCTTTACGGCGTGCGTATTCTTCTTTCCTGTAGCGCTGGCCATAGCATTGGCTATAAAAATAGAAGACGGTGGGCCGGTTTTCTATCTGCATGAGAGGGTCGGTCTCGGTGGTAAGCTGTTTAAGCTCATAAAGTTCAGAACCATGTGCCCCAATGCGGACAGACTTCTTGAGGAAATCTTGAGAGATAACCCGCATCTGCGGAGCGAGTGGGAGAGAAACTTTAAGCTTAAGGATGACCCCCGCGTGACGCGGGTCGGCAGGTTCCTGCGCAAAACAAGCCTTGATGAGCTTCCCCAGTTTATCAATGTGTTGAAAGGGGACATGAGTGTGGTAGGACCGAGGCCCGTTGTTCCTGAGGAGCTTGAAAAGTATTATGGGGATAAGGCAGAATACTACATATCCGTTAAGCCCGGAATAACCGGCTACTGGCAGGTTGAAGCAAGAAGCGATGTGTGTGATTATAGAGAGCGGGTGGAGATGGATGTCTGGTATGTGAAGAACATGAGTTTCTGGCTTGATATGAAGATTATAGCCAAAACCGTCTGGGTCATGCTTACTGGAAAAGGGGCGTATTGATGGTCAGGGTCTTGGTTACGGGAGGTGCAGGCTACATAGGCTCTCATGTTGTTAAGGCTTTGGGGGAAAGGGAGTGCGAGATTCTCGTGTTTGACAACCTTTCCACGGGACATAAAGAGGCCGTTTTATACGGTGAGCTTGCCGAGGGAGATGTGGGAGATGAGAATTTGTTGGGGAGAGTCTTGACCGATTTTAAACCGGATGTTGTGATGCATTTTGCGGCTTTTATTGAGGTGGAGGAGTCTGTCAGAAATCCTGTAAAGTATTACGAGAACAATTTCTGCAATACGGTTAAGCTTTTAAAGGCGATGCGTGCTGCAGGGGTTGATAAGTTCATCTTTTCCTCTTCAGCCGCTGTTTACGGTGAGCCGGATGAGGTTCCCATTGGCGAAGGTGCCCCTTTCAACCCCGTAAATCCCTATGGGGCTTCAAAAGCCTTTGTTGAAAGGCTCCTTAAAGAGCTTTCGGATGCGGGGGATTTCCGGTATGTCTCTTTAAGATACTTTAATGCGGCAGGTGCAGACCCTGAAGGCAGGATAGGCCAGAGTTATAAGAGAGCCACCCATCTTATAACCAGGGCTCTCAAGGTAGCAAAGGGAGAGTTTGAGAAGCTTTACATATACGGAACGGATTATCCTACCCCTGATGGGACCTGTATAAGGGATTACATCCATGTTGACGACCTTGCGAAGGCGCATGTTCTGGCTCTTGATTATCTGCTTTCGGGAGGGGAAAGCCGTGCTTTTAACTGCGGCTACGGCAGGGGATATTCGGTGAAAGAAGTGATTGAAACCGCTAAGAAGGTGACGAAGGTGGACTTTCCCGTTGAGGAGGCGGCAAGAAGACCGGGGGACCCTGCAGTTTTGATAGCTGACTCTTCAAGGATTAGAGGTGCTCTTTCGTGGGAGCCCGAATACGACGACCTTGAATTTATTATAAAAACAGCGTGGAACTGGGAGCTTAACAAGAGGTTTTAAGATGAGGCTTTCAAGGGGTGTATATCTGGTTGCAGTAGCTTTGCTTATTCCTATGGTGCTGGGCTTCTATGTTAGAATTAAGGCTTACAGCTACTGGAAGCAGTATCCAAATGTCTTTTTCGTGGAAGATAATAGGCCCATCTTCACCACCATGGATGCGTATTATTATGCGAGGCTTTCCAGGGAGATTGTTGAGGGAAAATATAAGCCCGGCAAGATTGATAAGCTTAGAGGGGTTCCTCATCAGGTGTTGTATCCAAAGATACCGCCTTTGCTCAGTTCAATCACCGCCGGTCTGTTGAGGCTTTTAGGTGTTAAGTATCCGGAAGCTCTTTCGGTATGGCTCATTCCGCTGTTTGCGGTGCTTGTCGTTGTCCCTTTGGTGCTGATGGGGGTTTTGATAGGTGCTGTGGAGGTTGGATTTATCGCTTCCATTTTAACGGTGGTCTCTTTTATCTATCTTATCAGAAGCTCTATATGCAGATTTGATACGGATACGCTCAATCTCTTTTTTGCCGTGT
>JAADEW010000111.1 GCA_013153205.1 Deferribacteres bacterium | reverse complement strand
CTTTATCCATATTTCTGGGCAAGTTCTATCCCATAAAGGCCGCGTATCATGTCTGGATGATAGTCTTTTTCTTCTACATTATAATTGCCGCTTCCATCCCGGTTCATGTTCTCCTTCAGCCGAGGGATTACATGAACGCATGGCTTCTGGTTGGTGGACTTATTCTTGGTGGGCTTGCCGTAATTTTCTCTTTTAAGCCTGTTAACATGCCCGCTTTCACCTCATTTTCTCCCAAAATTGTGGCAGGCCAGAATTCTCCCTTCTGGCCAGTGGTGGTTCTCATAATTGCCTGCGGTTCTCTTTCGGGCTTTCATTCCCTTGTGGCGTCAGGAACATCTTCCAAACAGCTTTCAAAAGAGGTGGAGGGCCTTTTTGTGGGTTACGGTTCCATGCTTGCGGAGGGCTTCCTTTCCACTCTGGTTATTGCCTGCATAGCGGCTTACGGATACTCCATACTTTCCCCTGATGTAGCCGCCGCTTTGAAGAGCAATTTTGCCGCCAACATCCTTAAAGCAGAAAAGTCCGTGGGTGGTCCCGTTGGATTTTTCTCCAAGTCTTACGGAGCGGCTGTTAGCACCGTTTTGGGGCTTCCCAGGGAGTTCATGGTTATACTTGCTACCATGTGGGTTGCGGCTTTTGCCATGACCACCCTGGACACCACGAACCGTCTCGCAAGATACACCCTTACAGAGCTCTTTGAGCCTTTTAAGGAGACTTCTCCCGGATTGTTCGGCTTCTTCACCAACAGATGGGTGGCGTCTGCCGTTCCCGCTCTTATCGGTGTGGCTCTTGCGTGGACCGGGGCATGGCATGTTATATGGCCTGCTTTTGGAGGGGCGAATCAGATGCTCGCTTCCATAGCCCTTCTCACTGCGGCTGCATGGGTTACCAAGGTTCAGAAGAGGCACGGCATCATGGTGGTGCTTCCGGCTATGTTTTTGTGGATAACCGTGACGGCGGCGCTCATATGGTATCTCATCGTGGCTGTTCCCACCTTTTATGCCAAGAACCATGTTCAGGCTGGAGTGCTTGCGCTGGTGGTGCTGGTTATGCTGGTGCTCAATCTGGTGCTTCTGTTTGATTATCTCACCTCCAAAGGCGAGGATTGGGAGGGCTATGAGGCTAAGTGATTTTTTCAGGTCGGCAAGGGAGTTTTTTGACGGCATAAAAGAGGGCTTTAAGGAGAGGACCGTTGACGCCGTTGAGGCTGAGCTGAAGGATATGGAGGGGGCTTTCGGCCTCCTCCTTTTCGGTTCGGTTATGGGTATGCCGGTCTTTTCCTCTTTTGTGGGGATTTCCCTTCTGCCTTATGTGGAAAGGGAAGTCATCATTATGCTTTCAACCTCAAGGTTGCTTGACGACTTTGCTTCACACTGGTTTGAGATAGCGGATATATGAAGAAGCTGTTTATCTTTCTGGGAAAAGGCGGTGTGGGAAAGACCACTTCCTCGGCGGCACTGGCTTTCTGGCTTGCCGAAAGAGGGAAGAAGGTCTTCTGGTTTTCCGTTGACCCGGCTCACAACATAGGAGACCTGCTGGGGGAGACTGAGCTTTCCCGGCCCAAGAAGGTTTACAGGGAGCTGTACGCTCAGGAAGTGGATGTGGACAGGTTTCTGGAGGACTTTCTTTCCGAGGTTTCCTCCAGAATGAAAAGCCTCTACAGGCATCTCAAGGTGTCTGGTCTTGAGGACATCTTTGATGTTATGAAGCTTTCCCCCGGAATGGAGGAGAGCGCAATATTATACGCCATACACGATAGGCTCACTGCGGTTGACGCCGATTATGTGGTGATAGACACACCCCCCACGGGTCTGACCCTGAGAATCCTTGCCCTTCCCACCATCAATATAAAATGGATTGAGGCTTTGAAGAGGTGGCGGCTTAAAATCCTTGATAGAAGGAGCATGGTTGCTCACATAAAGGGTGAGGACCACTTTGGAGGTGCGCCTGTTAAAAAAGAGGACGACAGGGTCCTTGCAGAGCTTGATTCCCATCTTGAAAAGATGCGGTTTCTGGAGGATGTGTTTTCCCGGCGGGGTTTTTGTGTGAAGATACTCGTTCTTAATCCGGATAAGCTTTCAATTAGAGAGGGCTTGAGGATAAAAGAGACCCTTGCGAGGCTGAAGATGGGGATTGACCTGGTGCTTGTGAACAAGTGGGGGCTTTCCGGGGATGTGCTTTCCGAAATTGAGAAGGCTTTTCCTGACACCTCAATGTTCACCCTGCCGTTTATTGAGGGAAAAGCCGCACTGTCTAAAGAGGAGCTTCTCTTTTTAGCCGGGCAGTGGGCGGATAAGGTGCTATGATTTCGGCAAGGCTTTTCTGGGGGCTTCTGGGTTTAAGTCTCGTTCTTGTTGCGGTCTTTTATGTGGGAATGCGGAAGAATCTGCGCCTTGCGAGAATGATGGCGGAGATTCTGGAGGCTGTGCTGAAGCCCGTTGACAGGACTTACACGTGGCTTGGCGGGGTGATAGGCTTTGCGGCGGAGTATAAGGTGAAGGGATTTGAGAAGGTTTACGCCAACTTCAGGCTCTTTCCCAGACACAGCCTTTTGTGGATGCCCTTTGCCTTGCTTTCGGGAAGGAGGGACACTTTACAGCTTCTGGTGTTTTTGAAGTGCAGGGTGGGACAGGAGTTTCACGTGGTTAGAAAGGGGATTTTGAAGCCGAAAATTTACAATAAGGATAAGCTTAAAAAAGCTGAGGATGGAAGCCTTGAATTTTACTACGAGCACTCTTTAGAGATGAGGGATGAGGTTCTGCCCGTTGTAGAGAGGCTTTCTCCTTTTCTGTTTCATCTGGCTATAACCCCTGAAAAGAATGTCTTTTACCTTGAGTGCAGGGGAAAGCTTGTGAACAGCAGTTTTGAAGCCGCTTTGAGGGATGTTATTTGCATGATAGACCAGTTCCAGAAGAAGAGGAGCTTGTGAGTTGGACCCCTACACCCACATGCTCTTTGCCGACTATGTTTACGGGGCTTTGTGCGCTCCTGACAAGGGGCTTTTCGTTTGGGGAAGCGTTTTCCCGGATATAGGGTATTTCGGGAAGAAAAGGCTCTTTTCGGATAGACTCCATGAAGATAGAGGTGTTGTCTTTCTGAAAGCCCTTTTTAACAAAGCTGAAGGCGAAGAGGAAAGGGCGTTTCTTCTGGGATGGGCTTCCCATGTGGTGCTTGACCAGATGGGACATCCGCGGTGGACCCACTGTCTCATGAGAAAGAGAGGGGCTTGTGTGGAGGACGATGAGCTTCACAGAAGGATTGAGTGGGGGCTGGGAAGGGTCTCCTGTGCAAGGGTGAAGGCGTTTTCCTTACTCTCTTTTGAACCTCCCGGCAGGAGGTTGTTTCGCTGGATAGAGGCTGAGTTTGAGCGCTTTTTTGGAATAAATCTCGGCGGTTTTGTTGAAAGGGATTTCTGCGCCACTGTCAGAAATTTAAAAGAGTTGATACCCCTTTCTTTTAAGTTGACTCCCGTTTTCAAGCCTTTTTCCGCCGTTGCCGGCGTCATTCCTGCTAAAGTTGTGGAGAAGGCTTATCCCGTGATTTTTTCGCAAAAAGCCTCTTTAGAAGAGCAGAACCTCGCCTTTGAGGTTTTTAAGGCATCGGGTGATTACTTTCGGAAGGTTTTGGACAGCGGTCTGGATGCCTTAAGGGAGGAGAGCCTTGACGGCATTTGAAAGGGGGGAGAGGGGGAAAGGAGCTTTCCCCCTCTTTTAGCCTTTAGTATTCGGGCATAGGAGGTGTGGCGGCCTTCTCCTTTTCAGGTATCTCGGCCACCGCACACTCGGTTGTTATCATCAATCCGGCAACGCTTGCCGCGTTCTGAAGAGCAGACCTAACCACCTTAACGGGGTCAATCACGCCGAACTCATACATGTCGCCGTATTCAAGGGTTGCGGCGTTGAATCCGTAGTTGGGGTTGTCGCTCTTCTTCACCTCTTCCACCACCAGAGAGCCTTCCACGCCGGCGTTGTTGGCAATCTGCCTTATGGGAGCCTCAACGGCTTTCTTCACGATGTTGACGCCGATTTTCTCGTCTTCGTCCTCAACCTGAACGTCGTCAAGGGCCTTCTGGCACCTCAGGAGAGCCACGCCGCCACCGGGAACGATACCCTCTTCCACAGCGGCTTTGGTAGCGTTCAGGGCGTCCTCAACCCTTGCCTTCTTCTCCTTCATCTCGGTCTCTGTGGCGGCACCCACCTTGATTACGGCAACGCCGCCCACGAGCTTGGCAAGCCTTTCCTGAAGCTTCTCCCTGTCGTAGTCAGAGGTGGTCTTCTCAATCTGAGCCTTTATCTCCTTAATCCTTGCCTCTATGGCTTTGGGGTCACCCATTCCGCCGACTATGGTGGTGTGCTCCTTGTCAACTATGACCTTTTTCGCCCTTCCGAGGTCCTGAAGCCTCACGTTCTCAAGCTTTATGCCGAGCTCCTCGGAGACCACCTGACCGCCGGTGAGTATGGCGATGTCCTTCAGCATCTCCTTCCTTCTCTCACCGAAACCGGGTGCCTTCACGGCGCAGGAGAGAAGGGTTCCTCTAAGCTTGTTCACCACCAGTGTGGCAAGGGCTTCTCCCTCAACGTCCTCTGCTATCACGAGAAGAGGCTTGCCGGCTCTTGCAACCTCTTCAAGCAGAGGAAGCAGGTCCCTCAGGTTGCTTATCTTCTTCTCGTGAATGAGGATGTAGGGCTCCTCAAGCACGCACTCCATCTTGTCGGGGTCTGTTACGAAGTAGGGAGAGAGGTAGCCCCTGTCAAACTGCATACCCTCAACCACCTCAAGGGTGGTCTCAAGTCCCTTGGCTTCTTCCACGGTTATAACGCCGTCCTTACCCACCTTCTCCATAGCCTCGGCGATGAGCTCACCGATTTCCCTGTCGTTGTTGGCGGAGATTGTAGCAACCTGAGCTATCTCCTTCTTGTCCTGAACCTCTTTTGCCATCTTCTTCAGGTGGTCCACCACCTTCTCAACGGCTTTGTCAATACCTCTTTTGAGGCTCATTGCGTTGGCGCCTGCTGTAACGTTCTTGAGCCCTTCCTTGAATATGGCCTGGGCAAGAACGGTTGCCGTGGTGGTTCCGTCACCGGCAACATCAGAGGTCTTGGAAGCAACCTCTTTTACGAGCTGTGCGCCAAGGTTTTCAAACTTCTCTTCAAGCTCTATCTCTTTGGCAACGGTAACGCCGTCTTTGGTGATTAAAGGAGAGCCAAACTTCTTCTCTATAACAACGTTCCTTCCTCTCGGACCAAGGGTGACCTTTACGGACTCTGCCAGTATGTCAACACCCTTTGCTATTTTGCTCCTTGCCTCTTCGCTGAAAAGTATCTCTTTCCCTGCCATCTCATCACCTCCTTATTTTTTATTATTCTTCAATAATGGCGTAGATGTCTTCTTCCCTCATGACGAGGTATTTCTCGTCGTCAATTTCCACTTCGGTTCCGGCGTATTTGCCGAAAATCACCTTGTCTCCCACCTTGACGCAGAGAGGAAGCTTCTGCCCGTTCTCAAGGATTCTTCCCTCGCCCACAGCCACAACTTCGCCCTTCTGGGGCTTTTCCTTGGCGGTGTCAGGAATAATGATTCCGCCTTTGGTTTTCCTCTCCTCTTCTTCATAAGGCTTAACCAGCACTCTGTCGTGAAGAGGTCTTAACTTCATCTTCCACCTCCTTCAAAATTTTTTGCTCAAAATTTTTGTTAGCACTCGTT
>JAADEW010000032.1 GCA_013153205.1 Deferribacteres bacterium | reverse complement strand
GCTCATCGTCCACTACGAGAACAAGTTTGCTCATGCTTCTTTCCTCACGGGAAGCTCTATAACAAACACCGCTCCCCTCGGTTTGTTGTCCTTTACCTTAACATATCCACCGTGGTCTGCAATAATTCTGTCAACAATGGCAAGCCCCAGACCGGTTCCCCCCTTCTTTCTGGAAAAATACGGAACAAACACCTTTTCCCTGTCCTCCGGGCTTATCCCTTTTCCGGTATCAGCCACCTCTATAACCACCTTTTTCTCATCTTTCACCAGATATCCCCGTATCAAAACCTTACCCTTTCCCTCCATAGCTTCAACGGCATTGTCTATAAGATTTATGAAAACCCTCTTCATCTGCTCTCTGTCAATGTATATCTTTTCAGGAAAATCGTCCGAAAACTCCACTTCAAATTCCACGCCTTTGTAAGAAGCCCTATACAGGTCAACCACCTCTTTTATAACCTCTCTTATGTCATCGGGAACTGGCACCGTCTCCGGCAGTTTGGCAAACCTGTAAAACTCATCCACCATCTTCTTCATCTCGTCAACGGAACGGATAATGGTATCGGTAGCCCTGTGGAAAGAATCTGTGTCCTTAACTTCACCGGAAAACTTTCTCTTCAATCTCTGGGCAGAAAGCTTGATAGGCGTAAGGGGATTTTTTATCTCGTGAGCCATTCGCCTCGCCACCTCTTCCCAAGCCTCCGCCCTCTGAGCCTTTATAAGCTCGGTGATGTCCTCAAAAACCACAACCAGCCCGTCAAATCCTCCCTCTTCCTTGAAGATAGTTGACACTCCCACCAGAAGGTGCTTCATCTCACCGTCTATGTTAACGGCAAGCTCCCTCTTTTCCTCCTTTCTGGCATGCCTTATCATTTCCCGTATAAGATTGTAAAAGGGAGCATACTCCGTCTTTGGAAACACCTCCCAGTATCTCTTGCCTATCACATCGTCTTTCACGCCCAAAATCTTTTTAGCAGAAGTGTTAACGCTCGTTATAACTCCGTCTCTGTCTATGGAGATAACGCCCGTGGCAACATTCTCCAGAACGGCTTCCATAAACCGCCTTCTGTTCTCCAGCTCCTCCCTGTTTCTGGCTATCTCCCTCGTCATCTGGTTGAAAGACCTGACGAGAAGGGCAAGCTCGTCCTCCGCCCTGGTCTCAACCCTCACATTAAGGTCACCGGAAGCCACCTTTTCCGTCGCCTGAGCCAAAGCCTCTATGGGTTCGGTTATACCCTTGGCTATCTGTAAGCCAAACCAGACGGAAGCAAAAAGAATAAGAGCACTTATCATGAGAAAAGTGAGGACATAACCCCTCTTTATAGGCTCCTTTAAAAGCTTGAGTTTGGAATACTCTTTATAACTTGCACCAATAACATCAATAGCCGATGCAATGCTTTTATGCAGTTTAAAAGCGAGGAAAAAAATCACTTTTTTGTCTTTTACCGGATAAAAGATGCAGTAGTATCTACCAACCTTAAATCCCTGAGGAACGCCGCTGTTCCAGACATCTTTCACCTTCTTTTCCACATTGAGCTTATCGTGAATTGACCTCCTTTTCTTTGAGGTGGAAACTATCCTGTTCCCGTTAACATCGTAAATCTCTATAAATTTGGCTGAAAACTCGCTCTTGTATTTGTTCAAAATCCAGTAGAGCTTCCAGTATTCTTTTCTATTCACGGGAAGGGTGATTCTCTCCTTATCCATCTCGCTTACCACGAGCTCAACCAGCTTTTTCCCCCTCTCCATAAGTTCTCTGGTATAATCCTGGGCTATAGCCACCGCCCCCCTCAAAGCGGCTTCTCTCCTTTCACTAAACCACGACTCCACTGACCTCGTAATGAAGCCAACGGCAACGAAAAAGAGCAAAAGTGCAGGAATAACCGTGAGAAACATAAAGGACAAAACCAGCTTGGTCCTGAACTTCGCCCCTACTATACCCCTTCTTTTGGCTACGTAAAGCTTGACTACGGTCCTCCCTATGAGAAACAGAAAGACCAGAATAAGTATGATGTTAAGGTTTATTATGAAGAAGATAAGGATATTTCCCGGAAAAAGGGGAATCCCCCTTTTGGACTCAAGATAAATCTGAAGTGCTGTAAAAACAACGAAAAGAAAGACCAGTGCAAGGACAATAAGTATGTTCTTTTTTCTTTTACTCTCCACCGTTTACCCTGCAAACACACCAGGAGGTTTTAAAAACACCTATAGGCAGAAGATTAAACGGAAACGGCAAATCCGGATTTCTTTTAACAGCCCTCACATAAAGCCTTTTACCCTTTTTCAAAGGCAGGGGAATGGAAAAGTCAAACACCCGTGCTTTGTAGTAAAACCAAAACGGGTCGGCAATCTTTTCCTCTTCCACGCTGTCTTTCAAAATATAAAGCCTGTCAATGACATCGTAAGAATAAACGCGTTTAAATGAGAACCGGCCGTCAAGCCCCTTAAACTGAAGCTCAAGCACATAATCAGCCCCCTCCGAAAGGACCGATTTGAGCTCCCCAATAAACTGGGAATCAAGAACCACATGGACCTTACAGCCCTCATTTCCACAGGATGCTTCACACAGCAAGACCTTAAAATCCGCATGAGAAACGGAAGCAAATATAAAAAACCATACAAATGCGGCAAACAATCCTCTCATTTTATCAACTTATACACAAAGGTTTTCTTGACTTAAAGTCCCTCCTTAAATTATGTGTATATCATCTCAAAAGAGGTGGAAAAATGCTGGACATACACACATTGCAGTCCCTTATAAATGTAGCAAAGAAGAGAGAGAAGGCAGACCTCGTAATCAAAGGGTGCATGGTCCTTGATGTCTTCTGCGGCAAGCTTGAGAGGAAGGACGTGGCTATAAAAGGGGAATATGTTGCGGGAATAGGCTTCGGATACGAAGGAAAGGAGACCATTGAGCTCACCGGAGCCTATGTTCTTCCCGGCTTTATAGACGCCCACATCCACATCGAAAGCAGTCTCCTGCACCCCATTGAGTTTGCCAGAGCCGTTTTACCCAGAGGAACCACAGCAGTAATTTCCGACCCCCACGAGATAGCGAATGTTCTGGGAAACCGGGGAATAGAATACATGATAGAAGAGAGCGAAAACCTGCCGGTTGACTTCTTCTTCACGGTGCCCTCGTGCGTGCCGGCGGCTCAGGGCTTTGAAACATCCGGAGCCGTGCTCAACACGGAAGACATAGCCGACTGGCTCACCCATCCGAGGATGGTGGGGCTGGGAGAGGTTATGAACTTCCCCGCCGTTATCGCGGGAGACGAGGAGATACTCCGCAAGATATACATAGCCCATTCCGTAGGTAAAAGGATTGACGGCCATGCCCCCGGATTGATGGGAGACGACCTGTGTGCCTACTGCTCAACCGGCATTGCCTCAGACCACGAGTGCACCCACCTTCAGGAAGCGGAAGACAAGCTCAAGCGCGGCATGTATATAATGATAAGGGAAGGCTCCACCGCCAAAAACATGGCGGCGCTCATACCCCTGGTGAGGGCTTACGGCGTCTCAAGGTTCATGATAGTAAGCGACGACCGCCACCCTGACGAGCTGTGTGAGGAAGGGCACATGGACCTCCTCCTCAAAAAGGCGGTATATATGGGACTTCCTCCCAACATAGCGGTGAGAATGGTCACCTTCAACCCTGCCTTCTACTTCAACATAAGAAGAAGAGGAGCGGTGGCTCCCGGATACCTTGCGGACATCGTTATCGTGAACAACCTAAGGGAGTTCTTCCCCTTATACGTCATAAAAAACGGGAAAATAGTGGCTGAAAGGCTGAAGCTTCTGATAGACTTCAAGGAACACAAGCCCACCCCCCTCCCCTCCATGAATGTGAAGCTAAAGGAAAAGCCCTTCAGGGTTGAGGCGAAAGGCAGAAAGATAAGGGTAATCGGCGTCATAGAAAACCAGATAATAACAGAACACATTATCACAGAAGCCAGAATCATAGACGGCGAGGCTGTGGCAGACCCGGAAAGGGACATTCTCAAGATAGCGGTGGTTGAAAGGCATAAAGGCACGGGAAACATATCCGTGGGCTTCGTCAGCGGCCTCGGCATCAAGGAGGGAGCCATAGGCTCGTCGGTAGCCCACGACTCCCACAACATCATAATAGCGGGAAGCAACGACGAAGATATGGAGGCGGTGCTTCATCACATCATCAAGATGAAGGGCGGATTCGCCGTGGCAAAGGGCGGAAAGGTGGTAAAAGAGCTTCCCCTCGCCATAGGTGGGCTTATGTCGGAAAAGAGCTACTTTGAAGTGGTAAGCGCACTGAAGGAGCTCAAGTCCATAACGAAAGCCATGGGCTCAAGAACGGAAAACCCCTTTATGAGCCTCTCATTCCTCGCGCTTCCCGTAATACCCAAGCTGAAGATAACCGACATGGGGCTCGTGGATGTGGAGAGGTTTGAGTTCGTTGACCTTTTCGCAGACTGAAATTAAGGCTATCCAGCCCTTTTTCTTTTCCTTTGAGTCTCAAGGTAAACCAGTATAGCGGAAACCGCCGCCGGCGTCACCCCGGGAATACGGGACGCCTGACCGATGGACCGGGGTCTGACCTCTTTCAGCTTCAGCCTGACCTCCGTGGAAAGTCCGGGTATCTCGTCGTAATCTATGTCTTCCGGAATAGCCTTCTCCTCAAGCTTCTTAAACCTCCTGACCTGCTCAAGCTGACGCCTGATGTAGCCCTCATACTTCACCTCTATCTCCACTTCCTGCTTAACATAATCGGGCAGTTCCCTCTCCTTTCCTTCAAGATGCTCCAAGTCCTCGTATGTAATCTCAGGCCTTTTGAGAAGCTGAGCGAGAGGAACAGGCTCGTCAATTTCAGAGGTGCCCTTCTCCCTAAGATAGCTGTTCACAAAAACGGAAGGTCTTATCCTCTCCTTTTTAAGCCTCTGTTTCTCCTCCTCTATCATCTCCTTTATTCTTCTCAAGCGCTCTATCTGAGAGGAAGAGATGAGACCCAGCTCATAACCCTTTTCCATAAGCCTTAAAGGAGCGTTATCCTCCCTCAAAAGCAGTCTGTATTCCGCCCGTGAGGTGAACATCCTGTAAGGCTCTCTGGTCCCCTTGGTAACCAAATCGTCAATGAGCACCCCTATGTAAGCCTCGTCCCTGCCGAGAACGAAAGGCTCCCGTCCCATTATCTTCAAAGCGGCGTTTATACCGGCAACCAGCCCCTGAGCCGCCGCCTCCTCGTATCCGGAGGTTCCGTTTATCTGCCCCGCACAGTAAAGCCCCTCTATCTCCTTGGTCTCAAGGGTGTGCTTGAGCTGTGTAGGATAGACGAAGTCGTATTCAATGGCATAACCGGGCCTTATCATCTCAGCCTTCTCAAGTCCCTTAATAGTCCTCAAGAACTTAATCTGAATGTCTATGGGAAGGGATGTGGGAAGCCCGTTGGGGTAAATCTCTTTGGTATCGTATCCCTCAGGCTCAAGGAAGACCTGATGCCTCTTTTTCTCAGGGAACTTCACAACCTTATCCTCTATGGAGGGGCAGTATCTGGGACCCACTCCCCTTATCACCCCCGTAAAAAGCGGAGACCTGTCAAGCCCGGAAAGGATAACCTCGTGCGTTCTCTCGTTGGTGTAGGTAATCCAGCAGGGAACCTGCCTGTTGGTTATTTTCTCCGTGAAGAAAGAGAATGGCTTTGGCGGGTCATCCCCGTGCTGAACCTCAAGCTCCGAAAAGTCAATGCTGTCCGCATGGAGTCTGG
>JAADEW010000067.1 GCA_013153205.1 Deferribacteres bacterium | reverse complement strand
TTTGGAGCGAAGATGAGCCTCTGGGCATGTTTCTCGTGGACAATGTGGTGAGCATGTCTCCTGTGGATGAGAGAAGGCTTAAAGTGGCTTTCGACTTTGTCAATGCGGTGGCTATGGCTATAGAGAGGGCTAAGCTTTATCACGAGCTTAAAGAAAAGATAGAGGAGCTGGAAGAGGCAAAAAGCGAGATAGAAAAACAGCAGAAGCTTATCCTCAACATGGAGAAAGCCTTGTCTTTGAAAGAGGTGAGCTCCCGCATAATCCACGAGATAAGAAATCCGCTGACCATTATAGGCGGGCTTGTGGCACGTATGCTCAAGAAAGGAGAATACGACAGAAAAAGCCTGGAGATTATACTGAAAGAGGTAAAGAGGATTGACGAGATATTGAAGGACATAGATGTTTACAACAAGTCCGTTAAACCCCAGAAGGTTGACACCGATGTGAAGTATGTGGTGAAGGAGACCGTAAGGAGGCTGAGAAAGAAGTATCCGTCTCTCAAGGTGGAGCTCTCTCTGCCTAAAGGGGAGCTTACAGCTTTTCTGGACCCGAAGCACCTGTCAAAACTTATAGAAAATGCGGTGTTGAATGCGTATGAGGCGCACGTTAAGGGAAATGTGGACGATGTGATAAAGCTCAGGGTGGATGTTGAGGATGGAAAGCTGGTTATAACCGTCATAGACAGAGGTGGAGGCATACCGGAGGAGATAAGGCATAAGGTGTTTGAGCCCTTCTTTACCACCAAAGAAGACGGCACCGGCATGGGAATACCCGTGATGGCGGTGATTGTGAAGGAGCACGGAGGGGATTTGGAGATAGAGAATGTGGACGGGGGAGCCTGTGTCAGAATCGCTCTCCCGTTGAAGTAGAAAATTGCGGAGGGAGGGGACTATGCCCAAGATTTTAATCGTTGACGATGAAGACAGCATCAGGTTTCTCTATAGACAGGAGCTTGAAGACGAGGGATATGAGGTGGTTGAAGCCGCCTCTGGAGAGGAGGCTTTAAGGGTTCTGGAGGAGAACCCGGATATTGACCTTGTGGTTCTGGACATAAAGATGAAAGCCATGAGCGGGCTGGAGGCTTTACAGCACATCGTCAAAAACAAGAGGAATCTGCCTGTTATCCTGTGCACAGCTTACTCTTCTTATCAGGACGATTTTTCCTCTTGGCTTGCCGACTCATACATAATAAAGTCTCCCGACTTAACGGAGCTTAAAAACGAGATAAAAAGGCTTCTGAAGAAATACGGGAGGCTGTAGGCTATGAAAGCCGTTATAATGGCGGGGGGATTCGGAACGAGAATCAGGCCCCTGACCGCTTCCCGTCCCAAGCCCATGCTTCCCATGGTCAACATTCCCCTGATGGAGCACATAGTCAACCTGCTGAAAAAGCATGGGTTTACCGAACTCATTGTCCTTCTTTTCTTCCAGCCGGAGGTAATAAAAGCCCACTTTGGGGACGGCTCCCGTTTCGGAGTCAGCATAAAATACATTCTGCCTGATGGCGATTACGGAACCGCGGGGGCTGTGGGCTTTTCGCGGGATATGATAGACGAGACCTTTCTCGTTATTTCAGCCGACCTTCTAACCGATTTTGACCTCAGCCGGATGGTTGACTATCACAGGAAAAAGCAGGCTTTCGTTACCATAGGACTTGTGTCTGTGGTGAACCCCCTTCAGTTTGGTGTGGTCATAACCGATAGGGAGGGGAGAATAGTAAAATTTCTGGAAAAACCCGGCTGGGGAGAGGTCTTCAGCGATACCATAAACACGGGAATCTATGTGCTTGAGCCTGAAGTCTTCTCCTACATTCCTTCCGGAAGGGAGTTTGACTTCAGCAAGGACCTGTTCCCCTTACTGCTTTCTGAAGGGAAGCCCCTTTACGGCTATAAGTACGATGGATACTGGCGGGATGTGGGAGACCCGGATTCCTACCGGGAGGGCCACTACGATGTCTTTGACGGTAAGGTGAGGATAAAGATTTACGGCAGAAAGCTTGATGTGGTGGGGAGGGATGTTCGGGTTGGAGACGGGGTTTCGTTTCCTGAATCGGTAAAGTTTGAAGGGGTGGTGGTGCTGGGAAGTGGAACCCGCATAACAGGCTCGGCTTTTCTGAAAAACTGCTCCATAGGAAGCGGTTGTGTAATAGAGGAGGGTGCCTATCTCGAGGGAGCTATCGTCTGGGACAATGTAAAAATCGGGAAGAACACCAGAATCATAGAGGCGGTTGTCTGCAACGACTGCAGTATAGGGGACGGAGCCTACATAGGAAAGGGAGCCATAATAGCCGAAAAGTGCGTGGTGGGGAAAAACGCTTATGTAAAAGACGGGGTCAAGGTCTGGCCCTCCAAGATAATAGAGGACGAGGCTGTTCTCACTGACAACCTTATATGGGGCGAGAAGTGGAGAAAGCGGATTTTTGAGTCGGGCAAGGTTTCCGGTTTGACCAACAGGGAGCTCACTCCGGAGTTTGTTGCCAAGCTGGGGGTGGCTTACGGCTCTTCGCTGAAAAAGGGGGCTTCCATACTCACCGGAAGGGATTCCATCGCCGCATCCCGCATGCTGAAAAGAGCCTTCATAGGTGGGGTGCTCTCCACCGGGGTTCATGTGAAGGACCTGAAGCTCATACCTGAGCCTGTTCTGAGGTTCAAGCTTCAGACCTTCGGGGAGATAGGCGGTGTCTATTTCAAGCAGAGTGCGGAAAACCCTGAGATAACGGAGATATACTTCTACGACAGCAGAAGCCTTGACATATCCTCCTCGCAGGAGAAGTCCATAGAGAGGATTTTCTCAAGGGAGGACTTCAGAAGGGTGGGGGTTTACGAGCAGGGGGTTCTGGAAGACATAACAAAGGTGAGGGATTTTTACGAGGAGGTGTTCCTCAAGTCCATTGATTCTGAAGTGATATCCAGCACCAAGTATAAGGTGGTGATAGACTTCTCCCACGGCCCTTCGTCCTTCGTTCTGCCGGAGCTGTTTTCAAAGTTGCGGTGCAATCTTATAAGCGTTAACGCCACTATGGAAAAGGTTCCCCTTGACATTGACCGTGAGAAGGCTCTCCTTGACCTTTCAAAGATGGTTAAGGCGCTGGAGGCAGACTGCGGCTTCTGGATATCCAACGACTGCAAGCGGTTTGCCCTTGTGGACGAGACCGGCAGGGTGATAAACGGGGTAGAGCTTCTTTCCCTCGTCTCTTACCTTCTTGCCAGATGCTATTCCGGAGGGCTCGTCATATTCCCCGTGTCCGCTCCCGTTTTTGTGGAGGAATACCTCAAATCGCAGGGGTTTTCGGTTAAGAGGACTGCAACTACGAGAAGAAGCGTTCTTGAAGCGGCCATGGAGGAAAACGCCGTCATGGCTGTCTCAAGAGAGATTGAGTTCATCTTTCCGGAGTTCAGCTGTGCCTTTGACGCCATGTTTGCTCTGGTGAAGCTCCTTGAGATGAAGGCAAGGGCAACTTTGAGCTTTTCGGAGGCTTTCTCTCTTTCTCCAAAAGGCTTTTTCGTGAGCGAGGATGTGGCCTGCCCCTGGGAGAAAAAGGGCATGATAATGAGGAGGCTCGTTGAGCATTTCGTTGACAGAAAGCTTTCGCTGATTGACGGCGTCAAAATCCATTTTGACGGCGGGTATGTTCTTGCCGTTCCCGACGAAGAAAAGCCGGTGTTTCACCTTTATGCCGAGGCGGAAAGCCTTGGTGAGGCTGTGAAGCTTCTTGAGGAGCTGAAAAGCCTCATAGAATCGTGGAAAGAGACGCCATGAGTGCCGTTTTGCTGTTTGGTATCCACTGCCACCAGCCTGTGGGAAACTTTGATTTCGTTTTTGAAAAGGCCTACGAAAAGGCGTATGAGCCTTTCATCAGAGCCGTTATGGATGCCGTGGATTTCAGGTTTTCCGTTCACATAACCGGTGCTCTTCTTGAGTGGATAAAGGAGAACAGGGCGGAGTTTTTTGATGCACTGGGAAGGCTGGTTTCTGATAACAGGGTTGAGCTTCAGGTGAGCGGCTTTTACGAGCCGATACTTGCCGCTATCCCATCCCGGGACAGGATTGAGCAGATAGAGATGGCCAAGGAGTTCGTCAAGAAGGAGTTTGGAGCACAGCCCAGAGGCCTGTGGCTCACGGAAAGGATATGGGACACAAAGATTTTGAAGGACCTCGTGGCGTGCGGAATAGAGTATGTGATACTGGACGACTATCACCTCGTCTGTTCGGGGCTTGAGAAGGAGGAGATAAAGGGCTACTATATCACCGAGGACGAGGGAAAAACCCTTTTTCTTTTCCCTATAAGCGAAGAGTTGAGGTATCTCATACCCTTCAGGGATGTTCCGGAGGTGGTCAGCTTCCTTGAGAAAAGGGAAGGGTTTTACACCATTTACGATGACGGAGAGAAGTTCGGGATATGGCCCGGCACCTACAGCTGGGTGTATAAGAGGGGGTGGCTCAAAAGGTTTTTGAAAGCCGTTGACGAGGGGGCTGTAAAATGTGCCCTCTTTTCGGAGGTGCTGGAAAATACGCCTCCTACATCAAGGGTCTATCCTCCCATTGCTTCTTATTTTGAGATGGGAGAGTGGAGCCTTCCCGCAGAGCTTGCGGCAAGATTCCACGCATTTGTTGAGGAGCTTAAGGCAAGTTCAAGGTTCTACGAGCTTCTTCCCTTCGTCAGGGGAGGAATCTGGCACAACTTTCTGGTGAAGTATCCGGAAGCAAACAGAATGCACAAGAGGATGGTGTGGATATCCCGCAAGTTTGAGGAGAAGAAGGTTTCCGGCTCCGAAAGGCGCTTTCTGTTCAAGGCACAGTGCAACGACGCCTACTGGCACGGGGTTTTTGGAGGGCTTTATCTTCCGCATTTGAGGAGAGCGGTCTATTCCAATCTCTCCCGGGCAGAGGATGCCGTTCTGGATTCTCACGCCTTTTTCCACGAGGATGTTGACTGCGACGGGAAAAGGGAGTTTCTGGTGAGAAAACCCTCTTATACCTTGTGGATTTGTCCGCACTGGGGCGGGCAGATAAAGGAGTTCACGGTGAAGGACTGGCACTATAACCTCGTTGATGTGCTGACGAGAAGGCTTGAGCACTACCACATCATAGCCCACCAGAAGGAAAGACAAAAGGCTGAAGTGGCTTCAATCCACGAGATTCCCAGGGATTTGAAAGAGCTTCCGGAGGTTGATTCCTGCGATAGGGGAGCTTTCATAGAAAGGCTCTTTTTTGAGGATAAAAGATTGTGTTTGGGGGACGAGGAATTCGTGGTGGAGGATTTTTCCTCCTCCTTTGTCCGCCTCAGGTGCGAAAAAGAGGGTTTTGAGGTGAAGAAGAGCTACATCTTTGAAGACGAAAGGGTGTCCGTGCTCTACACCGTTTCATCTTCCCGTCCCTTTATGTTTGAGACGGAGATAAACATTAATCCCGGAACGCCCGATGCTTCAATTATTGCCGGGGAAAAGCGGTTCAAAGCCTCTATTTTTAAGGAGGTAAGAAGCCTTAAAGGAGTTATTATGCATAGCCCCTTTTTCAAGGGCGAGCTTCTCATAAAGCTGGATAAGCCTTTGAGGTTTTTCGCCGTTCCCATATTCACCCTTTCTCAGTCTGAAAAGGGATTTGACGAGATATTTCAGGAGACGGCTTTGATTTTTAAATGGGAGGATTCTGCCAGCTTTTTAGAACTTAAGATTGACGTGGAGGTAGTTCATGCCTGAGTTGAGATACGACCCCCTCAAGGGGAGATGGGTCATAATAGCCGTTGAGCGCGCGAG
>JAADEW010000048.1 GCA_013153205.1 Deferribacteres bacterium | reverse complement strand
AAGGAGATACTGGGTATGTGGATGCTTTCCATGCTGTTGGACAGGGAGCTTCACGGATACGAGCTTCTTCAGCGCATAAACGAGGACCCGTTCCTTGGTCCCATAAACCCGGGAATGGTTTACAGGATACTTCGCGAACTTGAGATGATGGGCTTTGTCACTTCCCGCTGGAGTTTCGGAGGGGGGCCTGCGAGAAGGGTTTATGCCATAACCCCTTCCGGAAAAAAGTGGCTCTTTTCCATGAAGCCTTATCTGGAAGAGCACAAAAGGTTTATAGATTCTGTGCTGGAAAAACTGAAGTAGAGGAGGTGGGAGCATGTATGGATATGGATTTGGCTGGAGAAGAGGCTGGGGAGGAGGATTCGGTGGATGGCGCCACAGAAGGTGGCTGCCTCCTCAGACTGTAGCCAGAGGCCTGACCTACATTGGACCCTGCAGGTGTGGTTGGGGACCCCATGCGTTTTACATGGATGAGGCTGGCAGAGTTTTGCATGCTTCTCAGCTTTTCTGGGGAAGCTATGAGGACGAGGTTGAGGCTCTCAAGGAGGAGAAAAGGTTTCTTGAAGAGCGGCTGAAGGAACTTGAGGAAAGACTCAAAAAACTTGAGGAGGAAAACTGATGCAGGGCGAAGGGTTCGGAAGAGGTGGTGCAGGCGGCCGGGGTGGTCGCGGTCAGGGAAGAGGTTGTGGTGGAGGAAGGGGAGCCGGTAAAGGTCCCGGAGGTTACTGTGTATGCCCCAGCTGCGGACACAGGGTTCCCCACGAAAGGGGAGTCCCCTGTGCACAGGTTAAATGCCCCAAGTGCGGGACATTCATGGTCAGGGAGTGAAGTAAAAGGCTTTCCTTAAAAGGATGGTGGCATAGCTTCCGGAGGGGAGGAAGAACTTTAGCCTTACCCAGTTTCCTCCCCTCTCCGTTATCTTCAGTTTCCGGGGAAATACCACGGCCTTTCTTTTTCCGGAGGAGAAGACTTTTATGTTTTCAACGGTTGCGTTGAGCCTGTCCCTTAACCCCTCTTCTTCTATAATCCGCTCCATCTCACTTTTGATGAAATCTGGTGTTCTATCCAATGCCTCTTCCGAGATGTAGGGTATCTCAAGCTCCTTTAGTGTATCAAAAAATTTTGCGTAGTCCTTGTAGAAGCAGAGCCTTCCGTCAATTACAAAGGGGGCTTCAAAGTGGGGCAGATGTTTTTTGACAAGCCGCTTCAGCATCCGGTTCCAGAGCATGCTCTGGTAGGAAAAGAAAAACATGAGCTTTATGTTTTTCGGAAGGACTTTGAACGCCTTAAAAGGGTCTTTTTTCTTCATAAGCACTTTGATAGCCGCCCTTTCCCTTTTTGAAAGATGGGTGGCTTCCGTTAGAAAGAGCTGCCATCTTCCCCACAGTTTCCTGAGCCTCTTCATCTTGAAGGGGTTGGGGCTCTGGGTAAAGTATTCTCGCAGGGCTTCTTCTATCCTGCCTTCAAGGAGCAGTCTTCCTATGGGTTTTCGTGAGTATATGTCGCACGAGAATCTCTGTTCCCCGAAATAGTTGGCAAATCCCATTTTTCTGATGAGCTCAATTCCTGCCTCAAACCTTGTGGGGTTTACGTCGTAGATTTTGATGATGAAGTGGTTGCCTTCCGCTTCTCCCATCTCAATGCCTTTTGTGCCCTTTCCTATGAACTTTAGCTTCCAGCCTTTTCCCGTGAGCTTTGCTTCAGGTCCGCCTCTTATGGATATGTATTGCGTGGTTTTTGCTCTCTTATCCTTCAGACCGCTGAAGCCGAATTCAAAAAGGGGAATGCCCACCTTTGCGCTGACCTCTTCCAGAACGTCAAGGGTGTTTCTGTTCTCCTTTTCCAGAAGGTAGTATGAGAATTCACCGTTGGGGGAGAGGTCAAAGTGGGCCACCTCTTTTACGATGAAGTCTTTTGGCTCTCTCTTTATCCTTTTCTTCAGTTGATTTTGCCGCATGTTCCTTAATATAATCATAAACCATGAAGGCTCAATCTGTTTCTGACCTTTCCTTTGAAGAGCTCGTCTCTTACCCAAAGGTGATGGTTGTTGGCGCTACCGATGTGGGAAAGAGCACCTTCGTCAAAAACTTTGCCAGTTTTATGGTGGAAAGAGGGATGAGGTGCTGGGTTGCCGATTTTGATGTGGGGCAGACGGATATAGGTCCCGTGGGCACTCTTGGCATTGCCGAGGCGGAAGCGGGATTCACCCTGCTGGGGGAGCTTGAGCCTCAATTTCTCTTTTTCACGGGTTATCCCTCTCCCGGGGAGGATTTGGTCAGCTTTCTCATGGGGGTGAGAAAGCTTGCTCTTTTCATCAGAAAGCAGGCGGTGGATAGGGTAGTTTTTGACACTACAGGGTGGGTCAAAGGGTATCAGGCTCTTCAGATTAAGCTTTTCAAAATGGACGTGATTCGGCCCAAT
The DNA here is from genome assembly GCA_013153205.1 of Deferribacteres bacterium. Lineage (GTDB taxonomy): Bacteria > Thermosulfidibacterota > Thermosulfidibacteria > Thermosulfidibacterales > Thermosulfidibacteraceae > JAADEW01. The sequence continues at coordinate 3,348 of JAADEW010000048.1, read as the reverse complement.
CTGGTTATCCTCGTTGGGGAGGAGGTGTGGGGATGGCAGAAGATTGTGGAGGGGCTCGGCATAGATGTGATGCTCTGCACTCCTTCAAGGTTTGTGGTGGCAAAGGATGCGGCAAAGAGGAGGATAAACCGCTATCAGGCAACGGTGAGCTACTTTGATGATGCCCCTCTGGTTAAGGTTGACCTGACTCCCTTTGTTTTGTGGGGAAGGAGCTTTGACGATGTGGATAAGCGGCTTATAGGCTTTTTTGACAGAGGTTTTAATACGGTGGCTGTCGGCTGGATTCAGGGTTTGAAAGAGGAGACGCTTTTGGTTAAACTCAAGACCTTAACCGGTAAAAAGCCCGTCTTTTTCAGAATAGGGGCTAAGATAGAGCTTTAAGGAGGAACGAGATGGTTAAAGTGGCTATCGTAGGAGCCACGGGTTATACTGGATTGGAGCTGATAAGGATTCTGGTGAACCACCCCGTAGCTGAAGTGGTGATGGTCACATCCGAAAGCTATAAAGGACAGAAGATATCCCATGTCTTTCCCGGGTTGAAGGGGCTTTGCGAGCTTGAGCTTGTCGATTTTGATGCAGACAAAGTGGCGGATTGTGCCGAGGTTGCCTTTGTCTGTCTTCCTCACGGTGCGTCCATGGAGAAGTCGCAGAAGCTTTACGCCAGAGGCATGAGGGTGGTGGACCTTTCCGGGGACTTCAGGTTTAAGAACGCTGAGACTTACGAGAAGTGGTATAAGATAGAGCATCTTTTCAAGAACCTGCTGAAAGAGGCGGCTTTTGGCCTTCCGGAGCTTTTCAGAGACGAAATAGTCAGGACGAGGCTTGTTGCCAATCCCGGATGCTATGCCACATCCGTGATATTGGCTCTTTATCCGCTGGTTTCCGAGGGGATAATATCCTCTTACCCTGTTGTAGCCGACTGCAAGTCCGGGGTTACGGGGGCGGGGAGAAAGCCCTCTCAGAGGCTTCACTATCCTGAGTGCAACGAGTCTTTCATGGCATATTCCGTTTCAGGCCACAGGCACAATCCGGAGATGGAAGAGGTGCTGTTGAGGGCTACGGGTATTGAGACGCAGATACTGTTCATCCCCCATCTCATACCCATGAACAGGGGGATACTTTCAACCCTTTATGTAAACATTGATTCCGGACTCAGGTGGGAAGACATCTATGAGGTTTACGCCAAGTATTACGAGAACGAGCCTTTTGTGAGGCTTTACTCCGAAGGGGAGCTTCCCACCACTAAAGATGTGCGGGGAACGAACTACTGTGATATAGGCTGGGTGGTGAGGGAGGACAGGAAGAAGCTTGTGGTGGTCTCTGCCATAGACAATCTGGTCAAAGGAGCGAGCGGACAGGCCGTCCAAAACATGAACGTGATGCTGGAGATGGACGAAACCGCCGGATTAATTGGCGCTCCCTTCTGGGTTTAACTGCTTTTTCCACCTGAGCTGACCGCAGGCGGCCAGGATGTCTTTACCTTTGCTCTTTCTTATAAAGGTAGAGTATCCCTTCTCTATGAGGATTTCCTGAAACCTGAGCACCCTTTCCTCTTCCGGCCTTTCAAATGGTGAGCCGGGCCAGGGATTAAAGGGTATCAGGTTGATTTTGCACCTTAAGCCTTTGAGGAGTCCGGTCAGCTTTCGGGCATCATCTTCCGAGTCGTTAAAGCCTTTCAATAAAACGTATTCCATGGTGAACATCTTTCGTCTGTTTTTCTGGTATTTTCTGAGTATGGCGAGTATCTCTTTTATGGGATACCTCTTTTCCATGGGCATTATTTCAGCCCTTTTTTCGCCATCAGGAGCATTCAGGGAGAGGGAGAGAGCCAGCTTGGGAAAGGTTTTCAGAAGCTCTTCAAGCTCCGGGATTATGCCTATGGTTGACAGGGTCACTTTTCTGTATGAAAGGCCTAAAGCCCTTTCGTCAAACATGAGCTTTAACGCTTTTGTGGTGTTTTCAAAGTTGTCCAGAGGCTCTCCCATCCCCATGATTACGATGTTTGTTATGGGATAGCCCTGTAGCTTTACCAGCAGTATCTGGTCGAGAATTTCGCATGTGCGCAGGTTTCTTTTGAAGCCCTGATAGCCTGTAAGGCAGAACCTGCAGCCCATTCTGCATCCTATCTGGGTGGAGATGCAAAGGGTCAGCCTGTCTTTATCAGGTATTATGACCGATTCCACGAATTCTCCGTCTTCGGTGATAAAGAGCTTTTTCTCCGTTTGGTCTGCGGACTTGATGGTTTCAACCTCTTTAAGGCTGAAAAGAGAGAAATTCTCTTCAAGCTCCTTTCTCAAAGCGGCGGGGAGGTTGCTCATCTCGGAAAAGGTTTTTGCAGGCTTTTTGTAAAGCCAGTAGAGGAGCTGTTCCGCCCTGTATTTCTCCAGCCCCTTTTCCTTCACCCAGTTGAGAAGCTCTTCTACCGAAAGCTCTTTAAAATTCATCTTCCATATCTTCCTGATTTTGCGGCTCATTCTTCGGAGGTGTTATCAGCTCCGTGTAGGGAGGGAACATCTTCAGAGGATACTTTTTCACCGCTTCTTTCATGTAGCTTACCCATATGGGAAGGGCGGCTCTTGCACCCGTTTCCTTTTTCCCGATGCTTTTGTGGTCGTCAAATCCCACATATACACCCGTGGCTATGTTGGGGGTGAAGCCCAGGAACCATGCGTCTCTGAACTCGTTTGTCGTGCCGGTTTTACCGGCGGCGGGCCTTTTCAGGGCGAGGGCTCTTCTTCCCGTTCCCACCTCAACCACCTTTCTCAGCATGAAGAGCATGTTGTCAACCGTGGAATTGTCCAGAACATTGATGCATAGGGGCTTTTCGTTTTCGTAGATGGTCTTCCCCTCTTTGTCCACCACTTTTGAGATGTATCTCAGCTCGCACAAATTCCCTTCTCTGGCAAAGACCGTGTATGCCCTTAAAAGCTCCCACAGCGAGACTTCGGATGAGCCGAGGGCTAAGGAGAGGTCTCTCCTGAGATTGCTGGTTATCCCCAGCCTCCTTGCCACCTCTATCACCTTTGATATGCCTATGGAATCGGCAAGCCTGACGCTCACCGTGTTTCTTGAAAGTGCAAGTGCTTTCCACAGGGGAATGGGTCCGAGATAGTCTCCCTCGTAGTTTCTCGGAATCCAGTATTTCTGCTCCTCCGTGCTGGCTTTCGGGTTTTCGTAAAGGACGGGGGCATCCAGCACGATGGTAAAGGGGGTGTATCCGCTTTCTATGGCGGCGGTATAAACTATGGGCTTGAAAGCTGAGCCCGGCTGTCTTTTAGCCTGATAGGTTCTGTTGAACTTGCTTATGCTGTAGTCGTATCCCCCAACCATGGCAACAATACCCATGGT
>JAADEW010000078.1 GCA_013153205.1 Deferribacteres bacterium | reverse complement strand
GTATAAGGAGATAATGACGGCTTTTTCCCCTTTGATTAACGAGGAGGTGAACCGCTATACCTATGTGTGCAGGAGCAGGGAGGACCTGCTTGCCAAAGCCAATGCGGGTTGCTTTACTGCGGAGAAGCTCGGCACCTGCATATACAGGTGTGTGGGACTTGACTGCTTTCACGCCACCTGGGCTACCACGTGGGAGATGGACCAGAAGCTCGGAACCGAGTATCACAAGCGGTTCGTGGAGTATCTAAAATACGTTCAGAAGAACGACCTTTCCGTGGCAGGTGCTTTGACGGAACCCCGCGGTCCCAGAGATAAAAAGCTTAAAGACTGGCCCAATCCCTATCTTGCCTTGAAGCTCGTTGAGAAGAGGCAGGATGGTATTGTGGTGAAAGGCTACAAGATAAACATCTCCGGGGCTTACGCCAGCCATGAGATTATGGTGCTTCCGCAGGGAAGCAGGAGGCCCGGTGAGGAGGATTACGCCCTTGCCTTTGCCGTTCCCGCCGATGCTGAGGGGATTACTTACATCTGCCAGTATAACGCTTATTCGGCAGAAAGGCTTCTCACCGATGACATATACGAGCTCGGCAATCCCCTTTACGGACAGAGGGAGACCAGCGTCATAGTCTTTGATAACGTGTTTATCCCGTGGGAGAGGGTGTTCCACTGCGGTGAGGTTGAGTATTCGGGTAAGTTCGTTTCAAGGTTTGCCAGAACCCACAGAATGACCTGCGGTGGAACGTGCAAGGTTGGTTTCATGTCAAACATAATAGGGGCATGCAGGCTTCTGCAGGAATACAAGGGGCTACTGAAGGTTCCCCACATAAATGAGGAGATGGTGGAGCTTCTGATACTCAGAGAGACGGCAAGAGCCTGTGGGCTTGCCGCCGCCAATCTCGGAAGCGAGGAGCCCCCCGGCTCAGGCGTGTTTATGCCTGACGAGATGATGGGAAATGTGAGCAAGCTCAATGTGTGCGAAGCCTTCTGGAAGGCTATGGCTCTTGCAGGAGACATAGGAGGAGGGCTTATAGTGACCATGCCCTCTCTGAGGGAGCTCAAAAATCCCGATGTAAAAGAGTATATGGAGGATTGCTTCAGCTTTGGCTCCCCTGCCGGTGCGGAGAAGATTTTGAAGGTGACGAAGCTTCTTCAGAACTGGACTGCGGGGCTTCACGGTGTAGGAACCTGGCACGGTGCGGGACCCCCGCAGGCGCAGAAAATCATGATAAGCAGGATTGCCAGCTACGATAAAGAGAAAGAGCTCGTCAAGGAGAAGATGAACATAAAGGATTAGACGGCTGTTCGGCTTAAAGGGGAAGAGCCGCTTTACGATTGGCGGCTTTTTCCCTTTTTGCTTGACACGGATTGTGGGGGTCTGTATATTGCTGTCAGCAACTGGGAGAAAGGAGAACTTTTGGTAACACCCGGCAACACTCAGTTTTTTGAACCTGCCAGAGGTAGGTCCGATTTTAATTTCAAAATTTCAGGAGGTATGAAGTAATATGAAGTACACAGGTAAAGTTAAGTGGTTCAACGATAAGAAGGGTTACGGTTTTATAACCAGAGATGACACTGGAACCGATGTGTTTGTCCATTATACAGCCATTCAGGGCAACGGGTTTAAGACCCTTTCTGAAGGGCAGGATGTGGAGTTTGAGATAGTAGAAGGGGCAAAGGGTCCCCAGGCTGCAAATGTAGAGAAGAAGTAAGACCTTTTAGCCGGGGGCGGCTCCTTTCTCCCTCCCCCTTCAGGAGGAAGCCTGATTGGTTAGCCTGATTTTCGCTATAATCGCCTTAGGTGTTCTGATATTCGTTCACGAGCTGGGCCATTTTCTTGCGGCGAAGTGGCTCGGTATTTTCGTCGAGAAGTTCTCCATAGGGTTCGGTCCCGCCATAGTAAGCAAAAAGATTGGCGAGACGGAATATGCTTTGAGCCTTATTCCCCTTGGTGGATATGTGAAGCTTCTGGGGGAAGACGAGGAGAGTGCTGAGGATATCCCCTCTCACCTCAGGGAGAGAGCCTTTTCCTGTAGGCCCGTCAGGGAAAAGGCTCTGGTGGTTCTTGCGGGTCCCCTTGCCAACATAGTGTTTGCCTTTTTTCTGATTTACTCGGCTTCTCTCGTCGGTTTTCCCTCCCTTCTGCCGGAAGTGGGCAAAGTTCTGCCCGATACACCGGCGGCTCAGGCCGGGCTTAAACCGGGAGACCTCATCGTTGAGATAAACGGGAAGCGGATAAGGACGTGGGATGAGCTTGTGGCCATTGTGCACTCAAACCCTGATAGAGACCTTGAGGTTAAGGTCAAGAGGAATGGTAAGCTTCTCACCTTTAAGATTCACACGTCCTCCAAGGTGGTTAAGACCATCTTTGGAAAGACTAAAAAGATAGGACTCATAGGGATTGTTGCATCCGGTGCCACCACCGTTAAGAGATACAATCCCGTTGAGGCTTTCGTTGAGGCGGCAAGAAGAACCTATGAGATGGTCTATCTCACCATTTTAGGGATTGTGAAGATTGTTGAAAGGGCGGTCCCCTTAAAGAGCATAGGTGGTCCCATTCTCATAGTGCAGATGGCGAAACAGCAGGCTCAAACCGGTTTGATAAACTTCATTCTCTTTACTGCCCTTATAAGCATCAACCTTGGGGTGATAAACCTTCTCCCCATTCCGGTTCTTGACGGCGGACATCTTCTCTTCTTCATGATAGAGGCGATTCTTGGAAGGCCCATAAGCCTGAGAAAAAAGGAGATTGCACAGCAGATAGGCCTTTTCATCATAATAATGATAATGGTTCTTGCCTTCTACAACGACATACTGAGATTAGCGGGAAGGTAAGTTGCCTTTTTGTCCGCTGGGCAAGGGGATTGAAGCGTTCAAAAGGCCTGCCAGATACATAGATTCGGAGATAAACGCAAGGAAGAAGGACTGGGATTCCTCCAGAGTGAGGATACTGTTCGTCTATCCCGATGCCTACGAGATAGGCATGTCAAGTTACGGTTATCACCTGCTCTATCATGTGATGAACAGAGTTGACGGTGTTTTGTGCGACAGGGCTTTTCTGCCCTGGACTGATGTGGTTAAGCACATGAGGGAGCGTTCCATACCCCTTTACGGGCTTGAAACTAAAAGGCCCGCCGGTGATTTTCACATTTTAGCCTTCTCCCTTCACTATGAGCTCTGCTACACCAATGTGCTGTGGTGCCTTAGCCTTTCCGGGCTTCCCCTTTTCAGGTGGGACAGAAGGGGACTTCCCGTTGTTGTAGCCGGGGGACCTTCAACCACCAATCCGGCACCCCTTATGCCTTTTATAGACGCCTTCTTTTTGGGGGAGTGGGAGGCTCAGATTGAGAAGGTGCTTGAGTCTCTGGTGAAGGAAGCGGCTTCCTCTGGTATAAGCCGCGAGGCTGTTATGGCCGTCTTCAGGGACGCGGAGGGGATACTCCTTTCCCATGAGCCTGAAAAGACGCGTTTTTTAAGAGTCAAGAGGCTTCAGGACTATCCCGACCCGCCGCTTGTTCCCCTTATAGAGGTGCCTCACAACAGGATAACCGTTGAGATAGCCCGGGGATGCTCAAGGGGATGCAGGTTCTGCCATGCGGGGTTTATAAACCGCCCCGTGAGGGAGAGGTCCGTTTCGGAAGTGCTTGACATATTTGAGCGCTCTTTAAAAGCCACGGGGTTTGAGGAGGTATCCCTCCTTTCCCTTTCAGCAACGGACCACTCCTGCATAAAGGAGATAATAAAGAGGCTTTCAAAACTGCTAAAGGATTCCATGACCTCTCTTTCCCTTCCCTCCTTCAGGGCGGGGACCCTCACCCCGGATGTGATAGAGGCGATAAAGTCCGTGAAGAAAACGGGGTTTACCATAGCCCCTGAGGCGGGAAGCCAGAGGTTGAGGGATGTGATAAACAAAAACATATCCGATGACGAAATAAAGGAAACTGTAGAGAAGGCGGTTTCTGCTGGCTGGCAGACGCTGAAGTTTTACTTTATGATAGGCCTTCCCACCGAAACGCAGGAGGACATTGACGCCATAGTGGAGCTTATAAGGGAGCTTCTGAAGTTTACCAAGAGGCTTCCCCGAAAGCCCAAGTTTAATGTTACCGTTTCGCCCTTCGTTCCCAAGTCTCACACCCCTTTTCAGTGGGAGGCGCAGGAGCCGATAGATGTGCTATGGGAGAAAATCAGGTATATAAAATCGCGGATAAAAACGAAAAAGGTCTCCATCAAAAACCACAATCCCTATCAAAGTCTGGTTGAAGCCTTCTTTTCAAGGGCGGATGAAAGGGGGGCTGATGTCCTGCTTTTTGCCTTTGAAAGGGGAGCCATCTTTGACGAGTGGAGTGAGCACTTCAGGTGGCAGGTTTGGGAGGAGGCTTTTGAGAAGTCAGGAGTGGATTCGTCGTGGCTCAACAGCCCTTGGGATGAGGATAAATCCCTTCCCTGGGATGTGGTTGATACCGGTCTGAAAAAGGACTTCCTCCTTGAGGAAAGGAGAAAGGCTTACGGTGCTGTCTGCACCCCTGACTGCAGGAAGAGCTGTTCCAGCTGCGGCGTCTGCGGTGGTGGTTTGAGAACCGTAAATGCGGAGGATGGGGTAGGGGCTTCCGGGACTGCTTCTTCGTTTCTTTTTAAGAGGGAGAGGGCCTGTAAGGTTCTGGGCTACATAAGGAGGCTCTACCCTTCAAGTCTTGTGGGACAGAACGACTTTGAGGCTTTCTTCCACAGGGCTTTGAGAAGAACCGGGCTTCCCCTTTCCTACTCTCAGGGTTTTCACCCCCATCCTCTTCTCAGCTTTGCGGAGGCTCTTCCCGTGGGGATAGAGAGCGAGTTTGAGCCTTTTGAGCTCTCTTTGTGGAGGAAGATTGATTTGAAGGAGATGTTCAGGCTCAACGGCTTTCTGGGGGAAGGAGTTAAGCTTCTCTGCGTGGAATATGTTGACGAGAGCTTCTCCATAGGAAAGGCCTTCAGAGATGTGGTCTATTTCGTGAAGATTGACAGGAGGGAGTTTCCCCTTGTGGATGACTGGAGAATGCGGCTTGAGAACCGTGGTGTGGACTACCATGAGCAGGGTGCCTTCCTGCTTTTTGCCTTAAAGGATGTTAAGCCCTTCAGGGTTCTTGAGGACATACTCCTTGAGCCTGAGAGAAAGAGGGAAGTGAGCATAAAAAGGCGTGTAAGAATATTAACTTGAGGGAGGAAAAAGAATGAAAAGGGCCGTTATTTTCGCTTTTTTATTCTGGAGCGTTGTGGTTTTCGCTTCGGAAGAGTGTATCTGCCTTCCAGACTTCAGCAGTGTGGCAGAGAGGGTCAATCCTTCTGTGGTCAACATATTTACCACAAGGGTGGTTCGCGTTCCCCAGAATGATGTTTTCTCTTTCTTTTTCAGCCAGCTTTACGGCAGAAAGCCTCCAAAAGAGCTGAAAAGAAGAAGCCTTGGTTCCGGTTTTGTGCTGGACAAAGAGGGCTTTATAGCCACGAACTACCACGTGGTAAAAGGGGCTTCCGAGATAAAGGTGAAGCTGTATGACGGTTCCGTTTACACCGCTAAGGTAGTGGGATACGACCCGGGGACGGACCTTGCCCTGCTGAAGATAAAGGCGAATCCGGATGAGCTGAAGCCGGCTCTTCTCGGCGATTCAGATAAGCTTAAAATAGGGGAATGGGTCCTTGCGGTGGGTAATCCCTTCGGATTGAGCTACACAGTTACCGCAGGAATTGTGTCTGCAAAGGGCAGAATACTGGGGGACAGGGCTTACGACCAGTTTATACAGACGGATGC
>JAADEW010000020.1 GCA_013153205.1 Deferribacteres bacterium | reverse complement strand
ACGGAGATAAGGGCTGGTATAACCACTTTTATCACCATGTCTTACATAATCTTTGTCAACCCTGCCATTCTGTCTGAGGCGGGGATGCCGAAAGAGGGTGTTCTCTTTGCCACCTGCGTTGCCTCTTTTGTTGCCACGCTGATTATGGGGGTGTGGGCGGATTACCCCTTTGCCCTTGCACCCGGCATGGGGCTTAACGCCTTTTTCACCTACGGCGTGGTTTTAGGTATGGGATACAGCTGGCAGACGGCGCTCGGTGCGGTCTTTGTGGAGGGGCTGATTTTTATTCTGCTGACCTTGACTAAAGCGAGGTCCTATCTTGTGAACGCCATTCCTCCGGCTATAAGGATAGCCACATCTGTGGGCATAGGGCTTTTCATTGCGTTAATCGGCTTGAAGAATGCCCACATTGTTGTTGCTTCTAAGGCAACGCTGGTTAAGCTTGGCGATTTGAGGTCCTTTGAGGCTGTAAGCGTCTTTTTCGTGATAATCCTCACCGCCGTTATGATAGCAAGGGGCGTAAAGGGAGCTATTCTCATAAGCATTGTTTTTCTGACGGTTCTGGGGGCTTTTTTTGGCAGGGTGAGTTTCCCCGACAGGTTGTTTGGTTTTCCGCACCCCACGGCTTTTTTGAAGATGGACCTTTCGGCTGTTGGCGAGCCGTCTTTCTGGAAGGTGGTTTTTGCCTTCTTCTTCGTTGACCTGTTTGACACCGTGGGGACCCTCACCGCCTGCGGCGTTCTCGGCGGCTTTTTTGAGAACGGTGAGCTTCCGAGGGTGGAGAGGGCTCTTCTTGCTGATGCGGTGGGAACCACCGTGGGAGCTCTGCTGGGCACCTCAACGGTTACAACCTACATTGAAAGCTCCGCCGGTATAGCAGAAGGCGGCAGGACAGGGCTTACCGCTGTGGTGGTGGCTTTTCTGTTTCTCCTTTCGCTTCCCTTTTATCCGCTGGTTTCGGTGGTTCCTGTTTTTGCGACGGCTCCCGCTCTTGTTGTGGTGGGTATTATGATGACGGCGAACATAGGCGAGATAGACTGGCGGGACTTTACTGAGGCGGTACCCGCTTTTCTCACCATGTTTTTTATGCCGGTAACTTACAGCATAGCCAACGGGCTTGCCGTTGGGTTTATATCCTATCCACTGCTCAAGCTTCTCGCGGGAAAAGGCAGGGAAGTTTCCCCGATTCTGTGGGTTCTGTGTGCACTTTTCGTGGTAAAGATGTTTATCTTATGAGCACCTTCTCTGCGTATTTTTCCATGATTTCCGCAAGCTTTTTCATTTCGTCTGGAGGGTAGGGGGCAATCTCCTCAAAGGAAGGCTCCAGCGTGTTTCTCCCCACGAATTTTTGTATAGCCACGGTCTTCACGGGTTTTATCCTTTCGCCGATGAGCTCAAGGGTTGTTGGGGTTATGAAAACCGGCACTGCGGTTATGCGTATTTCGTAATTGATGCCGCTGTCTCTGATTGCGTTGAGGGTTTCCTCCAGATTTTCCCAGCTTCCCCCGAATTGGGGATATACCTCGGGAGAAGCCTTTACATCAAGGGCGATGTAGTCAACGAGGTTTTCGCTGATGCACTGCTTCACCACATCCGGAAGCATTCCGTTGGTGTCAAGCTTAATTTTTATTTCTGTAGCCCTTATCTTGCGGAGGGTGTTGATAAGCTCTTTCCCGTGTATGGTGGGCTCCCCGCCTGTTATTACGCAACCGGTTATGAACCCTTTTCTTCTTTCAATCTCGCTCACCACTGCTTCCACGGGTATGTCTTCCATCTGGCTGTGTATTTCGGGCTCCACCAGAGATTTGTTGTAGCAGTGGGGGCACCGGAGGTTACAGCCTCCGGTGAACAGAACGCATGCTATCTCGTCCGGAAAGTCAACGAGGCTCGTGCCTTTGAAGGCTTTTATCAAAGCTCGCCCACTTTGATGTATTTGCGTTCTTTAAACTCCTGCTTTTTCCCTATGTTCCAGTTCTGGACAGGACGGTAGTAACCCACCACCCTGGAGTAGATTTCACAGGGAACGGCTACAACCTTTTTCTTTGCCCTTTCAGTCTGCTTTACCATCTCTTTCCTCCTCCATTATTTTAATGGCTTTTTCCTGAAATTTTTCCAGCTCTTTTTCTTCCATTTCTGTGCAGATACCGAACTTCTGGAGGTCTTCTTCCGTGTGTTCGTATGGGCAGAACTGGTATTCACCCGGTATGTATCCGTGGACCGGGCAGACGGAGAATGTGGGGGTTATGCTGAAGTAGGGAAGCTGGAAGTTGGACACTACAGTTTTGACGAGCTTTTTCACCATCTCTTTGCTGTGTATCTCCTCTCCTATGAAGAGGTGGACCACCGTTCCGCCGGTGAACAGCACCTGAAGCTCGTTCTGGTGGGATAGAAGCTCAAACAGGTCGTCCGTCCAGTTTACGGGCGGATGGACCGAGTTTGTGTAGTAAGGGGCGTTTTCGGTGCCGGCTGTTTTTATGCTGGCAAACTTTTCCCTGTCCTTTTTGGCGAGTCTGTATGAAGCCCCTTCTGCCGGTGTGGCTTCAAGGTTGTAGTAGTTGCCGGTCTCTTCCTGAAAGTCGGCTATCTTTTCCCTCATGAAGTTGAGCACCTTTATGGCGAACTCCCTGCCTTCCGGGTCTGTGATGGGCACTCCGAGGTAGTTGAGGCAGGCTTCGTTCATTCCCAGAAGCCCGATGGTTGAGAAGTGGTTGGTCCAGTAGCCGCCGGTGCACTCTTTTATTCTGGAGAGATAGACCCGCGAGTAGGGATACAGTCCTTTTTCGGTGAAGTCTTCTATTACCTTTCTTTTTATCTCAAGGGAAATTTTGGCGAGCTCCATGAGGTGGGAAAGCCTTTCAAAGAAGTCCTCGTCGCAGGTGGCAAGGTATGCGATTCGGGGCATGTTTATGGTGACAACGCCGATGGAGCCGGTCAGAGGAGCGGAACCGAAAAGACCGCCCTGCCTTTTTCTCAGCTCTCTATTGTCCAGCCTCAGGCGACAGCACATACTCCTTGCGTCTTCCGGTTTCATGTCAGAGTTGACGTAATTGGCGAAGTAGGGAATGCCGTATTTTCTGGTCATCTCCCAGATGGGTTCAAGGTTGGGGTTATCCCACTCAAAGTTTTTCGTTATGTTGTATGTGGGTATGGGGAAGGTGAAGATTCTGCCTTTGGCGTCTCCTTCCATCATGAGCTCGCAGAAAGCCCAGTTTATCATGTTCATCTCTTCCTGAAACTCCCCATAAGTGGCGTCCATGAGCTTTCCGCCTATAACCACGGGGGCTTCTTTGAGGTTTTCCGGCACGAACAGGTCCATGGTTATGTTGGTGAAGGGCGTCTGGAATCCCACCCTTGTGGGCACGTTGAGGTTGAACAGAAACTCCTGCAGAGCCTGCTTCACTTCCCTGAAGGTGAGGTTGTCGTATCTAACGAAAGGGGCGAGGAGGGTGTCAAAGTTTGAGAAAGCCTGCGCTCCTGCCGCCTCTCCCTGCAGGGTGTAGAAGAAGTTGACTATCTGTCCCAGTGCGGTTCTGAAGTGTTTTGCTGGCTTGCTCTCTATCTTTCCGGGCACTCCGCCGAAACCCTTCAGCAGAAGGTCGTATAGGTCCCATCCCACGCAGTAGGCGCCCAGTATCCCCAGGTCGTGTATGTGAAAGTCTCCTTCCTCGTGGGCTTCCCTGACTTCCTGCGGGTAAAGCTTGGTGAGCCAGTATCTTGCAATGACGGAGGAGGAGATGTGAAAGTTGAGTCCCTGCAGGGAGTAGTTCATGTTGGAGTTTTCGTTCACCCGCCAGTCCGATTTTTCAAGGTATTCTTCTATAAGATTTATGCCGTTGACGATGGCTTTTGATATTTCCCGTGCCTGCTTTCTCTTTTCCCTGTAGAGGATGTAGGCTTTGGCTACTCTGGCATGTCCGTTTTCAATGAGGACTTTCTCCACGATGTCCTGTATCTCTTCAACGTGGGGTATGTTCCCCTTTTTGAAGAACTTTCTGTAGAGTATGAGAGCTACCTGGTCTGCGAGCTCTTCTGCCCTTTTTCTGTCCGTTCCGCCCACTGCTTTTACTGCTTTGAAGATGGCGTTGGCTATTCTTTTCCTGTCAAAGGGAACGATTTTGCCGTCTCTTTTCCTTACCAAGGGTTCCATTCTTTCCTCCGGGCGATTTTTGTGCTATGGAGGTTAGCACTATGAAAGCCCATAGTCAACACAAACCCACTAAATATAGTGTTTTAAAAATTGTAACATCGCTACATGTAGGGTCTTAGAGTGAGATGGGTCAGGGTAAAAAGGGTTCAGGGTATGGTGGAGGCAAATATAGTTAAAGGGCTTCTTGAGGCGAACGGCATTCCGGTTAAGCTGAGGCATGAGACGGCGGCGGTTCTTTTTGGCTTGAGCCTTGATGGTCTGGGGGAGGTTGAGGTTATGGTTCCGGAAGACTATCGGGTGTATGCTGAAAGGCTGATAAACGAAAGTGGAGAGGAGGCTGATGGGCTGGATTCTTAGGGTTATAGACTCTTTCAGCGCCGCCCACTTTTTGAGGGAGTATCAGGGCGCCTGCGAGAACCTGCACGGCCACAACTGGCGTGTTGAGCTTGAGGTGGTGGGGGATGAGCTTGATGAAACGGGGCTTCTCGTTGACTTCAAGCGTCTGAAAGCGGTGTTGAAGGAGGTTCTTGATGTTCTTGACCACAGGCTTTTAAATGAGATTCCTCCTTTTGATAGGGTGAATCCCTCTTCTGAGAACATAGCGAGGTTTATCTTCTGTGAGGCTGGAAAGCGCCTTCCCGAATCTGTGAAGGTGAAGTCCGTGGCGGTCTGGGAGTCTGACAGGGCATGTGCCGTCTATTTTGAGGACTGATTTGAGCCTCACGGGCTCGTTCAGCACTTTCAGCCGAAGGGGAATCTGCGCATCTGGCGGAGCTTTTCCTGCAGTATGGCTTCTTTTATGATAAGCTCAAACTCGTATTCACAGCTTGTCCCTCTGGGGTTTTCCGTTTCGCAAAAACCGCTTCTCTTTTTTCCGGTTATTTGCCGCACCTCCTCTATAGTGGTGGCGCCTCTCTTTACGGCATCAATTATTTCCTTGGCTGTTATGCCGGCACACCAGCACACTGTCCTGTCTTCTCTTCCTTTTTTCAAGTTTCCCTCCAAATAATGCTAAGTTTACTTAATTTGTAAGCAATATATACTAATTTGATGTGGTGTCAAGAGGAAAAATTTGCCCTGTTGAGGGCGGCTTGAAAAGAGGGGCTGAAAGTTGTAAGCTAAAGTTAAGCAGATACTTGAAAAGGGGATAGGTTAGCAGTTCCCCTTTTGAGAGGGAGTGCTGTTTTTGAAGTTGCCGTGGGAGATGTGTCGGAGGTGCGGATGGAAAATCACGGTAAAATTGGAAGTATAAGTAAATCAATTACTTGCGAATATGTTGGCTGTGAACACTTTCACAATCGGGGATATGGGTGGGGCTTGGTAAAAATGTGGGGTTTAAGTTGCTCGTATTGCGGGCGTTAATCGGACTGCAGTCCGATTGGAACTAAAAGCTTATGAGGTCACGGAACTATCTATCTCAGCTTTGTAATCTATGCCGTTAGGGTCCGATTGGAACTAAAAGCTTATGAGGTCACGGAACTTTTGTCAAAAACACTTTTCTCATCTTCTCCTCCTTGTCCGATTGGAACTAAAAGCTTATGAGGTCACGGAACCCCCCGGGTGGAGAGGGCCGGCGGTCCCTCTCCCGGGGTCCGATTGGAACTAAAAGCTATTGAGTTTGAAAAAGGTGGTGGAAGAAAGGTGCCCATTGTTCCTT
>JAADEW010000002.1 GCA_013153205.1 Deferribacteres bacterium | reverse complement strand
CTCCACAAATTGAGAAGCTTTCGGTAAAAGTCTTGACAAAGTTTGAGGCAGGGCTATATTAGGTTAGCGGTGACGCGGGGTGGAGCAGTCCGGTAGCTCGTCGGGCTCATAACCCGAAGGTCCCGGGTTCAAATCCCGGCCCCGCTACCAATTTTCCCACCGTGTTGCATCTTGCCCCGGATTTCACTACCCTTAAAGCCATGCTGAAGAAACTGTTCTGTCTGCGGTCCGAGGATGTCCTGAACATCGCCTTTGCATTTGCAATGCTCGTCCTTACCCTCTGGAAGCGGGAAAGGATAAGCTACTGGTATGTCCACGCCCTCGTTGAAACCGCCGTAATATCAACCAGTATCATCATTCCCTGCTGGGCTTACAAAAAGGACTTAAAAGGTCTGTGGTTTCACCTCGCCAACTGGTATGTGGTGCTGGTGGTGCCCATCATGTTCATGAACCTCAAAGGCTTTATTGAAGCGGTCAACCCCGTTAACTGGGACCTGTTCCTCATACAGATGGATAAATGGCTCTTTCTGGGTCATGAGCCTTCCCTTCTCATTGAGAAGATATACAACCCCGTTCTCACCGAAATCCTCCAGTTCGCCTACATAAGCTACTTCTTCATACCCATAATTCTGGGAATAAGCGCTTACAAAAAAGACCTGCTTCTTTTCAGGAGGATAGCAACGGTGGTGCTTCTCACCTTCTACCTCTCCTATCTGGGATACTTCCTCGTGCCCGCCATAGGACCGAGGTTCACCCTGAAAGGGCTTTTCACCAAACAGCTGAAAGGGCTGTTCTTCACTCCTTACATAAAATCCATCCTCAACACGCTGGAGCCCAATCCACACGACTGCTTCCCATCAGGACACACCGCCGTCTCCCTCGTATGCCTTATGCTGGCAGGAAAATACCGGATAAAGTTCTGGCTCCTTCTGCCTATGGTGGTGGGGTTGATAATATCAACGGTTTACCACAGGTATCACTATGTGGTGGATGTGATTGCGGGGATAATCCTTGCAGTCTTCTCCTACTACACGGGACAGTGGTTTTTTGAGGCATGGGAAAGAAAGAGATTGCAAAAAATACGGTAGTCTTCTTTCTGGGAACCCTTTCGTCAAGGATTCTCGGATTTATAAGGGACATACTTATAGCCAACTACTTCGGAGCGGCAGGGCTTACAGACGCCTTTTTCGTGGCGTTCAGAATACCCAATCTGTTCAGAAGGCTTCTTGGAGAAGGGGCTCTGTCAGCCGCGTTCATCCCCATCTTCTCGGAATACGAAGCAAAAGGCGAGGATATAAGAAAGATAATAAACAGCGCCTTCACATCCCTTCTAATCATACTCGCCGTGCTTCTTCTTTTAGGGGAAAGCTTCACCCCGTGGTTCGTATCCGTAGTCTCACCGGGATTCAGAAAAGAGCCTTATATCTTTGAGCTTACGGTAAAACTTACCAGAATAACCTTCCCCTACATATTCTTCATGGGAATGGCTATACTTATTGGTGCCGCTCTGAACTACAAAAGGGACTTTTTCTACACGTCAGTCTCCCCCGTCCTTCTAAACATCTCCCTTATCACAGCCATCGTTTTGAGAAACCACTTTCACCCACCCATCTCCGCCCTTGCATGGGGAGTTTTCGCAGGGGGAATTCTCCAGATAGCGCTTCACTTCTGGGGAGCCTATAAACTAAAGGTCCTTCCCACCATCACCACGAAAGTCTTCTCAAAACCGGTGAAAGAAGCCCTGAAGCTGATGCTTCCAGCCACGGCAGGACTTGCCATACATCAGATAAACACCTTTGTGGACACCATCATAGCCTCCTTCCTTCCCGCAGGAAGCATCTCATACCTCTACTACGCCAACAGGCTCTTCCAGCTTCCGCTGGCTCTTTTCGGCATAGGGGTAGGGTCGGTCCTTCTTCCCGTGGTGGCTGAGTCCATAACGCAGGGGAAAAGGGAAAAGACGGAAGAAAACGTGAGATACAGCATAGGACTCGTGCTTCTGGTTAACATACCGGCGGCTGTAGGGCTAATCGTCTTCTCCCACGAGATTGTGGATTTGCTCTTCAGAAGGGGCGCTTTCGGATACAAAAGCGCATTGGCAACAGCCTACGCCCTGTCCATGTATGCCTTAGGTCTTGCCGTTATATCCATTAACAAAGTGCTGGCAAGCCTCTACTACGGGCATAAAGATATGGTAACTCCGGTAAAAGCCTCTTTCGTGGCTTTTGCAGTCAATGTCGTTCTAAACATCATCCTCGTGTTTCCTCTGAAACACGCTGGATTAGCCCTTGCCACATCTCTGGCTTCCGTTTTTCAGTTCATCTACCTGCTGAAACACATAAAAGAAAAAGGATACGAAAGCACCCGATTCTTCCCCTCTCACCTGAAGAAACTTCTGGTGCTGAACCTGTTTATCCTCGTCTTTATGATACTCCTTAAGACAGTCATGCCCTACAAGCCTCAGTTTCCCCTTTTCAAAAGGGCAGGGCTCGTCATCTTCTACATTCTCACAACCCTTTTCGCCTTTTACACCGGGGCAAAACTTTTGCGCATCCCGGAGCTTGAAACCCTTGAACAGCTTGTAGTAAAAAGAAGAAAGTAGAAAAAGGAGGCAGAGCCATGTGGACGAAAAATCCCTTCCAGAAAGGTGGCTGGTGCGGCAAAGACGGGGACTGGTATTCATCAGGATGGTGCAACTATCAGATGTGGCACATTGAAAAGGAGAAAGGAGCCTACAGATGGGTCCCATCAGTGCACAACTTCGTGGAGAATCCCCACATCCACTTCTTCTCACAGAAAGCCATGTTCCACGGGGCAATACCTAACCCCGGTTTTCCTCCTCTGAGCTTCTTTCCGTCTTCTTAGCGCTGTTAATTAAGAGCTTTTCCAGACTATCAAGCTTATCCGGCGGCGCCATGGAAGCCGCCACATTTTCCCTCTTTATAGCTTCGTAAATCTCTTTTCTGTAAACCGAAAGCTCCTTAGGCGCTATGATGCCAAGCTTTACGCTCTTTCCCGTGATAGCGAGGACCTTAATCTCAATGTCCTCTCCTATGATAATGCTCTCATCAATTTTGCGGGTTAAAACAAGCATTACGCGCCTTTGAGAAGTTTATATCTCAGCGGATACGAATCATCAATAAGCACAATCTGTTTGGCAAGCCTTTTCTTTCTGTTAACCACAAGGGGACCTTTCAGATTCGCGCTCATCTCTTTAGGGTCTTCAGGAATTACAACAAATACGTAAACCTCCGCATCAGCCTCATCTTCAATCTGAAGCTTTTCAGCGTCTTCTTTCTCCAGAGGAACCACATAATCAGGTTTAAACAGGCGGGGGTCAACTATTACGAAAGCAAGTCCCGCATCGTCAACGGACTGAAGCCACTTGAAGGGACTGCCCGTTTTGTGATTCAGAATGACATACCTCTTTGAATAGGGAAACCCCAGAATGGGCTCCACCATGTGGATTATCTCATCTTCCTTAACATCAATCTCCCCAAATCTCGTAGTGGTTATCTTCATCCCTTACCTCATGAAATCAAGGAGTGTTGGAGAAAAAAGCTTGGTGGAAGCAAGAAGCGCAGCTCTCAAAGCGGTCTCCGCCTTCTGCAGTTCGGTGGCAGCCTCCGTCACATCCGCATCTTCAAGTGGGGCTTTCTTCTTCTCAGCCTGAGATTTGTAAACAGTGTATCTCTTCTCCGCCATCTGAAGCCTCTCCATTCTCGCGCCTATGTCGGTGTGATATCTCAGCACCTGGTCCAGAGCGGTTTTCAGCCTGCCTATCTGACGCTCCACGCCGCTTCCCACCTTCATGGTGAAGCTGTCCCCCGATACCACCTGACCAGCCCCGAAGTTGAGATAAACCCCGTCCCTCACATAGTAATCCCTTCTCGGGTCGGTCACTATAAACTTCTTCACGGTCCTTCCCTGCGAATCCTCAACGGTAACCAGCAGGTTGGTCTTCTCGTCAGGGGGAACCGCCGATATGGAAGAGGCTGAATCCACGCTTAACTTGAGACTGCCGTCAAACTTTATGTATTTTATGTCGTTGATTCCGTCGTATTGAGCAAACTCGTCCTGAGTCTCCACCACAAGCTCGCCCTTTCCGTTTATGATAAGGGTGTTCCCGGAAGAGGTTATATCCCCGTCCTCAAGGTAAAGACGGTAAACCACGGAAGTTGAAGAGCCTGAAATGGTAATTGCCCCAGACGGGGTTATGGTAACCTCTTCACCGTTGCTTCTGTGAAGAATAAGGCTGGTAGCCCCGGATATAGTTACGGAAGAGGTGGTTATCCTGTACTCTTTTTCGGCAAAAAAGCCCGTATAACCCGGATTCTCCACGGTGCTCACGCCCGAGGAGCCAGTCATCACGTCCACCCTCACATTCCAGGTGGTGTTGTAATCACCTTTGAAGTCCCCTTCAGACGCAACATGCAGTTCGGTGGTGATGGGAGCTCCTTCCTGTTCAGTCTTCCACTCTGAGGGGATGTCAACGGTCTTTTTGACTATGTTCTCCTTCATGGCTTCCCGTATGTCTCTGACAATGTCAAAAACATCCTCGCCTTCACCCTCTCTCGCCACAAAGAACCGGTCAAAAGAAGAAGAGGCATTTGAAGAGGCAGGAGATATGCTCAAGTCAAAAGAGCTTTCTCCCGAAAACTGGTCTTCAAAATAAAGCCTTCCGTCCTTTATCCATCCTTTAACATGGCCTTTAAAGACATGTCTTACCCTGTCTATCAAATCCTTCAGCGTCTCCTGCTGGGAATAGGCTGTGAAGGTGCCGTCTGCATTCTGGATAGCGGGAAATCCGTTTTTAAGCTTGCTGTCAGCGGAAAAGTCAAGCTCAAAAGGACCTTCAGGACGCCTGACAACAATTCCTCCGTCTCCATCAGTGTGGGCACGCACCTCACCATTTGCCTGGGTGTTTATATCGTAAGAAAGCACGAGGGCACTGTATTCTCCCGCGCTCATATCCACAGTATGGGAAACCACATACTGAGTGGTATCCTCAGACGGGGCAAGCCCCAAAACATGAAGAACATCACTGCCGGATGCTTCAAACTTCATGTCTGCGGAATCCACAAGGGATACAAATCTGTAATGCGTCTCATCCTCCTTAACCAAAGCAACCGGTGGGACAGTGGTTCCACCGGACCAGTTTGCCGAATCGTTCCAGGCAGATTCCAAATCGTCAAGGGTGTAAATGTCAGAGGGCGCCGTCCATGTGTAGAGTGTGCCGCCCACAGAAACATTGACGGTTGTGCCGGAAGTGATGGGATGATAGAAACGCGGCTCAACGAGCTCCACGGTGTAAAGAGGCGTCATATTGGTAGCGTGAGCGGTTATGGTGATGGACACAGACGTCCTCAAAGTGAAGGTTTCAGATGCAGTAAGATAAACGCCTTTAGCCAGCATCTTATCCGAAACGGTGTAAGTGGTGTCGGTTCCCCAGCTTCCCACACGCTCCCCTATTCCCAGATACGAGATAACGTTGCCGGATGAGTCGGTCTCTTTCACGGAAAGGTAGTTGGCACCGGGTTCCACAAGATAAAACACAATGTGGTCGCCTTCACTGCCCACTTCAACCTTATCCCTCAGGGTGCTGTTCGCATCAAGAAGGGCTTTCAAGGCGTTCACCACCTCGTCTGTGCTCTGATAGCTTGCCGGAAGAGCAAGGGTGATGGAAGAGGAGACTATGTTTCCGGAAGAATCAGCTATGTTAAAGTGAAGCACTACATCGTTTACACCCGACTCGGGATTGCCCAGCCTTTCAAAATCTATCGCTTCAGGCGCCGTCAACACAGCCACTCCGGCAGGT
>JAADEW010000092.1 GCA_013153205.1 Deferribacteres bacterium | reverse complement strand
GCCTTGGGCACCATAATAGACCCCCTTGCCGATAAGGTGATGATGGTGGCTTCCTACATAACTCTGAGCGAGTTTAAGGTTATTCCACCGTGGCTCACCGTTGCCGTTGTGAGCAGGGATGTTCTTCTGGTGGGCGGCGTTATCATACTGAAGCTCTTTTCCGTGGATAATGTGAAGATAGAGCCTTCAAAGCTGGGCAAAGCCACCACTTTTTTCCAGATAATCACGGTTATTGCGGCTCTGATTCAGAAGATAAGGGGCACCTCTTCCCAGTTTTTCATGCATCTTCTTTACGTAATTACCCTCATTCTTACGGTGGCATCGGGTTATCAGTATTTCAGAAAGGGGATGGTTTTTATATACGGAAATGGCGGTAAAAATAATAAAAGTGATTCCTGACAGTATAGCCTCTGAGCTTGGGATATCAGAAGGCGACGTCCTGATTTCCATAAACGGCAATCCTGTGAGGGATTATCTGGATTTCATGTTCTTTTCTGAAGCGGACTTTCTGGTGTTGCTTGTGAAAAACCGCGTGGGTGAGCTCATTGAGTATGAGATTGAGAAGGGCGATGAAGGGCTCGGTATCGTGGTTGAGTCAATAAAGCCTATCCCGTGCAGATGCAGGTGTATCTTCTGCTTTATGGACCAGATGCCGCCCAACATGAGAAGAAGCCTCTACTTTAAAGACGACGATTACCGGCTCTCCTTCCTTCTGGGTAATTACATAACCCTTACCAACCTTTCTCCTGAGGACTACCGGAGAATCGGCGAACAGAGGCTGTCTCCCCTTTACGTTTCTGTTCACACCACGGACCCTTCCCTCAGGGTAAAGATGATGCGGCACAGAGAGGCGGCTCGCATTATGGAGAACCTGAGAAGGCTTGTGGACATGGGAATCACCGTTCACACCCAGATTGTGGTCTGTCCCGGAATAAACGACGGCGAGGTGCTTGAAAGGAGCATAAAGGACTTGTTCTCCCTCTTTCCGGGGGTGAGGTCAGTTGCCGTTGTGCCCGTGGGGATTACTAAGTTCAGAAAGGGATTGTATCCCATCAGGGCTTTTGATTCCCGTTCTGCTCAGGATGTGCTTAAAACCTGTATGGAGCTTGGAGACTCCTTTTTAAAGAAGGCGGGGACGAGGTTTGTCTTCCCTGCTGATGAGCTTTTTATAAAAGCGGCTGTTCCCATACCTGATTCCGAGTTTTACGAGGATTTCTTTCAGCTTGAGGACGGAGTAGGCATGATAGCCCGCTTTCAGAGCGTGGTTGAGCGGAAAATTGAAAAAGGCAGAGCCGTTGATGCGGCGTTTGTTACGGGAGAGGCCTTTTCCCCCTTTCTCGAAAGGCTTCTGCACAAAAAGGGCTTTTCCCGCTTTTTCGTTCTGGGGGTGCCCAATCTCTCTCTTGGAAGAACCGTCACCGTTTCCGGACTCCTCTTTGGGCGGGACATCCTCAGGGCTATCTCTTCCCTGAAGTGCGATAGGGTAATTCTTCCCTCGGTGATTTTCAACGACGACGGAATAACCCTTGACGACTTCAGCCTTGACGAACTGAAGACTTTGAGCGGAAAAGAGCTCCTCGTTGCCCCTTCATCCCCTGAAGGCTTCTGTGAGTTTGTGAAAGACCTATAAAAGCTCTTCCCCCACCTTCTCCTTTATCTTGGCTCCTATGTCAAATCCGAGAATCTGAGACAGCTTCTTTGCCGCTTCAACGATGGTGGGGGCAAGCTCGTTTTCAATTCTCTCCTCGGTGAATCTGGTTACGGGTCCGGAGATGGAGATTCCCGCTATAACTTTAGTGGTGTAGTTGAATATGGGGGCGCCGATGCACCTGACCCCGTATTCCGTCTCTTCCATGTCCAGAGCGTATCCCCTTTCCCGTATCTCTTTCAGCTCTTTTTTCAGCTGGGACTTGGTTTTTATGGTGTTTGATGTGAAGACCTTAAGCTCTTCTTCCGGGTATATCTTGTCTATCTCCTCCTCAGGCAGGAAAGCAAGTATAGCCTTTCCAAGTGCCGTTGAATGGGGCATGAATCTTGAACCCACCCTTGAGACCGCTCTTACCGGTTTGCTGGTCTCCTCAGACATGAGATAGACCACATATTCTCCCCTTAAGTCGCCCAGATAAGCGGTTTCGTTACACTCCTTCACCACCATCTCCAGAATGGGCTTGGCTTTTTTAAATATCTGAAGTCTTCTCGTATATACCTGTCCGAGCTCAAATATTTTCAAACCAAGTTTATATCCACCTGTTAATCTTGAGCGTTCCACGAATCCGCGAAATTCCAGAGTGGCAAGCAGTCTCTGAACCTGATTCTTGTTCAGTTCAAGCCTTTTTGCCAGCTCGTTTATGCCCAGCTCCTCTTCATCAAGGGAGAAACTTTCAAGTATATCACATGCGTTGGATACCGATTGTATCAAATATTCGGACTTTTCTCTCTTTCTTACCATCATCTACTCCTCTTGTTTTCAGGATTTTCCGCAATATTAAAACGAAGTTTCCATGTTGTCAAGTTGAACTTGGCGGCTTTTATTGTTATTTTGCCCATCTTGAGGAGGGAGCTATGCCTAAAAGGAGTGATATAAAGAAGATACTTATTATAGGCTCTGGTCCCATAGTGATAGGTCAGGCCTGTGAGTTTGACTATTCGGGCACTCAGGCGTGCAAGGTTCTCAAGCAGGAAGGCTTTGAGGTGGTTCTTGTGAACAGCAATCCTGCCACCATAATGACGGACCCTGAGATGGCATCGGTCACCTACATAGAGCCTCTCACCGTTGAAAGCGTGGCGAGGATAATTGAGAGGGAGAGGCCTGACGCCCTGCTTCCCACCCTTGGCGGGCAGACTGCTCTTAACCTTGCAGTTGAGCTGGGTGAGGAGGGGGTGCTTGACAGATATGGAGTTGAGCTTATAGGCGCCAAGCTTGACGCTATCAAAAAGGCGGAGGACAGGGAGCTCTTCAAAAAGGCTATGGAAAACATAGGGCTTCAGGTTCCTAAAAGCGGATACATCAGGTCCATGCAGGAGGCTCTGGAAATTATAAAGGAGATAGGCTTCCCCGCTATCATAAGGCCCTCTTTCACCCTTGGAGGAACGGGAGGCTCCGTTGCCTACAACATGGAGGAGTTCAAAGAGGCTATTGAGTGGGGGCTTTCCGCATCTCCCGTGGGGGAGGTGCTCATAGAGGAGTCCGTTATAGGCTGGAAGGAGTTTGAGCTTGAGGTGATGAGGGACCTTGCGGATAATGTGGTCATAATCTGTTCCATAGAGAACTTTGACCCCATGGGCGTTCACACGGGGGACTCCATCACCGTTGCTCCCATTCAGACCCTTACAGACAAAGAATATCAGCTCATGAGGGATGCGGCTATTGCCATTATAAGGGAGATAGGCGTTGAGACCGGCGGTTCAAACATACAGTTTGCGGTGAATCCCGAGGACGGGCGGATGGTGGTTATTGAGATGAACCCGAGGGTTTCCCGCTCTTCCGCTCTTGCCTCCAAAGCTACAGGCTTTCCCATAGCCAAGATTGCGGCAAAGCTTGCAGTGGGCTATACCCTTGACGAAATCCCCAACGACATAACCAAAAAGACCCCGGCGTGTTTCGAGCCCACCATTGACTACTGCGTGGTGAAGATTCCCAGATTCGCTTTTGAGAAGTTTCCCGAAACCGACACTATCCTCACCACCCAGATGAAGTCTGTGGGTGAGGTTATGGCTATAGGCAGGACCTTTAAGGAAGCGGTTCAGAAGGCTATAAGGTCTCTTGAGATAGACAGATACGGCTTTTCTCCAGAAAAAGAGGCTTTTAAAGAGGACGGCTCGTGGAATCTGGATGTGATAGAGTATAACCTCAAGCATCCCACGTGGAACAGGCTCTGGTATATAGCTTCTGCCTTCAGGGCGGGTATGAGCCTTGAGCGGATTCATCAGTTTACCAGAATTGACCCGTGGTTCTTGCATCAGATAAAGGAGATAGTTGAGGAAGAGGAGAGGCTGAAGAGACAGGACTTCAACAGCCTGAAGCCTGAGGACTTGAAGAGGGCAAAGCAGTTCGGTTTTTCTGATGTCTATCTTGCCGAAATGTGGGGCGTTGACGAAAAGGATGTAAGGAACAAAAGGAAGAGCTTCGGCATTTCTCCCGTTTACAAAAGCGTTGACACATGTGCCGCTGAGTTTGAGGCTTACACCCCCTACTTTTACTCCACCTACGAAAGGGAAAATGAGATTCCCCGCTCCGACAAGGAGAAGGTGGTCATTCTTGGAGGTGGACCCAACAGAATTGGTCAGGGTATAGAGTTTGACTACTGCTGTGTCCACTCGGTTTTTGCCCTTAAAGAGATGGGGTATGAGGCGGTTATGGTGAACTGCAATCCTGAGACCGTCTCCACCGATTACGATACCTCCGACAGGCTCTTCTTTGAACCCCTTACCTTTGAGGATGTGATGAACATAATTGAGGAGATAAAGCCAAAGGGGGTGATACTTCAGTTTGGAGGCCAGACCCCGCTTAAGCTCGCCACAGCTCTGGAGGCTGAGGGGGTGAGGATTCTGGGGACTTCCTCTGACAGCATAGACAGAGCCGAGGACAGGGAGAGGTTCAGGGAGCTTTTGAACCTTCTTGGTCTGAAACAGCCTCCCAACGGAACGGTGACCTCCGTTGACGAGGCTATAAGCGTTGCAAGAGCCATAGGCTATCCGGTGCTCGTCAGGCCTTCCTATGTGCTCGGTGGAAGGGCTATGGAGATAGTCTATAACGACGAGGAGCTTCTGTATTACATGGAGCACGCCGTTGAAGCCTCCTTTGAGCATCCCGTGCTGATAGACAAGTTTCTTGAGGACGCCATTGAAGTGGATGTGGACGCCGTGGCAGATGGAGAGAATGTCTTTGTTGCGGGTATAATGGAGCATATAGAGGAGGCGGGGGTCCACTCCGGTGATTCGGCGTGTTCGCTACCTCCCTTTTCTCTGAGCCGCGATGTGATGGACGAGCTTGAGAGGCAGACCGTTTCTCTGGCTCGTGAGCTTAATGTCGTGGGGCTTATCAACATTCAGTATGCCATAAAAGACGGTGAAATTTACGTGCTTGAGGTGAACCCCAGAGCGTCAAGAACCGTGCCTTTCGTGAGCAAGGTGATAGGTATCCCTCTGGCTAAGGTGGCTACCAAATTGATGCTGGGCTATAAGCTTTCTGACTTTGGGCTTCCGAGAAGGCTTAAGCTCAACCACGTTGGAGTGAAGGAGGCTGTCTTTCCCTTTATAAAGTTTCCCGGGGTGGACGTTATTCTGGGACCTGAGATGAAAAGCACCGGTGAGGTTATGGGGATAGACAGGACCTTTCCCATTGCCTACTACAAGGCTCAGGAAGCGGCTGGAAACCGCCTTCCCCTTAAAGGGTGCGTCTTTGTGAGCGTGAAGGATGAGGACAAACCTGCCATCGTTGAGGTGGTGGCAAAGCTTAAAGAGCTGGGGTTCAGGGTGGTCTCAACCCGGGGAACTGCCGAGTTTCTGAAGAGGCACGGCCTTGAGGTTGATGTGGTCAACAAGGTGCACGAGGGGAGACCTCACATAGTTGATTTGATGAAGAACGGCGAAATTGATATGGTTATAAACACCACTTACGGCGGAAAAGCCAGAAAGGACTCCTATGTAATAAGGAGGACGGCTCTCAACTACGGGATACCGTATTTCACCACGGTGGCGGGCGCTCTGGCCGCAGTTAAGGGGATAGAGGCAAGGATAAAGGGAGAGATAACGGTAAGGTCAATACAGGAGTATCACAGAGAGGTGGTATGAAGCGGATACTGGTGGTTGAAGACGACGAGAGGATGCAG
>JAADEW010000008.1 GCA_013153205.1 Deferribacteres bacterium | reverse complement strand
ATTTCCCTGTCGCCAACGAGAATAATCTTGTGGTCTATCTCCCTTAACGCCTCTAAAGCTCCCTTCACAACTTCCAAGGGGGCGTAGTCGCCCCCCATGGCGTCAAGGGCTATTCTCAAAACTCTTCAACCTCCACCACCTGCCTGTCCCTGTAAAAGCCGCAGTGAGGACAGACCCTGTGGGGAAGCTTTGGCTCCTGACAGTTGGGACACACGGAAAGATTGGGAGGCTGAAACTTCTTCCTCCACTGTGCTCTTCTCTTGTTCTTCCTTGACTTTGAAGTTCTGTTTTTAGGAACAGCCATCTCTTCACCCCTTGAGCAGTTTTTCTTTTATCTCAAGAAGGGCAGACCATCTGGGGTCAACCCTCTTAACCTCACAGCCACAGCTTCCCTCGTTAAGATTTTTCCCGCATACGGGACATATTCCCCTGCAATCCTCCCTGCACAGAGGCTTCATGGGAATGGAAAGGTAAGCCTTTTCAAGATAGACGAGGGAAAGGTCTATCTCACCCCTTGCGTAAAAGAGGGTGTCAAGCTCCCTCTTAGAAAGCTCTTTCTCCGTGTAGTTCAGCACCTCAACGGGGAAAAACTCGTCTCTGAAGCTTTCCACTACATCAAACTCAAACTCCTCAAGGCACCGGCTACAGGTAAGAATGAGGGTAACGCTCATGCTCCCCTCTACTATGACCCTGCGTCCGGAAGCCCTCTTTACATTCATAAAGCCGGAAAAAGGCTTCGCCAGTCTGAGCTTGGCTCCACCATATTCCAGCTCTGTCCTTTCGTCCTTAATGGGGACGTGAAGCCCCTCATCGGGTATGTCGCTGACCTTTATAATCATCACTTCCTCCACTCACCTGAAAGAGGAAAATATATATGAGAATATAGCCATGTCAATTCCTTAACGCAATTTCCACCTGATGGAAAGTTTTGCCTTTCTCAAACTCTTCCTTAAGGAGAACATAAGCTTCTCAAAAGCTGAGGCTTTCATGAAGTAAAAGGTATCCTCCTCCTTGCTTAAAAAGACCCTCTCACCCACCTTAAAGGTCACGGGATTGACCGCCCGGGCAAGGACCCTGTGCCCTGAAGGAACGGAGACAAGCCCCAGAACCAGAGGAGACGGAAAGCCCTCAGGCACCACCGTGAGTATGGTGTAAGCATCCAGTATGCCTTCCTCACCCACCCTTATGGGGTCTTTCTTGTGCTTCCTCGCATCAACTATCTTCCTGTCAAAGGAGAAACCCGTGGTGTGGGGAGTCCCCGTCTTCTCAAATATGACCACCACATTGTTGTTTGACATTCCGCCTATGCTGTGAAGCACAGCCACATCGTTTCTCTTCACCTGTCTTTCCGGATGGACCTTCTCGCGCATCTGCCACACTATCTCAACGGCCTGAGCAAGCCCGGAAGCCCCAACGGGATGCCCCCTCGCCTTCAAGCCGCCGCTGGGGTTGATGGGAAGCCTCCCGTCAACCTCGGTCTCTCCTTTCTCCACGGCTTTCCAGCCCTTCCCCTCCTCAAGGAGACCCAAATCCTCGGCACCTATTATCTCAAAACAGGTAAAGGCATCGTGGATTTCCGCAAACTGAATCTCGGCAGGAGACCTGTCAGCCATTCTGTAAGCCTCCCTTGCCGCAAGCCTCGCCGCGTTAAAGTGGTGAAGGTGAACCCTGTGCCTCACTGCTATCGTATCGGTTCCATGCCCCACTCCCGAAACCTTAACATCCGTTCTGTAAGAGGTGAGCACCAAAGCGGCGGCTCCATCGGTGATAGGAGCGCAGTCAAAAAGCCTTAACGGATAGGAAATCATCCTGCTGTTGAAATACCGCTCCTCGTCTATCTCCTGCTGAAACTGGGCGTAAGGGTTTCTGGCGCCGTTTCTGTGATTTTTAACCGCTATTCTGCACAGGACCTGCTCAAGCTTTTTCTGAGACAGCCGGCAGTAATGGGCATAAGCCTGCGTTACCATCGCGGCAAGGGCAACCATGGAAGCACCGGAGTTTCTTTCGTAAGCCTCTATAACCTCAGCAAGTATTCTCGTCACCTTGGGGGTGGGAAGATGGGTCATCTTCTCCCCGGCGACAACGAGAACCCGCTTGAACCTCCCCGACGCCACAGCGTAAAAGGCGGCTTCTATCACAGAAGCTCCCGAGGAAGAGGCCGTCTCCACTCTGGTAGCGGGAATTCCGGTAAGCTCAAGCCTATCCGCCAAAGCGGCGGCTATGTTGGCTTCTCCCGTAAACTCCTCCGGATTCTGGGAACCCACGAAAAGGGCTTCAACCTCAGGGCTGTTGGAATCAGCCAGAGCCGAAGATGCCGCCTCATACATGATGTCAACGAGGCTTTTCTCAGGAAACTTGCCGAACCTGGTCATGCCAACGCCGTCTATAAAAACATCCATCAAACCGGATGCCTCCTTTCAAAAGAAGCGTTTAAGGTGAGGGTGTCCATAAACTCAATCTCCCCTCCCACAGGGATACCTCTGCTCAACCGGGTGACCAGAACCTTCTCCTTCAAAGCCTCCGCAAAGAACTTGGTAAGGGACTCACCTTTCAGGGTAAAGGGAAAGGCTATCACCACCTCCCTTACGCCGGTTGCTTCAATCCTTTTAACAAGCCTTTCAAGCGACTGCTTCCTCTGAGAAGGGGAAATCCTCTTCGCCTCAGGAACGAGCCCTCCTACCACATGGTAAAGCCCTTTAAATCCCGCATCTTCCATGAGAAGAAGGTCCATAACGGATTCAACGAGCATTATGATACCCCTGTCCCTTCCGCCATCAAGACACACCCAGCATCTATCCTCAAAGGAAAGGTTTCCGCATTCCTCACATCTTTTAAGGTTGTCCACCACATCAAGAAGGAGCTTGGCGAGCTTTCTGCCGTCAGAAGGAGAAAGAGCGGCAAAATGCAGAGCCATGCGGAGAGCCCCTCTTTCCCCGACACCGGGCACCTTCCTGAGAATACCCACCAGTTGACTAAACCTTTTATAAGGCGGTAAAGCCTTCATAGCAAATCCGGAGGAACGGGAACCCCCATGGACTGTATGAGCTTCTTAAGCTCCTCCTCCGCCATCTCCTTTGACTTTCTCAAACCGTCGTTAACCGCGGCAACAACGAGGTCCTCAAGAACGTCCTTCCCCATCTCCAACACCTCGTCCTCTATCTCAAGGGAAAGCACCTCCTGAGCGCCGTTGACCCTCACCTTCACCATACCTCCACCGGATATGCCCTCAACCACCTTATCCCGGAGCTCTTCCTTCATGTCGTTCACTTTAGCCTTCACCTTTTGAAAATCCCTCAAAAGAGAAAACAAGTCCTTCATATCTCCCCCCTCTTTTTTACATCCACAATCAAAGCATTATCAAACACAGAAAGTATCTCCCTAACAACAGGATTTTCAGCCGCTTCCTCCCTGATGTTTCTCACCACAGGTGCTTTTTTAACGCTGTTTTCAAACTTCACATCCAGTCCCAGAGCATCTGCCTGCTCCTTTATCACATCTTCCTTCTCCCTCAATTTTCCCCAGCTCACCTCGCCAAGCTTTCCCGGAGAGATAACAACAGCCCCATCTTTGAACCTCACATCCGCTTCCTTCAGCAGTAAGGAAAGCGGCTTATCCCTGCGGGAGACTGCATCCGCCAGTGCATCAGCGTCCGCCCCGTAAGAGGCAGGCTTCGCCCTGCCTTCGCCCACAGCCTCTCTTTTCTCCTCCTTCTTTTCAAAAGAGGAGCTTACCGAACGGGCTTTTCCCTCAAGCACATCCAGCAGAACCTTTATATCCTCAAGAGGTGGAAGGGCGGTAAGCCTTATAATCTCCGCCTCCACCAGCATATCAGGAAAGGGATGTCTCTTCACCTTTTCAGAAAGCTCCAGAAAGGTTTTGAAGAAGGTGTAAAGCTTCACCGCATCAGCCGTATCACCGGATAGCGCCTGTTTTTTCAGCCTTTCACCTATAAACTCAAGCAGGGACTGGACGAAACCGGCGACATCATAGCCCCTTTCCACAACCCTTTTGTGGAAGATGTGTAGAGCAGGCTCCACATCCCGCTCCACAAGAGCCTTCAAGAAATTCTCAAGAGCCTCCTCCTCAACGAGCCCCAGCGCCTCGTAAACAGCATCTCCCTTTATCTTACCTCCCGTGTAGGCTATCACCTGTTCCAGAAACATCTCCGCATCCCTGAGCGAACCGGAAGCCGCTCTGGCTATAGCCCTCAAAGCGGCTTCTTCGTATTCAACCCCTTCCGCATCGCATATGTTGGAAAGTATCTCCACCGCTTCATCCTCGGTAAGGGGCTTGAAGTCAAATCTTATGCACCTTGACAGTATGGTCTGCGGTATCTTTCTGTATTCGGTGGTGGCAAAGACGAAAACCACATGAGAGGGAGGCTCCTCAAGGGTTTTCAGCAAAGCGTTGAAGGCCTGTTCAGTGAGCATGTGAACCTCATCTATAATATAGACCTTGTATCTCCCCTTGGTTGGTGCATATCTCACCGACTCTCTCAGCTCCCTTATCTCATCTATTCCCCTGTTTGAAGCGGCATCCATCTCTATCACGTCAACGAAAATCCCCCTCTCAATCTCCCGACAGTTCTCACACTCACAGCAGGGCTCCGGGGTGGGACCCTTCTCACAGTTCAAAGCCTTGGCAAGAATCCGCGCCATGGAGGTTTTACCCACCCCCCTGGGACCAGAAAAGAGGTAAGCGTGGGCAATCTTGCCGCGCTCTATAGCGCTTTTCAGCGTGTTGACCACATGCCTCTGCCCCACCACCTCGTTAAAGCTTTTAGGCCTCCACCTTCTCGCTATGACCTGATACCTGCTCATTCCGCATCCCTTATGGCTGATATGAGCCGCTTCATAAACTCAACAAATCCCCTATCACCGTAATCCCCCAGAGGGTTAAGCACCACAAGCCTTGCCTTCAGCTTTTTTGCCACAAGCTCCGCAACCTTTAGGTTGTGGCCCTTCTCCGCTATCACCAGAACGCAAGCCCTGCCAGAAGCACGCCTTATAAGCCGCTGTATGTGCCCCGGAGTGGGCTCCTGATGGGGAACTTCCTCTATCGCCCCAATATAATCATAACCCAAATCCTTTATCAGATAAAGCCACGCGTTATGATGGCTTATAACGGCGCACCTTTTCCCGCTCCTTTCAGTGAGGGTGGAAAGCCTGCTTGCCACAAACTCCGCCCTTTTTCTGAAAAGCTGTGCATCCTCAGGGTCAAGACCTGAGAGAAACCGCGCCAGACCCCAAACCTTTCGGGCAACAATTGAAGGAGAAAGCCAGATGTGGGGGTTCCCTTCCACGAGCTCAACCCCCTGACACAGCCGGAACACCCTCTTTCCAGCCGCCGCTTTCCCGAGCCAGTCGTCAAGCCCGCACCCCACAGCCACAACCGCATCAGCCTTTTTGAGCTTCAAAAAGGCACGGGGCGTAAGCTCATATCCGTGCGGAGAGGTGTAGGGACCCAGCACATACGAGCTCTCTATCCTTCCGTCCCCCACATCCTTCAGCAGAAGGTAGAGCGGATATATGGTAGCCACCACATTGGGTCTGGCCCATAAAGAAGCGGCAAAAGAGAATACGACAAGGATTAGCACAAACCTTTTAAATGCCTGCACTGCGGCAACTCCCCTGTCTCAACATAATTTTTAAAATGCTCAAGCCACTTTGGCTTAACGCCTTTTTTTTCAAAGGCTTCTATAAACTCTACAAACTTGGCAAGCCTTGTGAGAGCTGAATCCCCGAGATAATGCTCCATGATACAGGCGTCCCTCTCGGCTTCATCAGACTCCACCCCCAGAATGTCCCTGAAAAACTTTAAGAGCATGGTATGCTTGTGGTATATGTCTTCAGCAAGCTCCTTTCCCATAGGGGTCAG
>JAADEW010000046.1 GCA_013153205.1 Deferribacteres bacterium | reverse complement strand
GCTTTTAGAAACGGCGACGAGTTTCAGATACTTGAGCTGTTTCAACAGGTCTTCGGAAAAGAGAAAACCCTGAAGCACTGGATTTGGGAGTTCAAGCTCAACCCTTACGGAACCCAGATAATGCTCGGTTTTCATTTCAACAAGCTGGTAGCCCAGTGCGCCGCAATCCCCGTTATGCTTTACGCAGAAGGCAGGCTTCTCAAAGGCGCCCAACTGGTTGACTGCATGAGCCATCCAAGATACAGAGCCATCGCTGTAAGAAAAAAAGGGATATTCGCCATAACCGTCCAGAGCTTTTTTGACGAGTTCACGGGAAAAGGAAAGGATGCTTATCTCTTTGGTTTTCCCAGCTACAGGCACTACCGGTTGGGAAAGCTACTCTTAGGATACAGAAAGGTAAGACCCATATCCGAAATAGTTATCCAGCCCGACGAAAATGGTAAACCTCTACTTAAAGAGCTTCACAAAAAAGAGATGGAGCAGTTTGAAAACCTCATAGAGAAGTTCGCAGAAGAAGACGCAGGGCTCCTCAAGTTCTGTCTGTTCAAAAGCTGGCGGTATGTAAAGTGGCGGTATCTGGAAAACCCCGTGAATCAATACCGCTTCCTTGCCCTCAAACCCAATAAAGGAAGAAAACCGAAAGCCTTCTGTGTGGTGAAAGAGGAAGAAGAGGCCGTTTTAGTAATGGACATCTTCAACCTAAAGCTTTTGCCGGAAGTGCTAAAAGGGCTCAGGAAACACTTTAAAAAACCGCTAAAGATGTGGATTCCTCAAGAGCATCCTCTGACGAAAGCTCTGGACACCATACCCCACAAGATACGCGAGCCCGAAATCAAAGCGGTGCCGGTGGGAAGAAGCTTTGACGAGGAAAGCCTCAACTGGGACTGGGCAAACGAAAACTTCTTTTACACCATGGGAGATTCAGACCTTTTCTGAAAAATACCCCTTCAAAGCATCAATAAGACCCGGCACAGAGTATTCAGATGCAGTAACATCAACCTCTATTCCCAGCTCCCTCGCCTTTTCAGTGGTCACCGGACCTATGCTGGCAACAACCTTTTCTTCACAAAGCCTTCTGCCGTAATCTCCCGTAATCTTCAGAAAGTTTGCCACCGTTGAGGGGCTGGTAAAAGTGATAACATCCGCTTCCTTCAACCGCTCCTTTTCACTCTCCTTTCTGGAAGGAAGATAGGTCTCGTAAATGGGCAGAACATCAACATGTGCTCCCCGCCTCCTCAGCTCATCAGGCAGGACATCCCTTGCCACCTTTGCCCTCGGAATCAGAATCCTCAACCCCCTTACATCCACGAACCTTTCAAGCAGACCCTCGGCAACGAATCGGTCCGGCATAAGGGAGACCCTTACCCCCAACTCCTCAAGCCTTTTAGCCGTGGCAGGTCCTATGGCGGCTACATTGACGCCTCCGGGAAAGACATAACCCGCCTCTTTAAGCTTATCAAAAAAGAACCTCACACCGTTGACGCTGGTGAAGATAATCCAATCATACTCCGAAAGGGGCAGAAGCGAGTCCCAGTCCACATCAAGGGCTCTGAAGGCAATAACTGGAAAGATTACAGGCTCTGCCCGCTCTCTTTCAAGCAGGCTCACGAACTCCTCCGCCTGCCCCTTTTCCCGGGTAATAACTATCCTCTTTCCCGCTAATGGATAAGCTTTCCTATCCTGTTCCATCTCACCCACTTCAAGGGATTTTTGCCGTGAGGATACCACGAAAAGTAGATTATAAAAGCTCTCCCCACGATGTTCTTCTCCGGAACGAAACCCCAGAACCGGCTGTCAAAGCTGTTGTCCCTGTTGTCCCCCATCACGAAAAACTTATGAGGCGGAACCTTCACGGGCCCGTAGTTATCCCGCGGAGAAACGCTTGCAGGAAGAACAGTGGGGTCCGTGTGCTGAACATAAGGCTCCACAAGCCTCTTTCCGTTTATATAGACCTGCTTGTTCACTATCCGAACGGTATCCCCGGGAAGCCCTATCACCCTTTTGATGTAGTCCTTGCTCGGGTCAAGGGGAAACTTGAAGACGATAACCTCTTTTCTCCTTGGCTCCCTGAACCTGTATGTGACCTTCTCAACGAGTATGTGGTCCCCTATCAGCAGAGTGGGTATCATTGAACCTGACGGAATTCTGAAAGCCTGAACGAAAAGAGCCCTTATGATAAGGGCTATAATCAGAGCTATGGCTATGTCCTTAACCCAGCCGTAAAGCTTATCCTTAAAAGTCTCTTCTCCAGCCTCTTTCATCATCAATCCCTCTTCAACACGGCAAGGAAAGCTTCCTGAGGAATCTCAACCCTGCCTATCATCTTCATCCGCTTCTTTCCTTCCTTCTGTTTTTCAAGAAGCTTCCTCTTTCTCGTCACATCACCCCCGTAGCACTTGGCAAGCACGTCCTTTCTCAAAGGCTTTACCGTCTCTCTCGCTATTATCTTTCTGCCTATCGCCGCCTGAATAGCCACCTCAAAAAGCTGTCTCGGTATAATCTCTTTAAGCTTTTTGGCAAGCTCCCTGCCTTTGTAGTATGCCTTGTCCTTGTGAACGATAACGGAAAGGGCATCAACGGGCTTCCCGTTAATGAGTATGTCAAGCTTGACCAGGTCGGATTTCTTATACCCTATAAGCTCATAGTCCATGGAGGCATAGCCTCTGGAAATGCTCTTTAAGCTGTCGTAAAAGTCCACGAGTATCTCAGCAAGGGGAACCTCATACTCCATGATAACCCTTCCACCCTCCATATACTCCATCCTCTTCTGAATGCCTCTTCTCTCAAGAAACAGGTTCATTATACCGCCCACAAATTCGGAAGGGGTTATCACCGTGGCAAGAACGTAAGGCTCCTCTATGTGCTCTATCTCTGCCATATCCGGCAAATCGGAAGGGTTCTCTATAAAAATCTCCTCTCCCCCTTTCTTAACCACCTTGTAAACAACGGTGGGAGCCGTAATAATCAGCCTCAAACCGAACTCCCTCTCAAGCCGCTCTCTCACTATCTCCATGTGAAGAGTCCCGAGAAAACCGCATCTGAAGCCATATCCCAAAGCGGCAGAGCTTTCGGGCTCGTAGGAAAGCGAGGCGTCGTTCAGCTTCAGCTTATCAAGAGCCTCCCTCAAAGCGGGGTAGTCCTCGGGGTCCACCGGATAAAGGCCAGCGAATACCATGGGCTTAACCTGTTTAAAGCCGGGGAAAGGCTCCTTCGTGGGATTGCTGGCATCGGTGATGGTGTCGCCCACGCGGGTGTCTCTAACGTTTTTGATACCTGCGGTTATGTAACCCACCTCTCCCGCTGAAAGCTCATCAACCTCAACGGCATCGGGGGCAAAGACCCCTACCTCCTCCACCTCAAAAACCTTTCCCGTGGACATGAGGAGTATCTTCATCCCCTTCTTTATCCTGCCGTCTATAACCCTTATGGCGGTAACAACTCCCTTGTAGGGGTCATACCACGAATCAAAGATAAGAGCCTTCAAAGGCTTGTTCACATCCCCTTTAGGAGGGGGAACCTTTTTCACAATCGCTTCCAGAATCTCTTTGGTTCCTATACCGAGCTTGGCAGAAGCGAGTATAGCCTCGGAAGCGTCTATCCCTATAACCTCCTCTATCTCCCTCTTGACCTTCTCCGGGTCGGCACTGGGAAGGTCTATTTTGTTAATCACGGGAATAATCTCAAGGTCGTGCTCCAGGGCAAGATAGACGTTGGCAATGGTTTGAGCCTCCACTCCCTGAGTGGCGTCAACCACGAGAAGAGCCCCTTCACAGGCGGCAAGGGACCTTGAAACCTCGTAGGTGAAGTCCACATGCCCCGGAGTATCTATGATGTTGAGGATGTATTCCTCTCCGTCGTCTGCCTTATAGGTGAGCCTCACCGTTTGAGCCTTGATGGTGATGCCTCTTTCCCGTTCAATGTCCATCCTGTCCAGAAACTGCTCCCTCATCTTGTTAGGGGGAACAGCTCCTGTGTATTCAAGGAGTCTGTCGGCAAGGGTGGACTTGCCGTGGTCAATGTGGGCTATTATAGAAAAGTTCCTTATTCTCTCCTGCTTCTCCACAAGGGTTTTAATTATGACATAGAGCCTGCTCTTTCAAGCTATTCCTTCAAAAACTGAAACTGAACGTTCCCCTTCCCTATCCTGAAGCGGGAAGGCTCTTTTCTGAAGGCAGATATCACATCCTTTGCCATTGCCGCCGTCCAAATCACCACCTTCGCACAGTTTTTGAAGCACTCATAGGAGACGGGGTCCCCCACCATCTGCTCAAGCTCAAGGCAGTCCGTGGTGCCAAACCTCTCATAAAAGCGCTTCACCATTTCGTAATGGGCACCGTAGCCGTATTTCTCACAGGCTTTAATGTAAGCCTCTATCTTCTTCTCAAGGGGCCAGCCCTCGTCAATCATCCTCTTTATCCAGCCCCCCTCTTTCATACCTTCGGTCCAGAACTCATAAGGCAGAAGGTCAACTGAAGCGGTTATGAGATTGAAGGCGGCAAGGGCACCGGACAGAGCACCGCAAACGGTGATGCCGTATTTGCCCCTGTCCGTGTAAAGGGATGCGGAAGGGGCGTGAAAAGGGTCCAGAGCAAGGCATATCAGCTTCAGGGTGTGTTCATCAAAGGCAAATCCGAAATCATCAAGCAGAGCCCTCAAAACCGACGCCCTGCTACCCCAGCCCTGCCTGAGATAGTTGAGGGCTCTCTCCTCTATGCTCAAGCTTTCGCTCATTTTTTCTGAACGGCAACCTTTTTAAGGTCCGCTATCTTCTTAAAGAGAGAAGCAATTCTGTTGAGAAGAGCAAGCCTGTTCCTCTTTTTCGCCTCGTCTTTGTCCATCACGAGAACATTGTCAAAGAAGGCATCCACCTTCTCCTTCAGGGAGGCAATAAGCTTCAGCGCGCCCAAGTAGTCGCCTTTGTTCACCAGCTCCTCAACCCTGCTCTCAATCTCCTTAACGGCTTCAAAGAGGCTCTTTTCCTCCTCCTTTTCAAAGAGAGAGGGGTCCACATCCCTCTCGTCAAAGTCTTTGGGAATAATGTTCACCACCCTTTTGAAGGTGACCATGAGCGCTTCAAAATCCGGTTCTTTACTGAATTCGGAAAGGGCATCAAGCCGCTTCCTGGCGTCAACTATGTTGTCAAACCCGGCGGAAAGAACCGCCTCAACAAGGTCATAGCGATAGCCCTCGGAAACCCACAGGTGATAGAGTCTTTGCCTGAAAAACTCCAGAACATCCCGCTTCACCTCTTCCGGGTCCCTCTCAATCCTGTCTCCAAGCAGTTCAAGGCTTTTGTCTATCAGCTCGGAAAGGGATATGTTGAGCTCCTTGGCGAGAAGCACCTGAATAATACCGAGGGTATCCCTCCTTATACCGTAAGGGTCTTCAGAACCGGTGGGAATAAGTCCTATACCGAAACAGCCCACTATCGTATCTATCCTGTCGGCTATCCCCACAATGGCACCGGTTATGGTCTCAGGAAGTTCGTCTCCCGAAAATCTGGGAAGGTAATGCTCAAATATGCCCTCATACACCTCCTCAGGCTCTCCCTGAATTCTGGCGTATTCCCTCCCCATAACCCCCTGAAGTTCGGTAAATTCACACACCATTTGAGACTCAAGGTCTGCCTTGGCGAGAAGAGCACATCTGTCAACGAGCTCCTTCTTTTCAGGGGCAATCTTTTCCGCAAGCCACAGGGCTATCTCCCTGAACCTCATCACTTTATCGTAGGAAGTACCGAGCTTTTCCTGAAACACCACATCCTTCAGCTTCTTAAACATCTCAATAAGAGGAGTCTTTTTGTCTTCGTCAAAGAAGAACTTGGCATCGGCAAGCCTCGCCCTCAAAACCCTCTCGTTCCCTCTGGTTATAAGCTCCATATCGTCGGTGATTATGTTGTTCACCACCACGAAATACGGCTTTATCCGCCCGTCTTTATCAAAAACGGGGAAATACCTCTGATGCTCCTTCATGGTGGTGGTGAGCACCGCCTCCGGAAGCTCAAGGTATTCTTCGGAAAACCTTCCCGTGGTGGCAACGGGATATTCAACGAGGAAGTTGACCTCGTTCAAGAGCTGTTCGTCATCGTCGGGAACGCCGCCAACCTTTTCAGCCTGCTCCCGAACCTGCTTTTTTATAAGCGCCTCCCTTACCCTGTGGTCGCACACCACATAAGCCTTCTCCATAACATCAAAGTAT
Source organism: Deferribacteres bacterium (assembly GCA_013153205.1). Taxonomy (GTDB): domain Bacteria; phylum Thermosulfidibacterota; class Thermosulfidibacteria; order Thermosulfidibacterales; family Thermosulfidibacteraceae; genus JAADEW01. The sequence continues at coordinate 17,387 of JAADEW010000046.1, read as the reverse complement.
TCCTCCGGCGTCCTCACCTCAAAGGCATCGGGGGCAAGGAACCTGTGGCCGTAGGTGAACCTGTCGCTCTTTAAGTCCTCAACGGAGAAACTCACCACCTCCTCGCCGAAAAGCGCTAAAAACCAGTGGATAGGCCTTGCAAACCTGATTTTACGGCGTCCCCACCTCATAGACTTGGGAAAGGGAAACCTTCTTATCATCTCTTCAAAAACGGAAGGCAGAACCTCTATAGTGGGCTTGCCTTCCTCCCTCTTAACCACATAGACATACTCGCCTTTCGGCGTGGTCTTTACCTTCAAATCCTCAACATTCACCCCTTGCGCTCTGGCAAAGCCTTCTCCCGCTTTAGTTACGCTTCCGGTGGCGTCAAAAGCCACCTTTGCCGGAGGACCCATGACTTCCTGCTCCACATCCCGCTGTTTTTCAGCAACATTCTTAGCCAGAAGAACAAGCCTTCTGGGCGTGCCGGTTGCGTCAATCTCGTCGTAAGAGATGCGCAGTTCATTAAATCTGGAAGCCAGAAAGCTCTTCATGTATTCAAAAGCCCCTTTCATAAACCTTGCGGGTATCTCCTCCGTCCCTATCTCAAGCAGTAAAGTTTTACCCATAACATCCTCCACTCACACGCTTTCCTCTATCTTAACCAAAATCTCCTCCGGGTAAAAGACATCGGAGGGCTTGCCGAGAAAATCAGGGGTGGTTCTCAGGATTCTCTCAACATCCTCCAGCATCTGTCCGGTGTTCATCTCTATAACTAAAACCTTCTTCGCGCTGGAAGCCGCCTCTTTCAAAGCCTCTTCAGGATAGGGATACAGGGTTATGGGCCTGAACATCCCCACCCTGATGCCCTTTTCCCTCGCCCACTTAATAGCGGTTTTAGCCACTCTTGCCGCTGTCCCGTAGGCAACTATGAGCAAATCCAGTTCCTTCTCCATCATGTAGTTCTCCCACCTAACTTCCTGCTTCATCTTTCGATACTTCTCGTGAAGCTTCCAGTCGTGTTTGGTAAGCTCACCGGGACCGAGGTAAAGGGACTTTATCAGCTGAGGCTCCCTTCCCTCACACCCCGTAAGCGCCCAGGGCTTTTCCGGCGGGGGAGAGAACCATTCATCCCTTATCTCCACAGACTCCATCATCTGGGCAATTATACCGTCCATAAGGATTATCACCGGGTTTCTGTATTTATCTGCAAGGGCAAAGGCGTCAAAGACGCTTTTCACCGCCTCCTGCACCGTTGAGGGAGCAAGAACAAGGGTTCTGTAGTCGCCGTGCCCCCCGCCTCTCGTGGCCTGGAAGTAATCCCCCTGATTGGGCTGTATCCCACCAAGACCCGGGCCGCCTCTGTTGACATTGACTATAACTGCAGGAAGCTCCATACCAGCCATGTAAGAGATGCCTTCCTGCATAAGGCTTATGCCCGGACTTGAAGACGCTGTCATGGACCTGAAGCCCGCAATAGCCGCTCCCATCACCATGTTGATGGCGGCAAGCTCGCTCTCAGACTGGATGAAAACGCCTCCAACCTCCTGCATGCGCCAGGACATATACTCAAGAATCTGAGACTGAGGGGTTATGGGATAGCCGGCAAAGAACCGGCAACCGGCTCTTATCGCCGCTTCAGCCACGGCATCGCAACCCTTCCACAGCTGTCTCTCGCTCATCGATACACCTCTATGCACACATCTGGACACATCAAAGCACACAGGGCACATCCCGTGCAGTCCTCCTGAGAAACGCAGATACAGGGATGATAGCCCTGCTTGTTCACCTTTTTCTCCGAAAGCATCAAAAGCTTATGAGGACAGGCTATCACGCACAAAGCACAGCCCTTGCACCTTTCTTCGTCTATCTTTACCATTACCCAACCTCTCCCTCAACTTTTATATCTCCAACCATCCTTTCAAGCTCCCTCACCTTTTCGTCCTCTGAAATGTAAGAAACTCTAACAGAAGTCTTTCCATCTTTCAAAACCTTCTCCACCTTTACATGATGATGGGCTTTTGACGCAACCTGCGGGAAGTGGGTTACGGCGATTATCTGCTTCTTCCTGCCGAGCTCCCTCAAGTGCTCCCCCACAAGCTCCGCCGTTTTTCCTCCTATACCCGAATCCACCTCATCAAGCAAAAGGGTGGGAATCCGGTCAAAGTCGGCAAAAACAGCCTTCAGGGCAAGAAGAACGCGGGAAAGCTCTCCCCCTGAAGCCACCCTGTCCAAAGGCATCAGGGGAACATCCGGATTTGCCGAAAAAAGAAACTCAATCCTGTCACGCCCTCTGGGTCCAAGCTCCCCGGTCCGCTCTAGCCCCACCTTAAATTCAAAGAAGGAAAAGCCAAGCTTTCCAAGCTGAAGCCTCACCTCGTCCTCAAGCAAAGAGGCGGCCTCTCTTCTCTTCCGGGAAAGCTCGTCTGCCAGGGCGAAAAGCTCAACCTCAATCTCACCAAGCCTTCTCGCAAGCTCCTCTTTTGAGAAAAGCCCCCTCTCAAGCTCCTTTTTCTCCCTCAAAGCCTCCTCATAAAAGCTCACCACATCACCAATGCTCTTTCCATACTTGAGCTTAAGCCGGTAAAGCTCGTCAAGCCTTGCCTCTATCTCCTCCAGCCTTCCCTCCCTACCTTCAAGCCCCTCAACAAAGCTTCCCATCTCAACGGAAAGCTCATCCAGAATCCCTATCACTTCATCAAGCCGCTCAAGATACCCGAAAACCCTCTCGTCAGCCGAAGACACATCTGACAAAAGGGAAGACGCCTTCCTCAAAAGCAGTGAAGCGCTCACCTCGGATTCAGATATAAGAAACAGCGCCTCTCCCACACAGCTTCTAAGCCTCTCAACATTTTCCAGAAGCCTCTTCTCCTTGAGGAGCTCCTCTTCCTCCTCGGGGCTGGGGTTCACCTTCTCTATCTCGGAAATCACGAAGTTAAGGTAGTCAAGCCTCCTCTTTGCCTCAACCTCCTTCTCCTCCACAACGGCAAGCTCATCAAGTATCCTCTTTCTCTCGCTGTAAAGCTCGTCATAGCGAGCCATAAGCTCCTCAAGCCTGCCGAATCTGTCAAGGAGGGTTAGCTGATATTCCGAATCCAGTATCCTCATGTCCCGCTGGCTCTGAATCTCAAGGAGCATGTTTTTGAGCTCTTTAAGCACCCTGATGGAAGATGTAGCGTGGTTAACAAATACCCTTGACCTGCCCTTTGAAGAGATGACCCTTCTCACCACAAGCTCATGCGAAGCGGGATAGCCCATCTCATCAAGAAGCTCCAAGACCCTATCATTTTCCGACACATCAAACACAGCCTCTATCAAGGCGCTGTCGGCACCGGGTTTTACCCACGAAGAATCCATCCTAGGCATAAAAAGAGCCGATATGGCGTTCAGTATAAGGCTCTTACCGGAACCGGTCTCCCCGGTTACAGCGGTAAATCCGGGTTTAAAATCAACCTCAACCCTATCAATGATGCCGAAGTTTAAGATGAGAAGTCTGACTATCATAGCTTCAACTTGGTAACGTAAACCCTCAAGCCCTTCTCAAGGAGATAATCCCTTACAGAAGCAAGATAATCCTCGTCAACCCTTCCCCGCATAACCGATGCTATCTGCTCCACATCGGAGGTTGAGTTGAGCACCCCATTTTCATCGTAAAAGACCACAGGTCCCTTAACGAGCTCCGTGAAATACCTCTTCAACCGCTTTATCCTCACAAGATTATCCGACACCAGCCTGTCAAAAACGCACACCACTCCGGGTTTATCTTTCGCGGCACTTATCTCCTCGTCAAGCTTTTGTATCCTGCCTTCAAGCTCCGCTATTCTCTTTTCAATCTCCTTCTGCTTCTTTTTAAGGCTTATTGCCGTCTCAAGGGATGCCTTAACATGTGAGGGAAACCTCTCTATAAGGGTCTTCAGCCTGTCAAAATCCCCGTTGTGAAGAAGGGTGGTTATAAGGGCTTTAATCTTATCAGCCTTCTCTTTCAACACAGGTTTAAGGTAATTCACGGCAAGGTTTATGGTCGCCTCCATCCTTCTTTTAAGCTTCTCAAGCTCGTGCAGCTCAACCTCTTTTTCCTTTTCAAGGAGCTTTTTTTTGTGCTCCTTATCCTGCCACCTCCTGCGGACTATGGAGACTTCACTCCCATCCAGTATGAGGTGATTAAAATCCTCTGCCCTCTCAACGGCTATAAAATCATAAGCGTAGATGTGAGAATGCCTTATGACCTTTAAAGCCACAACCCTCTCCGCATAGACCCTTGAGCCGGAAAGGGTCTCTGCAAAAACCCGGGGAGCCTCTATCTCCGAGCTCAGAGCTCTCTCCACATAAACGGCTTCATGGGCTATAATTCTGGCATCGGTTATCCTCGTGACTTTGCAAATTTCTCCCTTAATCACCGCGTCCTTTGCCACAAGCCCCTCTATAATGACTTCTCCCCCCTCAATCACAGCTTTCCTGCCCACATTGCCCTTTATCAGCACCTTTTTTCCGGGAGAGATAAGCTCAAACCCGTCCTTCACCGCATCAATGAAGGTCTTATCCCCCTCACCGCTTATCTCTATGTCAACGCTTGCATCGTCAAAGACTATGCTTCCCGTTGAGTAATCAACCCTTTTCTCCTTCACATACTCGGAGACCTTCAGCACCCCATCCTCTATGGAAACATAGCCGTCCTTTTTAGCGTAGAGCTCATAAACGATTCTGCGCTTTTTCTCCTCCTTTTTAACCTCAACCGTCTCCTCATCCACCTTGAAAGGCAGTGGGTCAAGTTCGTTAAAGGGTATCAGCTCCCCGGTAACCCGTATTCCGTATTCTCCGGGGATAAACTCCACCCTCACTATCTTTTCCCCTTCCTTCACTGCCCGGTCGCTGTATCCTCTGTCCTTGAAGTCTATACGCCCCGTCCGCTCGTTCACCACCTTGCCGGCAGTGGTTATCAAGGGAATGTAGTAAATCTCCCTCCTGAAGGGGTCTTTAGGGGGCTTGCCCTCAGCAACCACAAACTTGTAGGGGCGCTTATGAACATAAACGGTGAAGACCGCTTCCTGCCAGCCTTCCACCATCTTCTCGCTGGGCAGATGACCGTATATCACCCCCTCCCTTAAAAGAAGTTTCTGGGTCTCCTTCAGAAGCTCCTCTTCTTGCTCCTCGTCAAGCTCACACTTTCCGTCCCTGAACTGCTCCTCCCTCACCTCCATTCTGAAGGTGGGAAGAACCTTCAGATACGCCCTGGAGGTCCTTTCCGTGTCGTCAACCTCCACGATACAGTCAAAAACCCTGATGATTCCGGGGGTCTTGAGGGTAAGCTCTATCTCCACTTCGGCGTAATACTTTCCGTTTTCCGGTCCCACAAGCTCGTAAGAAATTATCTCAAAATCAATCTCGTCAGCCGAACAGCCTATCTGCTCTGCGAAAAGCTCAAGCTCTCTTCTTATATCTCTTGTTTTTACCCTTTCTCCCATGCGTTTTTACCCCGTCCACCTGATTAAGGGACTTCACATTCTTACACTCCGGATAAGCGGAGCAGGCAAGAAACTTGCCGTACTTGCTCTTTCTGAGGACCATGGGACTGCCGCACTTATCACACTTTATCGGGCTGTAGTCCTCAAGCTTCAACAGATTTTTGGAAGCCTTATCCAGCTCCTTCACAAAGGACTCGTAAAAAGCCTTTATGCTCTCCTTCCAGGGCTTCTCCCCCCTTGCAATTCTGTCAAGGTCTTCCTCCATGTGGGCGGTAAAGGAGACATCCATGATGTTGGGGAAATTACGGGACAAAACCTCCGCCACAATTCTCCCTAAAGGCGTGGGGAAAAGGGCTTTCTGAGCCCTGACCACATACCCCCGGTCAATTATGGTGGAAACAATTGTTGCATAGGTAGAAGGCCTGCCGATGCCTTTCTCCTCCAAGGTCTTTATAAGGGAAGCCTCCGTGTATCTCGGGGGAGGCTTCGTGAAGTGCTGGCTTAAATCTATCTTCAAAACCTTAAGCTTTTCCCCTTCTGACACATCAGGGAGAAGGGTCTCTTTGTCCTTAACATCGGGCCAGACCCTCCTGTATCCGTCAAACTTAACGGTTGAACCGGTGGCTTTGAAAATGTAGTCTTTCGCCTCAACCTCAACGGTGGTGGACAGGATAACGGCAGGCTTCATCTGAGAAGCGACGAACCTCCTCCATATAAGCTCGTAAAGCTTCAGATGCTCATCTGGAATCCTGCCCTTCAGTGATTCTGGAGTTCTCCTAACATCGGTGGGGCGTATGGCTTCGTGGGCATCCTGCGAGCCCTTGGAAGCTTCATACTTAACGGCCCTTGCCGGAAGATAGTCGGAGCCAAACTCCTCCTTTATGAGAGAGCGAACCTCTCTCAAGGCGTGGTCGGATACCCTCACCGAATCCGTCCTCATGTAGGTTATGAGGGCAACGGGTCCCTCCCCCGGTATCTCAATACCTTCGTAAAGCTGTTGGGCTATCATCATGGTCTTCTTAGCCGTGAATCCCAGCCTCTTGAAGGCTTCCTGCTGAAGGGTGCTGGTGATGAAAGGCGGCTTGGGCTTCTGCTTCTTCTCCTTTTTCTCAACCTTGGAGACCACGAACTCGGCATCCTTCACCTTCCCGTAAATCTCCTCAGCCTCTTCCTTTTTCAGCTTCTCCACCTTCCTGCCGGAAGCCTTAAACAGCTCCGCAGAGAAAGGAGGGGGAGAGGAAGCCTCAAGCTGAGCCTCTATCTTCCAGTATTCCTCCGGAACGAAAGCCTCTATCTCCTTCTCCCTTTCGCATATAAGCTTCAGCGCAACGGACTGCACCCTGCCGGCAGAAAGCCCCCTATCTATCCTCCTCCACAGAAGGGGAGACAGGGAATATCCCACTATTCTGTCAAGCACGCGCCTTGCCTGCTGGGAAGCCACCTTCTTTATGTCTATCCCCTCCGGGTTTTTAAGGGCTTCCTCAATAGCCCTTTTGGTTATCTCGTGGAAAACGATTCTTCTGGTCTTATCAGGTACCCCAAGCTCGTTGGCTATGTGCCACGCTATAGCTTCTCCCTCCCTGTCCGGGTCGGAAGCGAGGTATATCTCGTCAGCCTTCTTAGCGGCTTTCTTCAGCTCCTTTATCACCTTCTCCTTCCCCTTTATCACCACATACTCAGGCTCAAAGTCGCCTTCAATGTCCACACCCATGCGGTTGACGGGGAGGTCTTTGATGTGCCCCATGCTCGCTTTAACATCAAAGGAGCTTCCCAGATACTTGGATATGGTCTTCGCCTTTGAAGGAGACTCAACTATTATAAGCTTCTTCCCCTTCTGCCCGCCTTTTTTCTTTCCAGCCTCACTTTTAGATTCGCTCATAGACTCCTCCAAATCTTCTAACCACAAGCCCTTTTATTTCTAATTCCAATAAAAGCCGCTGTAAAGTATTGACGTCCTTATTCAATTTTTGAGCAAGCTCCTCCACCGTTCCAATCCCCGACGATATGAGGTCCAGAAGGCTCTTTTCAAGTTCCGAACAGCCCTGCTCGTCAAAGACATTATCCTCTGAGACAGCCTTCTCCACAGGCAGTTCCTCCACGGAATCCAGAAGCCTTGCCCCCTGCTTTATAAGCCAGTTGGTGCCTTTGCTCTGAACATCGCTTATCCTTCCGGGAACCGCATAAACGGGTATTCCCATCTCCATGGCATACCTTGCCGTTATCAGGGCACCGCTTTTCAAAGCCGCCTCAACCACAACCACAAACTCGGAAAGAGCGGCTATTATACCGTTTCTCAAGGGGAAGTTGTACCTGTAAGCGGAAGTTGACGGATAAAAAGGGGAAATCACAAGCCCCTTTTCACACACCTCTTCAAACAGCCTGTAGTTGCTTTTAGGATAGACCACATCAACGGATGTCCCCAAAACGGCAACGGTGGTGCCGGCAGAAAGGGCACCCCTGTGTGCGTGTGTATCAATACCGGCGGCCATACCGCTCACCACCACATATCCAGAGGCGGCAAGCTCAAGGGATACGCGGTAGGAAAACTCCTTCCCCCTCAAGGTTGCCTTTCTGCTTCCCACCACAGCCGCCATCTTCTTATTTAAAAGGGAGAGGTCCCCTCTGTAAAAAAGCACATAGGGGTAATTCTTCAGTTTTTTGAGCCTTTCCGGATACAACGGTGAGAAACAGGTGATGTAGCCTATTTCCTTTTCCTCAAGCTCACACGACAAGTCCTCCTGCCATTCAACGGGAAGTTCCTTCTTATCCAAGAGAGGCAAAGCCTCAACGGGATACTTCTTCAGCAGTTTGTGAAACTGAGGCCAGCTCACCCGGGCTTTTGCAAGGTTGAGCAGAATCGTGTCTCTATCCATACTCTTCCCACGGGATAAGGTAGTTCATCAAAGGAACATGCATCTGAGCCCCATAAATGTCCCTGTCCCTTATGTCCCCGGAAGGGGGATTCCTCTTTACGGTTATCTTCAACGCCTGAGCCTGGTCAAAGTATTCAAAGACGAGGATATCCTTCTCATCTATTCCGTAAAGGGAAGAGAACTTCCTTTTCGTGATAAAACCACCCTCTTTAAACCTCCGATAGGCCACTTCGTCTTCAAACATTACATCAAAAGTAAGCTCAAAGGGACCGGCGTTCTTGCTCCTCACAACAGAAGCTACATCCATAAGCCTTACCCACCTCACCAGGGGAAAGCCCGCCTCTCTCATAAGCCTGTAGGTGAGGTTGAGGGGAAGCCCCACCACATTGGAGTAAGAGCCCCTAATCTCCTCCACGAAAAGCTCACCCCTATCCTGAATGGCATAAGCCCCTGCCTTATCAAGGACATTGACCGAATCCACATAGTAATCTATCTCAGCCTGTGAAAGCCGCTTAAAGAGCACGCAGGTTTTACACACCCCGCTGAAAAGCGCATCTCCTCTTGAGACGCACACCCCGGTGAACACCCGATGCTCCCTGCCGGAAAGCTTTGAAAGCATGTACTTGGCTTCATCAAGGCTTTTAGGCTTTCCCATTATCTCACCGTCAACCTCAACGACGGTATCGGCAGAAACGAGAATAACCTCTTTACAAAAGGCGTCTTTCACCGAGTCAAGCTTGGCTGAAGAAAGCTCAAGCACACACTCTTCAGGGGATAAGCTTTTATTGAGGCTTTCACTGCATTGAGGCTCAACCACCTCAAACACGGGAACTATCTGTTTGAGAAGCTCCCTTCTCCTCGGAGATTTAGAGACGAGAACCACATCCACCATCACTCCCTCACCATCACAAGTATAAGTCCAAGGGTAATGTAAGAAGCCACCGTTGCGGAACCGCCGTAGCTCATCAGGGGGAGAGGCACTCCCACGACAGGTAGAAGGCCCATGGTCATCCCCACATTTATAACGATGTGCCAGAAAAAGATGGCTCCCAGAGCCACGGTGGTGTATAAGGCATAGGGGTTCTTTGCCCGCTTGCAGATTTCAATAATTCTCGTTATGAAAACGAAGTAGAGGAAGAGAAGAACACAAACCCCGATGAATCCCCAGTCCTCGGCAAATGTGGGAAATATAAAATCCGTGTGCTTTTCCGGAATAAAGTTGAGCCTGCTCTGGGTCCCTTTCATATACCCCTTACCCCAGAGTCTGCCCGAACCTATGGCTATTCTTGACTGTATTATGTGATAACCGGTCCTGTAAGGGTCCTTTTTCGGGTCTAAAAAGGCTATTATCCTGTTTTTCTGGTAGGGTTTTAAGTGGTTCCAGCCCACAAAAGCCACCACAAAGGCGAACAGCAGGCAGAGCACAAGCGTCCCCCTCTTTATACCCGCGAAAAAAGAGACGGTGGCGGCAACCAGAACAAAGATTAAAGCCGTTCCCAAATCTGGCTGCATGGCGGTGAGAATGAAAAAGGGAAGGCACACAGCCCCTACAATCAGAACCTCCCTTAACCCCAGAGGAATTCTCCCCTTAACGCTGAAGTGCTCAAACACGCTTCCAAGAGCAAGAGCCAGAGCTATCTTGGCAAACTCGGAAGGCTGTAATCTGAAGGGACCGATTATAATCCACCTCTGAGCGCCCTTTCCCACCTTCCCCACTATGAGAACCATTATCAAAAGGGCGATAGCCCCTATGTAAAAGAACCAGACCCACTCCCGAAAAAACTTTCTGTCAAAGGAGAGCACCCCTAAAAAGGCGGCTATACCAATGACATGCCACAAAATCTGCCTTTTCAAGAAGATAGAGCCCTCGTAAATGCCGGCAAGGGTAAAGAGTCCTATCGCTGAAATCAGAAAAAAGACGAACACCACACCCAAATCAAGTCTTTTTGACAGAATGCCTTTATTTACCCGCATCTTTCTCCTTCAACAGCCCTTTGTATCTGAGATACTCCGCAATAATCTCCTTAGCAATAGGAGCGGCACTTGACGAGCCGTGTCCTCCATGCTCAACCACCACGGCAACTGCAATAAGCGGCTTTTTATAAGGGGCAAAAGCCACAAACCAAGCGTGCTCCGCATAACGCTTCTTCACAATTCTGTGCCCTTTTTTATACCTTTCCTCAATCTCTCTGGAGACAACCTGCGCGGTCCCCGTTTTCCCCGCAATCTTTATCCCTTTCAGCCTTGCCGTCCAGTGAGCTGTGCCGTGCTCGTCCTCCACAACTCCGAGCATGGCTCTCCTCACCAGATTTATGTATCTCTTCGGGATACCAAGGTCTATCTTCTTAACCTTCTCCTCAAGGTTCAAGTGAGGCACAACGAGATAACCCCCATTGGCAAAGAACGAGGACAAAACCGCAAGCTGTATGGGGGTCACGTTTATGTATCCCTGACCTATGGCGTAGTTAAGGGTCTCACCCGGATACCAGGGAGCCTTAAACCTCTTCCGCTTCCACTTTTTAGTGGGCACAATCCCTTTCGCTTCATAGGGCAGGTCTATACCGGTCTTCTTGCCGAGCCCCAGCATAAAGGCATACTTGCTTATCAGGTCAACCCCGAGGTCCTTGCCAACATTGTAAAAATAGACATCGCAGGACTGAACGATACCTTTATACAGGTCGGTCTTCCCGTGCCCCTGCCTCTTCCAGCACCTGAACACCCTGTTGCCGAAACGCATGGCACCCGTGCAGTTTATCTTGTGCCAGGGGTTAAGCTTCTTTTCGGTGAGACCGGCCAGAGCCACCACCAGCTTAAAGACCGAGCCGGGAGGGTAGGTTCCCGAGATGGCTCTGTTGGTCATGGGGCGGGTTTTGTCTCTGTTCAGCCGCTTCCAGTCTTTAACGCTTATTCCCCGTGGAAAGAGATTTGGGTCAAAGGAGGGGGAGCTGTAAAGAGCCAGCACCTCACCGGTATTGGGGTCCAGAGCAACCACAGCCCCGATTTTGCCTTCAAAAAGCTCTTTTGCCTTTTCCTGAAGGGGAAGAAGCAGGGTGGTTTTCAGGTCCATGCCTTTCGTGGGTATGGACTTTGCCACCGGTTTTATCCTGTGTCCAAGGGCATCCACCTCCCAGCTTTCCCATCCTCCTATTCCGTGAAGAAGCTCATCGTAATACTTCTCAAGCCCCGTCTTCCCCACGGAATCTCCCGGATAGAACTTCAGGGACTTAACATCCTTCTCCGTCACCTCCCCCACATACCCAACCACATGGGCAAAAAGCTCACCGTAAGGGTATCTTCTCGTCTCAGCCGCATCCACATAAACGCCCCTTAAAGCCCACTTGAGGCTTTCCACCTTGGCAAGCTGAGACTCGGTGAGGCCCTTGGCGATAAGCCTTGGAACGAAAGGGGCCCTTTTGCCCTTCTCAAGATTATCCTTCAGCCTCTCCTCGTCCACTCCCACTTCTTTCACAAGGAGCCTGAAAGTGGGGTGCTTCCAGTAAGGTATCTTCTCCTTTCTGCACTCTTTGAAAAGGTAATAAGGCACTATGTATAAATCAAAGGTGGGATAGTTGGTGGCAAGAACATTCCCCTCCCGGTCAAATATCTTGCCCCTCGGTGGAAAAAGGGGATATACCCTTATCCTGTTTTTTTCGGAAAGGAAGTAGTAATAATCGCCCTTTATAACCTGAAGATAAAAGGAAAAGCCTACGAGCACGGCAAAGGCTAAAAAGGCAACCCTGCCGAATCCCTCAAGGCGTTTCTTTAATCTCGTCAGCTGTTTTTCCCTATCTAAAGGCAAGTCTTTCCCCTAAAAACTCAAGCAACTCTTCCGGTATTTCCGCATCCTGCACGGCGACAAAAACCCTCTCACTCTCCTTTAAAGAGGAGGGCAAGTTCACCCAGTCTTTTTCAGTAAGTATTATATTGCCATTTCCCACATCTTCAAACTCTTTTACCCCGAAGCGGTGGTGGTCGGGAAAGACCTTCAGTCCAGTAACCTCCACCCCCATGCGCTTCAGCTCGTCCACGAAATTTTGATAATTGGCAACACAGGTTACAACAACCCCCCTGGAAGGCGGAGGCACCCTTTTTCCCCTGTTCAAAAAGTGAGAGATTCCCGGAAAAAAGAAGAAGACCGGAGCCCTGTTGAGAACCCCCTCCACATCCTTTAAGCATCCGGGATTAAAAGCCTTGCTCATAACCAGGGCATCCGCTCTTTTGAGGGCAGAAAGAGGCTCCCTTAAAGGACCTGCGGGAAAGACAAGACCGTTTCCCCAGCACCTCGTTCCATCTATGAGGCAGAAGTCAACATCCTTCACCACCTTCATGTGCTGAAAGGCATCGTCAAGGATGACAACGTCAGGGGAAAGGCCTTCCATAAGGGAAAAAGCCTTTACTCTATCCGCCCCCACGGCAACGAAAGCCCGCGTCTTAAGCGCTATCAGATAGGGCTCGTCCCCGCAAAGAGCCGGGTCAGAAACCAGAAGGGTCTCACCATCGGATACCAGCACCTCTTTCCTGCCTTTCCTCCTGTATCCACGGGAAATCACCCCCACCTTCAATCCCCTGTTAATCAGGGCGCTGGCAAGCCCTATCACGAAGGGGGTCTTCCCCGTTCCTCCCATGGTAAGATTTCCCACTCCAACGGTGAAAACGGGCAGTCTCCTTTTTCCAAGATGGGAATTTTCGTAAAGATAGGACCTCAACCTCATAAAGCCTGCGTAGAAAAGGGAAAGGGGATACAGCACCCAGCTCAGCCTGCTGGAAGTGTATCCCCAGTTGTTGAAAGCACTACTCTTCAATACTTCTCAACGCCTCAATGAGTCTTTGCCTTTTCTCCTCAAGCTCAGCCTTAATAGCCTTTTCCTTCTCCACCACCTCAGGGGGAGCCTTTTCAAGGAAGTTTCTGTTTGAAAGCTTTTTGTTCACCCTCTCAAGCTCCTTCTCCACCTTGGAAAGCTCCCTGCTGAGCCTCGCCTTCTCCTTCTCAAAGTCAATAACATCCCCCAGAGGAATGTAGATGGACGTATCACCCACCACCCTGACTGCGGACTTAGAAGGCCTTTCAACCTCCTCCTTCACGGATATGCTGTCCGTAAAAGCCAGAGCGCGGATGTAATTGCCATATCCTTCTATAAGCTCTTTCTCCCTTCCCTTCGCCTCGGCTATCACATCTACCCTCTTTGTCAGAGGAATGCCCATATCAGCCTTCACATTCCTTATGGCGGCGGTGACATCCATTATGAAGCCCATGTCCCTTTCCGCCTCATCGTCAAACCACCCCTCATTCTGCTTGGGGAATCTGGCAACCATAATGCTGTCCGCCTCTCTGCTTATGGGAAGAGCCTGCCATATCTCCTCGGTGATAAAGGGCATAACGGGGTGAAGAAGCCTCATCAGCACATCAAATATGTGAACGAGGATGTTCTGAACGAGGGCTTTTCTTTCTTTGTCATCCCCGTATAAAGCCTCTTTGGCAAGCTCTATATACCAGTCGCACAGCTCATGCCATGTGAAGTTGTAGATGGAAGACGCATATTTATCAAACTCGTATTCCTCAAGGGCTTTCCCTGCCGCTTCAACGGTTCTGTTCAGGCGCGATAGAATCCACCTATCGGCAAGGGTAAGCCTTTCAGGCTCAATCTCCGCCTCCTCAAAGCCGTCAAGGTTCATAAAGACAAACCTTGCGGCGTTCCATATTTTGTTCACAAAGTTTCTGTATGCCTCAATCTTCTTCTCAGAAAGCCTTATGTCCCTGCCCTGAGCCGCGAGAATGGCAAGGGTAAAGCGAAGGGCATCGGTGCCGTATTCCTCCATCATCTCCACGGGGTCTATCACATTACCCCGGGTTTTGCTCATCTTCTGCCCCTTCTCATCCCTCACAAGTGCGTGGATATACACATCGTAAAAGGGCACATCGCCCATAAACTTGAGCCCCATCATCATCATTCTGGCGACCCAGAAAAAGAGTATGTCAAATCCGGTAACCAGACAGCTGGTGGGATAAAACTTCTCAAGAAGTCTGGTCTTCTCGGGCCAGCCCATGGTTCCAAAGGGCCACAGAGCCGAGGAGAACCATGTATCAAGCACGTCCTCGTCCTGCTTTATGTTCTCGCTTCCGCACTTAAGACAGCGCGTAATGTCTTCTCTGGACACGGAAATCTCCCCGCAGTCCTGACAATACCATGCGGGTATCCTGTGTCCCCACCAAATCTGCCTTGATATGCACCAGTCCCTTATGTTTCTCATCCACTCAAAATAGACCTTCGTCCATCTTTCCGGGATTATTCTGGTTCTGCCTTTCTCCACCGCCTCAACGGCAGGTTCAGCCAGCGGTTTCGTCTTAACAAACCACTGAGTAGAAACATACGGCTCTATAACCGTATCACAGCGGTAGCAGTGTCCCACGGAATGGGTATAAGGCTCAACCTTTTCCAGAAGCCCCAAACTTTTCAGCTCTTCAACAATCCTCTTTCTCGCCTCATACCGGTCAAGCCCTTTAAACTTGCCGGCGTTTTCGTTCATGGTGCCGTCAGGGTTCATCACGCACACCAAATCAAGCCCGTGTTTTTTGCCTATCTCAAAGTCGTACGGGTCGTGGGCAGGGGTTATCTTTAAAGCACCCGTTCCAAACTCCGGGTCAACATACTCGTCTCCTATAACCGGTATCTCCCTTCCCACTATGGGAAGCACCACCTTCTTGCCCACGAAGTCCTTATACCTTTCGTCGTTGGGATTCACAGCAACGGCGGTATCTCCCAGCATGGTTTCAGGACGGGTGGTTGCAACGGTGATAAAACCGGAACCGTCAGCAAGGGGATACTTTATGTACCAGAGGGAACCCTGCTCCTCTTTATACTCCACCTCAAGGTCGGAAAGGGCGGTGTGGCATCTGGGGCACCAGTTAACGATGTATTCCCCCTTGTATATCAACCCCTCCTCATAGAGGGACACGAAAACCTCCCTCACCGCCCGGGAAAATCCCTCATCCATAGTAAACCTTATCCTGTCCCAATCGCAGGAGCATCCGAGCCTTTTAAGCTGTTCAACGATGTAGTTGCCGTATTTCTCCTTCCACTCCCACACCTTTTTCAGAAACTCTTCCCTCCCGAGCTCCCAGCGGCTTTTTCCCTCTTTGGCAAGCTCCCTCTCAACCACGGTCTGGGTGGCGATACCCGCATGGTCCGTCCCCGGCATCCACAGCACATTGTAGCCCTCCATCCTCTTCCAGCGGCAGAGAATATCCTGCAGGGTTGAGTTGAGAGCATGTCCCATGTGCAGGGAGCCGGTAACGTTGGGAGGGGGTATTACTATGGAGTAGGTGGGACGGCTGTCATCGTTCTCGTCAGCGTGGAAAAATCCCTTATCCTGCCAGAACTGATACCACTTACCCTCAACTTCCTTGGGATTGTAAACCTTGGGAAGCTGTTTCATCTTTTACCTCTCCGGTCTCTTCTATTTTTTCCTCGGTCTTCCTGTCAGCCTCAATCTTCGCCGTCTCATACAGCTCAAGCTGTTTTTCAAGCTCTTTTATCTTTTTGTTCTTCCTCCTCAGCTCAGCCCTCATCTTCAACTGCTCCCCTATGACCAGCACCCACGCGGCAGCAACTCCAACCAGAAGACTCAAGAATATCACCACGAAAAGAGGAACTTCAGGGGTCTTGTAAAAGTAGAAATCAAGCTGAACGGGCATCATATTTCTTATGGCAAAAGCCACGAGAAGAAAAATTATAACAAGCCCCATGAACAACCTGAGAATTATCATCACTTTTCTTCCTCCTTTGAAAAGGCTTTTTTCAACTTCTCGTAAGTAACCATTATATGCTCCGGTATAACCTTAACGTCGGCAAGCACCGGCATAAAGTTGGTGTCTCCTGCCCACCGCGGAACCACATGTATGTGAACATGCGTTTCAAGCCCTGCTCCCGCACACCTTCCAAGATTTATCCCCACATTGAAGCCGTGGGGAGAAAGCTCCTTTTTCAACACCTCAATGCTGTAGTTGACCAGCTCCATGAGCTCGCATCTTTCGTCGGAGGTGAGCTTTGAAAGCTCAGAAACATGCTTCTTAGGCACCACCATGAGATGGCCGGGATTGTAAGGATACCTGTTCAGCACCACGAAGGCGTTTTCGCCAACGTAAACCACAAGGCTTTCCGGCTTATCCCTCTCCTCAAGGGCACGGCACAGAAAACAGCCGTCTTCCTTTTCAGCGTTGAGAATGTATTCTATCCGCCACGGAGCCCAGAGCTGTTTCATTTAACCCAACCTCCTGAAGGTGGGAATCTATCACAGCTTTTTCAGAAAATCCACAACCACCGAAGCCAACTTCTCCGGTTTTTCAAGCTGAATCATGTGCCCGGCACCCTCTACAACCTTGAGTTCCGAATTCGGGATGAGCCGATTAAGCTCCTCCGAAAGCTTGACAGGTGTCATCATGTCTTTATCCCCCACCACTATAAGAACGGGAAGTTTTATGTTCTGAGCGTACTCCCTTCCGTCAAAGTTATCGCACGCAACGAAGTCTCCGTAAGCCACCTCCGGCTTACAGGACGAGAATATTTCAACAACCCTGTCCATCACATCCTGCGGAGCTCCCTTGGCAACGGTCCAGGGGGCTATCTTCCTTATGGTGCCGACATAGTCGCTTTTCAACCCCTCAAGTATCTGGGGATTGACCTTAAGCCTTGCCCCGGTGGAAATGAGAACACCCCCTTTGAGAAGTGAGGGCTCCTTTGAAAGGAGGGTGAGAGCCACAGCCCCTCCCATAGAGTGGCCTGCAACCACCACAGGCTCAAGCCCGTTTTTCCTGATGTAATCCGCAACCCATGAAGCGTAATCCTCTATGCTGGTGAAGCCTTCACCCTCATTCTCTCCGTGACCGGGAAGCTCAAGGGCAACCACGTCAATCTCCGGTGGAAGGCAGGAGACGAAATCATCCCACACTTCCTTTCTGTTTCCCGCACCGTGAATTAAGACTAACTTCATTTCACGCCTCCTTTGAGCAGACTTCAAGTATGGTCTTTTTAAGATAGTCCAGGCTGAAGGGCTTTCTCACGAAGGCATCAAATCC
>JAADEW010000099.1 GCA_013153205.1 Deferribacteres bacterium | reverse complement strand
CAGGTGGCTTTTGAGGGTGGAAGGTGCATGGACTGCGCCATCTGCTGTGAGTGCAAGCAGTGCGTAGCCGCTTGTGAGGCGAAGGCTATTGTGCACGACCAGAAGGACGAAGTGGTGGAAGTTGAGGTTGGCACAATTATTGCCGCAACGGGCTTTAAGGTCTTTGACCCGTCTGTGCTTTACCAGTATGGATACAAGAGGTATCCTGAGGTTTACACTTCAATAGAGTTTGAAAGGCTCAACAACGCGTCTGGACCCACCGAGGGCAAAATCCTTACCAAAGACGGCAGAGTTCCCGAAAGGGTGGCTATAATCCACTGCGTTGGCTCAAGGGACCAGAACACCCACAGATACTGCTCCAGAGTTTGCTGTATGTATTCCATGAAGTTCGCCCATCTCGTCAGGGAGAAAACCGGAGCTGAGGTCTTTGAGTTCTACATTGACATAAGGTCTCCCGGCAAGATGTATGAGGAGTTTTACAACAGACTGCAGGAGGAAGGGGTTCACTTCATAAGAGGTAAGGTGGCTGAGGTGACCGATGTGGCTGAAACTCCCGAGGAGCAGGGCAGGCTCATCGTGGTTGCCGAGGACACCCTTGCAGGTGAGGTGAGAAGGGTTCCCGTGGACATGGTGGTCTTAAGCGTTGCCCTTGAGCCTGCGGCAGGTGCTGAGGATGTGGCAAGGCTTCTCGGCATATCTCAGGACCAGGACGGCTGGTTTATTGAGCTTCATCCGAAGCTCGCACCTGTGGCAACGGCGTCGGACGGGGTTTTCCTTGCCGGATGCTGTCAGGGACCCAAGGACATTCCAGATACCGTGGCTCAGGCTTCTGGGGCTGCTGCTGAGGCGCTGTCCCTCATCATGAGGGAGAAGGTGGAGATAGAGGCGGCCACCTCTTACATAGACCCGGAGGTGTGCGTGGGCTGTCAGCAGTGCAGGAAGGTGTGCCCCTATTCCGCTATAGACTACAACCCTGCCCTTGAGGTCTGCGTGGTTAACGAGGCTTTGTGTAAGGGCTGTGGCCTGTGTGCCGCCACATGTCCCAACAAAGCCATAACCTTAAAGCACTTTAAGAACGAGCAGATATTCTCTGAGCTGGAGGGTATTTTGATATGAGCGAATTTGAACCCAAAATCGTGGGGTTTCTCTGTTACTGGTGTAGCTACACGGCGGCAGACCTTGCCGGTATAAGCAGGCTGAAGTATCCCCCGAACATCAGGATAGTGAGGGTTATGTGCTCAAGCCGTGTTGACCCTGTCTTTATCCTGAAGGCTCTACTTGACGGTGCCGACGGGGTTCTCGTTGCCGGCTGTAAACCGGGGGACTGCCACTATCAGAAGGGCAATTACTACGCCAGAAGAAGGGTGGCTTTGACCAAGAAGCTTCTTGAAAGCGTTGGTCTTGAGCCGGAGCGCGTGATGCTTTCCTGGATACCTGCTTCTGAAGCGCCGAAGTTTGCGGAGGTGGTGAAGGAGTTTACGGAGCGGATAAAGAAGCTGGGTCCCAATCCCGTAAAGGGCGAAGTTTTTGTGTGAGCTGGAGGTGAAGTATGGCTGAGAAACAGAGCACGGTCCTTGTTTACGGAACCAATCTCGCCGGATATAGAGCCGCCTACACCCTTGCCAAGATGGGTTACAAAACGGTTCTTCTGAATAGAGGCAGGTATGTTGACGAGTATAAGAATCAGGCGCTTGCCCAGCTTCCCCTTGATTTCTGCTGGGCTTGCGGGCACATGCCCCAGAGGCTCTTCATAGGGCTGGGAGCGCTTCAGGTCTTCTACAACGCCGAGATACTTGAGGTCTCCGGTGAGCCGGGCAACTTCAAGGTGAAGGTGAAAAAGAGAGACCAGTATGTTAACAACCTTGCCTGCACCGAGTGTGAGGCGTGCGTCAGGGCGTGTCCCGTGGAGGTTGAAGACGATAACGGGAAGAGGAAAGCCGTTTATGTTATCCCCAAGATGGCATGGGAGAACATATTCCTCATAGACGAAGAGAACTGCAATAAGTGTGGGGAGTGCGAAAAGGTTTGTCCCACCGGTGCCCTCAAGGTGGACAGACCGGAGGAAGAGGTTGAGCTTGAGGTGGGCGCCATTGTCCTTGCCCTTGAATACGAGGAGCCTTCTGACGAGGAGCTTGAGAAGTTTGCCTACTCCCACCCCAATGTGGTTAAAAATGCTGACATTGTGAGAAGGTCTCTGCTCACCAATTTCGTAAGAAATTCCCTTGAAAGGCCTTCTGACGGGAAGATAGCTAAAAGAATAGCCGTTATCGTGACGCCGCAGTTTAATCAGGATATTGAGTTTGAGAGCTACAACCTTTCGGTGAGCGCCATATACCGTGCTTACAAGATAAAACAGATAATGCCCGATGCGGATGTTGAGGTTTTTCTGAGGGATTTCAGGGGGTTTGGTAAGGGACATTACCGCTGGTTTGAGCTTGCGCTGGAAGCCGGCGTTAAGGTTAACTACGCTGACGATGTTCTGGTTGAGCCTTCCGGAGATGAGCTTGTGGTGAACTACACCTTCGGGGATAAGTCCGCAAGCTTCACTGCGGAGCTTGTGATACTTATAAACGGGCAGAAAGCCCCTTCCGTTATGGACAGGATTTCGGAGCTCACCGGCGTTGAAAAGGACCCCCACGGTTTCTGTAGAGTCAAGCCCTTTACCGGTGGTGAGACCGATGTGGCGGGTATCTACGCCGTTGGCGAGTTTACCGGTCCGAAAGGCAATCCGGAGATTGTGTGGGAGGGGTATGCCGCCGCAACGGAAGTGAGGCGGTATCTGGGAGCACCCAATTTCAAGCCCGCTCCCCCTCCACCTTTGAGGGATGTGAGCGGCGAGGAACCCAGGGTTGGAGTCTTTATCTGCGGCTGTTTCGGCGAATTTGAAAGGTTTATGGATTTGGAAAGGCTTAAAGACGAGGTGAGCAGACTGCCTCATGTGGCGCATGTTGAGATTATAAAGGGCTGTTGCACGCCTCCCACCATGCAGGAGACCGCCGCGAGGATAAAGGAGTCCGGCGTAAACAGGGTGGTTCTTGCAGTCTGCACTCCTTTGCAGAAGCTGTTGAAGTTTAGAAGGACCGTTATGATGGCAGGGTTGAACCCCCTTCTTGCAGAGTTTCTGCGCTTCAGGGAAGACATCATAAGGGTTCACGAGGATAAGGACGCCATGATGGAAAAAGCCCTTTCCCTTATAAGCGCCGGTGTTGAGAAGGTGAGAAGGGCTATACCCGCTCCTCCCCCGGTTAGCCCTATAAAAAGCGGCGTTCTGGTTATAGGCGGAGGTGCTTCCGGTCTTGAAGCGGCGAGGCTCCTTGCTGAAAGGGGAGTTACCGTTTATCTCGTGGAAAAAACCGGTGAGCTTGGGGGACTTGCAAGGTCTCTGAAGGTGGACCTTGAGGGGCACAACATAAAAGAGCACCTTGAATCCCTCATAGAGCAGGTTGAGGCTCACGAAAACATAAAAGTCTATAAAGGCTTTGAGCTGGTGGAGCTTGAAGGCACAGCCGGAAAGTACTTTGCCATGATAGAGAACAAGGAAAAGAGTGAAAGCCATGTGTTTGAAGTGGGAGCTATCGTCGTTGCAACTGGTGCCGAGGAGTTTAAGCCCGAAGGGGCGTTTCTCTACGGAAGCTCCGACAGGGTTTTGACCCAGCGCGAGCTTGAGGAAAGGCTTGAGGCTGGCGGTTTTGAAGCTAAATCCGTGGTGATGATTCAGTGCGTTGGTTCAAGGAACAAAGCCCGTCCTTACTGCTCAAGGGTCTGCTGTTCTCAGGCTGTTAAAAACGCCCTTTTGCTGAGGGAAAGAGGCGTTGATGTCACCATTCTGTATAGAGACCTGAACACCTACGGGTTTAAAGAGGACTACCGGAGGCTTGCCGTTGAAAAGGGCGTGAAGTTCATAAGGTTCTCCGGCGAGAGGTATCCTGAAGTGGAGGAGGACGGCGGTGCCCTTAAGGTCAGGGTGTTTGATGTGGCGTCCGAGAAAGAGGTGGAGCTTTCCGCTGATGCCGTGGTTCTTTCCGTGGGAATTGCCCCCAATCTGGAGAACAACAGAAGGCTTGCCTCACTGCTTAACTTTGAGCTTGACAGGGATGGTTTCTTTGACAGCGATGCCAACGCCTGTCCGTATGAGGAGGCTATAAAGCGGCTTATGAAGCCTTTTGAGCTTTCAACCAAAGGCATTTTTGCCGTGGGACTTGCCCACTCTCCGCGCTCTTATGTTGAGGCTCTTCTCACTGCTAAAGATGCGGCGGGCAAAATCCTCACCTTCATTACGAAACCTCAGCTTCCACCGCCGAATGCCATGTTCGTCTCCGCCGTCAGAGAGTCCAAGTGCACCGGTTGCGGTATGTGCGTGGAGGTGTGTCCCTATTACGCAAGGCAGATAGACGAGGAGAAGAAGATTGCCACGGTAACCCCTTACCTCTGCGATTCCTGTGGAGCGTGTCTCGTGGCGTGTCCTTCTGAGGCGGCTTATCTCAGAGACGCAAGGGGTGAGATGATGATACCGTCCATTGACGCACTGCTGAGTTAGGAGGGAAGCTATGGCTGACAGCGGATTTGTGCCGAAGATTGTGTATGCTCTTTGTGCATGGTGCGGCTCCGGTGGCTCTGAAACAGCTGGAGCTTACTGGCTTAAATATCCTGAAAATGTCAGGCCCTTCAGGGTGATGTGCACCGGTGCTCTGGACCCGGCTTACGTTCTCAGGGCTCTGATTGAGGGGGCTGACGGGGTGGTGGTGAGCGGATGCCATCCGGGAGACTGCCACTACAACATAGGCAACTTCAGGGCGAGAAGAAGAATTGCCGTTATGAAAACCATACTTGATACATTTGGGATAGATGGGGATAGACTGTGGCTTAGGTGGGTTGCTCACGGTGAGGGGAAGAAGCTTGCTGACACGGCTTCTGAGTTTTCCGAGCACATAAAGGCTAAGGGCGAAAATCCCCTTAAAAGATGGGATACATAAACGGAGGTCTGTGATGCCTAAAGGTTTTCTTCTTGAGAGAAACGCATCTGATGCCATAAAGGAGCTGGTGAGGGCTTTGATTGAAAAGGGATTGGTGGGCGGTGCGGTGCTTCCCGTGAGACTGCCCACGGGGGATAACTACGCTTTTGTCTTTACCAGGGATGAGGAGACCATCTCGTCTTCAGCACCCATCTCTCCCGTTATGCCCGTTCAGGGGGCAAGGGTTCTCTCCAAATTGACCAAAAAACAGCCCCTTTCCAAAGCGGCTGTTGCCGTTTTAAAGCCCTGTGAGGTGAGGGCTTCCATTGAACTTGCGAAGATAAACCAGCTTGACAGGAACAGCTTTGTGTTTGTTTCCTTTGACTGTCCCGGGGTCTATTCTCTCAAAAGCTACAGGGAAAACCCTGACGGGGTGGAGGCCGCTTTTTCAGAGGAGTGCTCCAGCTTTTCCCTCTCAAATCCAAGACCTCTCTGTGCCGTGTGTGAGGACTTTACCGGTGAGTTTGCGGATATTGAGGTGCAGTTTGTGGGGATTAAAGGGACGAAAGTGGTAGCAAAGACGGAAAAGGGGCTTTCCTTCTTAAAGGAGATAGGCTGGGACCAGCAGATTGACGATGAGGATAGAGAGGAGATTAAGAAGATAAAAGAGGAACGGCTCAAGGCGAGGCAGGCTTTTAAAGAAGAGTTCGGCTCCATGGTGGATTCGCCTGAAAAGCTTCTTGATGTGCTTTCCAGCTGTATCAACTGCCACAACTGTAGAAGCGTATGTCCCATCTGCTTTTGCAGGGAATGCTTCTTTGATTCAACGGCTTTGAGGGTTCCCCCGCATCTTTATCTGGAAAGGGCGAGGAGAAAGGGAGGATTGAGGTTTATGCCCGACACCCTCCTTTTCCATCTGGGAAGGATGAACCACATGAGCTTGTCCTGCGTCTCCTGCGGTATGTGTGAGGATGCCTGTCCAAACATGGTCCCTGTGGGCAGGCTCTTCAGTCTCGTGTCGGAAAGAACCAGAGCCATATTTGGCTACAAGCCCGGAAGGGATATCAACGAGCCCATACCTTACCTTGAGTTCAGGGAAGAAGAGCTTGAGGAGTATGAGGTTCCCTACTTTGAGGCACGGGAATGAAGCTTTTGCATGGGGGACGCATTGGCTGAAAAAGGCTTTTTTAAAGCCCGTCAGATTTTTTGAAGGTGCAGGTATTGCACAAAGAGGGTATGTGTGTATTATTAAAATGGAGGGTAGGGCTTGCCATTTAGGTGGTTATATATTAAAAGTTATACCGCTTCTGGGCGGTTAGCTCAGGTGGGAGAGCGCTACCCTCGCACGGTAGAGGCCGCCGGTTCGAATCCGGCACCGTCCATTGGGTGGGCGATTAGCTCAGGGGGAGAGCGCTCCCCTCACAAGGGAGAGGTCGGAGGTTCAAATCCTCCATCGCCCACCATTTTTTTTACTTCACAATCAGGAATGGATACCTCAGGCAGAAAAAGCCTCTATACCAGCTTTGCCTACATTATTTGTGTTTGCAGGTGATTATCCTTCAAATTCGCGGAAGACGTAGTATTTGTCGGGGCTTATCTGGAACACCATCCTCTTTTCCGTCTCTTCTATGAGTCTGCCAAAAATCTGTCTTCTTGCTTCAAAGTCAAAGAAGTTTATAACATGGGTTGGTTCAATGCCCGTGTCCGGAATAAGCTCTTTCTCTTCCTCTTTGATTTCCCTTATGGAAAGGTGGGTGCACCTTCCCGGTTTTTCCCAGTCTTTTACTTTGAGTATTATCCAGTAGAACTTGTTTGGAGATATTACCAAGGCTTTACCTCCTTATTTTTGTTGAGCATTTTGTTAACACAAAACTAAACTGTTGAAAAGATTTTCTTTTAAATCTATTCTTGTTATAAATCCTTAAACTGGAGGTTCTCTTTATGGATAAGGAAAGAGAAAAGGTCCTGGAAGCCGCTATAAATCAGATAGAACGCCAGTTCGGGAAAGGCTCTATAATGAAGCTTGGAGAGAAAGAAGCCCTGCTTGATGTTAGAGCTATACCCACCGGTGCTTTGACTCTGGACATAGCTTTGGGCATAGGCGGAGTGCCCAGAGGAAGGATAAGCGAGATATTCGGTCCTGAGGCAAGCGGAAAGACCACCCTTGCCCTTTCCGTCATATCTCAGGCTCAAAAACTGGGTGGGGTAGCCGCTTTTATAGACGCCGAACATGCCCTTGACCCGGTTTACGCCCAGAGGATAGGGGT
Source organism: Deferribacteres bacterium (assembly GCA_013153205.1). Lineage (GTDB taxonomy): Bacteria > Thermosulfidibacterota > Thermosulfidibacteria > Thermosulfidibacterales > Thermosulfidibacteraceae > JAADEW01. Next base: position 16,710 of record JAADEW010000099.1, on the reverse strand, counting down.
TGACACCGACAACCTCTTGGTCTCTCAGCCGGACACGGGAGAGCAGGCTCTGGAGATAGCTGAAAGCCTTGTGAGAAGTGGTGCCGTTGATGTGATTGTTATAGATTCCGTTGCGGCTCTCGTGCCCCGGGCGGAGCTTGAGGGAGACATGGGCGATGCCCATGTGGGTCTGCAGGCGCGGCTTATGTCTCAGGCTTTGAGGAAGCTTACCGGGGTGGTGAGCAAGTCAAATACGGCTTTGATATTCATCAATCAGGTGAGAAAGACTATAGGCGGGTTTTCCTTTGGAGGAGGAGAAACCACAACAGGCGGTATGGCTTTGAAGTTTTACGCGTCGGTGCGTATGGATATAAGAAGGATACTCACCCTTAAAAATAAGCAGGGTGAGAGCTACGGTATAAGGGCGAAGGTGAGGGTGGTTAAGAACAAGCTCGCGCCGCCTTTTAAGGAAGCGGAGTTTGACATTATTTACGGGGAGGGAATATCCCACGAAGGCTGTATTCTTGACCTTGCCCTTTCCATGGGGTTGGTTGCAAAGAGCGGTTCGTGGTTCTCTTACGGGGATGTGAGGCTTGGACAGGGCAGGGAGAATGCCATAGCCTTTCTTAAAGAGAATCCTGAGGTGGCAAAAGAGCTTGAGACTTTGATTCTGAAAAAAGCGGGACTTTTGAGGGAAGAGGTAAACGATGGTTGAAGATAAGCTTTTGAAAGAGATTTTGGAAAAGTCAGTTGAAAAGAAGGCGTCAGACGTCCATCTGAAACCGGGTAATTATCCGGTTTTCAGGCTGGATGGTGAGCTGTGCAGACAGACGGAATTCCCTTTAATAAAGGCGGACCAGACCCTTAAGTGGGTTGAAAATATGGTCTATCCCAAGAAAAGACTTGAGCTTGAGGAAAAAGGGTCTGTTGACTTTGGCTGGGGCGTGCCCGGCGTGGGAAGGTTCAGGGTGAACGTTTATCTACAGAGAGGAACATACGCCATAGCCATGAGATACATTCCCTTTGAGGTCCCGGAGTTTGATACGCTGAATCTTCCCCCTGTCATCAGGGACCTTGCCCTTGAAAGAAACGGGTTGATTCTGGTTACAGGTGTGACGGGTTCCGGAAAGTCAACCACCCTTGCGGCTATGCTTCAGCACATAAACAGAAACCGTGCGGCGAATATCATAACCATAGAAGACCCTATAGAATACCTGCTCAAAGACGACAAAAGCATAATCTCCCAGAGGGAGCTGGGAGACGACTTCAGCGATTTTCTAACGGCGTTGAGAGCCGCTTTGAGGCAGGACCCCGATGTGATAATGGTGGGTGAGATGCGTGACCTTGAGACCATAAAAACGGCTCTTCTCGCTGCCGAAACCGGTCATCTGGTCTTCTCCACCCTTCACACCCTTGACGCTCCTGAAACCGTTAACCGAATAATAAGCGTTTTCCCCCCTAACGAGCAGGAGGAGATAAGGGTTCAGCTTTCCTCTGTGTTGAGGGCAATTATATCCATGAAGCTTCTGCCCAAAATAGGTGGAGGCAGAGTTCCTGCCTGTGAGATAATGATAAACACACCTGCCATAAGGGAGTGTATCCTCAACATAGAGAAGTTCCACGACATGAAGCCTCTTATAGAGCAGGGCAAGGCCGTTTACGGTACCCAGACCTTTGACCAGTCCCTTTACGACCTCTATGTGAACGGACTTATAAGCTATGAGGAGGCGGTGGCGAACGCCACGAATCCCGATGACTTCAAGCTGAAGGTCAAAGGGATACTTTCCTCTGCTGAGATGGCTATGATGGAGTTTTTCTCCAAGGAGGAGGAAGAGTCTGAAAAAAAGCCTAAAGAGAAAGTGGACATTAAAAAACATCTCCTTGAGTGAGGGGTAGAGCATGGACTCTAAAACCGTTAGAGAAACCTTTCTTGACTTTTTTGAGAAGAAGGGGCATGTGAGGGTTAAGAGCTCTTCTCTTATACCCCACGGCGACCCGACCCTTCTATTCACAAACGCCGGTATGGTTCAGTTTAAGAACGTTTTTCTCGGAAAAGAGAAAAGGCCTTACACCAGAGCCACATCCTGTCAGAAGTGCATGAGAGCGGGAGGTAAGCACAACGACCTTGAGAATGTGGGAAAGACGGCAAGACATCACACCTTCTTTGAGATGCTGGGCAACTTCTCCTTCGGAGATTACTTTAAGAGGGAGGCTATACTCTTTGCCTGGGAGCTCCTCACGGAGGTATATAAGCTTCCCAAGGATAGGCTCTGGGTGACCATTTTTAGAGACGACGATGAGGCTTTTGAGATATGGACTAAAGAGGTGGGCTTTCCTGCTGAGAGAATCGTTAGAATGGGGGAGAAGGATAACTTCTGGGCAATGGGAGACACCGGTCCGTGTGGTCCCTGCTCGGAGATTATAATAGACCAGGGCGAGGAGATGTCCTGTGGTCCCAACTGCGGGATAGACACCTGCGATTGTGATAGATTTCTGGAGCTGTGGAATCTCGTCTTTATGCAGTTTAACCGCAGAGAGGACGGCACACTGGAGCCGCTTCCCAGACCCAGTATAGATACCGGTATGGGGCTTGAAAGGCTTGTTGCCGTTTTGCAGGGTAAAAGGAGCAACTTTGACACAGACCTCTTTGCACCCATCATAGATTACATCTGCGACATCTCGGGAACCGAATACGGCAGGGATGAGAAAAAAGATGTGTCCGTTAGGGTGATAGCGGACCATTCAAGGGCTGTGGCTTTCCTCCTTGCCGACGGGCTTCTGCCTTCCAACGAGGGGAGGGGATATGTTCTGAGGAGGATAATCAGAAGGGCGGCAAGACACGGAAGGCTTCTCGGTCTGGACAGGCCATTCCTCTACCGTGTAACCGGAGTTGTGGTGGATAAGATGGGAGATGTTTATCCAGAGCTGATTGACGCACGGGACTTCATCGCTCAGGTGACGAAAGCCGAAGAGGAGAGGTTTTCCCATACCCTTGAGCAGGGCATGAGGGTTCTTGACGAGATTCTGGAGAGGGTGAGGGCAGAGGGAGGAAAGGTTATAGACGGAAAAAGCCTTTTCAGGCTTTACGATACTTATGGTTTCCCCCTTGATTTGGTTCAGGACGTTGCCGACGAGGAGGGGCTTATCCTTGACCTTGAGGGCTTTGAAAGGGAGATGGAGGCTCAGAGGGAAAGGGCACGGGCTTCCTGGGTTGGCTCTGGAGAGGAGGATGTTCCTGAGGTTTACAAGGAGATAAAGGAAGCTGTAGGGCCAACGGTATTCAAAGGGTATGATACGGATTCCCTCACCACAGAGGTGGTGGCTCTCGTCAAGGAAGGAAGGCTTGTTGACGAGCTGAAAGAGGGGGAAGAGGGAGAGGTCTTCCTTTCGGAGACACCTTTCTACGGAGAGTCGGGAGGTCAGGTTGGAGATACCGGCGTTATAAAGAGTGAAGGCGGGCTTTTTGAGGTGGCTGATACACAGAAGCCTGACGGCGAGCTGTTCGTGCACAGAGGCAGGGTGAAGAGAGGGCTGATAAGAAAAGGGGATAAGGTCGTTGCCCAGATAGATTCCGAAAGGAGAAGAACTACCGAAGCCCATCACACCGCAACACATCTTCTTCACTGGGCTTTGAGGGAGGTTCTGGGTCCCCATGTTAAACAGGCAGGTTCTCTGGTTGCGCCTGAGAGGCTCAGGTTTGACTTCACCCACTTCTCCGCGCTTTCTCCTGAGCAGATAGAGAAGATAGAAAGGCTTGTGAACCAGAAGATATGGGAGAACCATGAGGTCTATAAGATAATCACCCACATAGACGAAGCCCTGAAAATGGGAGCTATGGCTCTTTTCGGGGAAAAGTATGGGGAAGAGGTGAGGGTGATAAAAATCGGTGACTTCAGTATAGAGCTGTGCGGCGGCACCCATGTAAAGAGAACCGGCGATATCGGAATGTTCAAAATCACCCATGAAGGCGGGGTTTCCTCCGGTGTCAGGAGGATTGAGGCGGTGGCAAGGGACAGGGTTTACGAGTATCTCTTGAAAAAGGAGCGCATACTTAAGGAGATAGACGAGCTTCTCAGGGCTAAGGAAGGAGAAGAGGCGGAGAAGATAACCAGACTGCAGAAGAGGATAAAAGAGCTGGAGAAGGAGCTTGAGAAGGCAAGGACCGTTTCCGCTTCGGATGTGCTGTCCGAGATTATGAAAAATGCCGTGGAGAAGGACGGATACCGCGTGGTTTACGGTGTGGTTGACGACTTTGACATGGGTGCGTTGAGGGACCTCGTGGACCAGTTAAAGAAGAAGGTAGGTTCCGGGGTGATACTCCTTGTGTCCCGCGGTGCATCCGGGGTTTCCATGGTGGTTGGAGTGACGGATGACCTGACCGATAAGTTTAACGCTTCCCGGATTGTGAAGGAGGTTGCGAAAGTTGTAGGCGGCGGCGGAGGCGGAAGAGCGGACATGGCTCAGGCCGGCGGCAGGAACAAGGAAAAGATAGACGATGCCGTTAAGAAATTTATGGAGATTGTGGGAGGATAGATATGAAGGTGCTGGTTGTAGGTCAGGGTGGCAGAGAGCATGCTCTCGTCTGGAAAATTGCACAGAGCCCTAAGGTTGATGCGGTTTATGCGGCGCCCGGAAACGGTGGAATATGCGAGGAGGCTACCTGCGTGGATATTCCGGCAAACGATTTGGAGGCTTTAAGGGATTTTGCCGTAAAGGAGGGGATTGACCTTACCGTGGTGGGACCTGAAGAGCCGCTGGTGAGGGGTATCGTTGATTTATTTGAGGAGGCAGGGCTTACCATATTTGGCCCTTCAAAGGCGGCGGCTCAGCTTGAGGGGAGCAAGGCTTATGCCAAAAATTTCATGAGGGAGATGGGCATTCCCACTGCGGATTTTGAGGTGTTTGAAGACCCTGAAGAGGCAAAAAAATACATAGAGAAAAAGGGCGCTCCCATAGTGGTTAAAGCTGACGGACTTGCCGCGGGGAAGGGCAGTATAGTCTGCAAAAGCGTTGATGAGGCGAAAAGAGCGGTTGATGCCATAATGGTGGACAGAATCTTCGGGGAGGCTGGAGACAGGATTGTGGTGGAGGACTTCCTCAGGGGAGAGGAGGCGTCCTTTATCGTGATAACTGACGGGAAGAATGTGGTGCCTCTTGCATCCTCTCAGGACCATAAACCGGTTTACGACAACGACGAGGGCCCGAACACCGGGGGTATGGGCGCTTATTCCCCGGCGCCTGTTGTGACAGAGTATATTCACGACAAGGCCATGAACGAGATTGTTATCCCCACCATAGAGGGAATGGCTGAAAGGGGCATTCCTTTCAAGGGAGTGCTTTATGTGGGGCTCATGATTGAGGACGATAAGTATCCCCGGGTGCTGGAATATAACGTGAGGTTTGGCGACCCGGAGGCTCAGCCTATTCTCATGAGGATGAAGAGCGATTTGGTCGATGCCCTTCTCGCTTCCATAAACGGCACCCTGGATTCATGCGAGATAGAGTATCTTGACGATGCGGCTGTGTGTGTGGTGATGGCTTCCGGTGGTTATCCCGGCAAATACGAGAAGGGAAAAGAGATTCACGGACTTGACGAAGTTGCGAAGATGGAAAGGGTGAAGGTTTTCCATGCGGGAACCAAAAAGGTTGACGGCAAGTTCGTAACCAACGGCGGCAGGGTTCTGGGAGTTACCGCTTTGGGTAAGGATATAAAAGAGGCGGTTGACAGGGCTTACGAGGCGGTTTCCAAAATAAGCTGGGAAGGGGTGCACTACAGAAAGGATATAGCTAAAAAGGCGTTGAGGAGGCTTGGCCTCATTTGAAGGTAGAGATACTCGCAACGGACAGTTTGGGCGTTAGAAGCATGGCCACCTGGGTTGAGGCAGGTGGCCATAAAATTTTGATAGACCCGGGAGCGGCTCTCGGACCTAAGAGATACGGTCTTCCCCCTCACAGAAAAGAGTTTGAAAGGCTGAAACACCTTAAAGAATTGATTAGAAAAAAGGCCCTTGAAAGCGATGTTATCGTGATAACCCACTATCATCACGACCACTACGACCCGGAGGACTTTGAGATATACAGGGGTAAGGTGCTGTTCATAAAGGACCCTGAAAACAACATAAACTTCAACCAGAGAAAGAGGGCGAGGCTTCTTATCAAGGGCATTGCGGATAAGGCAGGGGAGATAAACGTGGCAGAGGGGAAAGAGATAACCCTCGGAACAGCCAGAATCCGTTTTTCCGAAGCCCTGCCTCACGGTGAAGGGAAGAGGCTTGGGTGTGTGTTTCAGGTGCTTGTGGAGGAGGATTTCAGGTTTCTATACACCTCTGACATTCAGGGGGCACCTTCGAAGGAGCAACTTGACTTCATACTTTCCGCTAAACCGGATGTCATATTTATGGACGGTCCCCCAACGTATTTGGGGGAAAGAAGCTTTTCTAAAGAGGCTGTGGACAGCGCCTTAAACAGCATGAAGGCTGTGGTTGATGAGCTGAGACCTCAATTTTTGATTCTGGACCACCACATAACGAGAAGCTCCTCTTACAGAAGTGATGTGAAAGATTTGTTTTTGAACGAATGTGTGGTTACCGCCGCTGAGTTTATGGGTGAAGAAGAAAGGCTTCTTGAAGCAAAGAGAAAGCTCTTGTGGAGCCATGAGGGTAGCGTTTAGGCTTACCAAGCGGAACAGATACAGCTTAGTTCCCCTCATATCTGTGATGAGGGAAAGGTTAAGCGGTGTGGAGATTTCAGTGGTAGATTTGGCCGGGATAAAGAGCTCCTTTTACGATGTGCTTTTCTACTCCTTTATGAGCCCCGATGTCTCGTGGGTCAGAAAAGAGGTGAGGGAGGTGCGTTCAAACTGCAGGGTTCTGATTGCCGGGGGAGCTCATCCCACGGCAAAGCCTTACGAAACCCTCGGTATGGGATTTGACGCGGTGGTTGTGGGCGAGGGGGAATGGGCTGTTCTTTCGCTTGTTAGCGACTTTGTCAGGGGAAGGCTCGAGAGGATATATAAGCGTTCCTGTTCCTTTCTGGACTACACCTTGGAAGGCTGTCCATATACGGCTCCCGTTGAGATAGTGCGTGGGTGTGTTCACAGATGCGCTTTCTGTCAGGTGCCGAGGCTTTTTGCCGGAGTGAAGCACAGAAGCGTGGCTTCGGTCCTTCGTGAAGCGCGGATTTTAGCCGGGCGCGGCAGAAAGTTTATGAGGTTTATTGCCCCGAATGCTTTGAGCTACATGTCTTATGACGGGGTAACGCCGAATGTTAAAGCTCTGAAGAGGCTTTTTGAGGGTATAGCTGGTTGTGGTATTGACGAGATTTACTTCGGTTCCTTTCCCTCAGAGGTAAGGCCTGAGTCTGTAACCGTTGATGCGGCACGGCTTATGAGTGATTTCTGCAGCAACAGAAAAGTGGTGGTGGGTGCTCAGAGCGGTTCTGACAGAAGGCTTGCCGGACTGAGGCGGGGACATACCGTAAAGGATGTGGTGAAAGCCGTTGAGGTTCTGAACCGTTTTGGGTTTAAAGTGGTTCTGGACTTCATATTTGGCTTTCCGGGGGAATCTCATGATGAACAGAGAGAAACCCTTGATTTCATAGAGTATCTCGTCTCAAATCACTTCGTCTCCATACACGCACACACTTTTATCCCCCTTCCGGGAACGCCCCTTGAGAGGGCTGAGCCGGCACCTATACCAAGGTGGTTGAGAGCAAGGCTTCACGAGCTTGAGAGAGAAGGCCTGCTTGACGGTTACTGGCATAAACAGGAAAAGATGAGGGGTGAGCTGTGGAAAGAGATGGCGTCGTGATATGTGTTGCGTCCAAAGCCGGTTTCTGTTTCGGGGTAAAGAGAGCCGTTCAGATAGCCTTTGACGCTTCGGAAAAGTGGAAGGAGGTTTACACAATAGGCCCCCTCATTCACAACCCGCAGGTCGTCTCTCTTCTTGAGGAGAACGGAATCAGGGTGCTCTCTTCTTTGGAGGAAGTGCCGCACGGTGCCACGGTGGTGATAAGGTCTCACGGCATTCCACTTGATGACCTGAGGAAGCTCAGAGATAAAGGGGTGAGAATTATTGATGCCACCTGCCCCTTTGTGAAGAAAGCTCAGGAGATTGTCTCTAATCTGGTGAAGAAAGGCTATCTGGTGGCTGTGGTGGGAGAGGCGGAGCATCCCGAGGTTAAGGCTCTTCTCTCTTACGGTGAGGGTAAGGCTTTCATTTATAAAGACATACCTGAAGGTGCGAAGAAGATAGGGGTGGTTTCTCAGACCACCCAGATACTTTCCGATTTTTTTGATGCCGTAAGCAGGATAATGAAAGGGTGTGAGGACTTTACTGAGCTTAGAGTTTTTAATACAGTATGCCAATCAACTGCCGAGAGACAGCTTGAGTGTAAAAACATGGCGGCTAAGGTAGAGGTTTTAATCGTGGTAGGCGGCAAAAACAGCGCCAATACCAAAAGGTTGGTTGAGATAGCTTCCGACTGCGGGGTGAAGGCTTATCACATTGAAGTTCCTGATGAGCTTGATGTGTCTTGGTTTTTTGATAAAAAGATGATAGGGATAACTGCTGGAGCATCTACGCCAGATTGGATAATAGATGCAGTGGTAGATAGAGTGAAAAAACTGACGGGAGGGATTGTTCAGGATGGAAGAGTTCAAAGAGATGAATGAGATGGATTCTCTTTACGAGGAGACCATAAAGCCCCTTCATCCCGGCGACATAGTGAAAGGGACGGTGGTTAGTGTTTCCGATAAGGAGGTTATGGTTGATGTAGGCTACAAAGCCGAGGGAGTTATACCCATTTCCGAATTTAAGGAACCCCCTCAGGTGGGGGATGAGATAGAGGTGTTCGTCAGAAGCCTTGCAGGGGAAAGCGGCATCCAGCTTTCCAAAAAGGAAGCGGATAAGAGAAGACAGTGGCGGGACATACTCAAAGCCAAAGAAGAAGGCACCTATGTGAAGGGCGTAATTACGAAGAGGGTAAAGGGTGGCTACAGGGTCAAAATCGGAGAATATGAAGCCTTTCTGCCCATGTCTCAGGCTGATGTAAAGCCCATTGATGACCCTGATTCTCTGGTGGGAGTGGAGTCATACTTCAAGGTGCTGGATGCTAAGCTTGAAGGGAAAAACCCCAACATCGTGGTATCCCGCAAAGAGTATTTAAGAGAAGAGCTTGAGAGGGAGAAAGAGGAGTTCTGGAGCAGGATGGTGGAGGGCAAGGTTATAGAGGGGCAGGTCAAAAAGGTTATGGACTACGGTGCCTTTATCAATGTAGGGCCTGTTGATGGACTCCTTCACATAAACGACATCTCGTGGAAGAGGATAAAGCACCCCTCCGAGGTGTTGAGGGAGGGCCAGAGGGTGTGGGTTAAGGTGCTCTCTTTTGACAGGGAGAAGGAGAAGATTTCTCTCGGTATGAAACAGCTCACCCCTGACCCGTGGGAGAATATAGAGGAGAAATACCCCGTGGGCTCCAGAGTGAAGGGCAAGGTTTCGGGTATAACGGATTACGGTGCCTTCGTTGAACTTGAGGAGGGTGTTGAAGGCTTGATTCACATATCGGAGTTTTCCTGGACTAAGAGGATAAAGCATCCCTCCGAGGTGCTTAAAGAAGGGGACGAGGTTGAGTGTGTGGTTATAGACATCAAGCCCGATGAAAGGAGGCTTTCCCTTTCCCTGAAGAGGGTGGAGGAGAATCCCTGGGAGAATGTGGAGGAGAAGTATCCCGTAGGAGCGGTGGTTTCCGCTAAGGTTAAGAAGATTCTTGCAAACAGGGTGATAGTTGAGCTTGAAGAGGGAGTGGAAGCCTTTATAAATGCCGATGATTTGACCTGGAGCAAGAGGCTGAAAAAGCCCTCTGATATCCTTCAGGTTGGGGATGAGTTGAAGGTGAAGATACTTGAGGTTGACGGAAAGAGAAGGAGGATAAGAGCTGGCCTCAAGCAGATTATGCCTGACCCCTGGCAGGAATTTGTTTCCAAGTATAAAGAAGGCGATGTGGTGAAGGGAGAGGTTACGAGTGTGACGCCTTTTGGTGCTTTTGTGAAGCTGACTGACGAGGTGGAAGGGCTGGTTCATGTGTCCCAGCTTGACGACAAGAAGGTGAAGGCTCCCGAAGATGTTGTTAAAGTGGGTGATATCCTTACGGCTGTTATAACCAAGATAGACAATGAGAACAGGAAGGTCTCTTTGTCCGTTAAAGAATACAAGCTGATGAAGGAGAAGGAAGAGGTTGAAAAGATGATGTCTTCTTCCTCTTCCTCCGGAGATTCCGTCTTTAAACTGGGTGATATCCTCAAGAAGGCTATAGAAAAGAGTGAGTAATGGGAAGGTTTCTCCGGGGCCTTTTGGTCTTCTTTGTATTGCTTGTTGCACTCTCTTTAGTAAATAGGTTGCACATAGCCAATCTGCCCATAAAAAGCAAAATCGGTTTGATTTACCTGAAAGGCACCATTACTTCAAATACCGTAGAGGATTTTATCCCTCTTTTAAAAGAGGCGGAGCGGCGTCCCGACATAAAGGGAATTATCATTCGCATAAACAGCCCGGGCGGGGCTGTGGCTCCCAGTCAGGAGATATACCACTACATCCTGAAGTTGAGAAAGAAAAAGAGGATATACGCCTCCGTTGAGACCATCGGCGCTTCAGGTGCTTATTATGTGGCTTCTGCCTGCAATAAAATCTTTGCCGATTCTGGAAGCCTTGTGGGAAGCATTGGCGTTATCTTCAGCTTTGCCGAGGTAAGGGATTTGCTGAACAGGGTTGGAATTAAGCCCTATGTTTTCAAGAGCGGTAAATTCAAGGATTTGGGCTCCCCGTTCAAAGAGCCCACTGAAGAGGAGAAAAAAGTTATAAAAGGCCTGCTGGACAACATTCACGAGCAGTTTATAAGGGATGTGGCAAAGGCAAGGGGGATGAAGGAAGAGGATGTGAGGAGAGTGGCTGACGGAAGGGTTTTTACCGGGAATGAGGCCCTTTCTTTAAAATTGATTGACGGCATAGCCACTCTTGACGATGTGGTGGGGATAATGTCAAAGGATTTGGGTTATAAGGGAAGACTTGAAGTTACAGTTATAGAGAAGAAATACGGATTCATGGAGAGGCTGAAAGCAGAAACCTTGAGTTTCATCAGAGAAATGAAAGCAGAAATAATTGGAGGGTTGAGATGACGAAAATGGAGCTTATTGACAAAGTGGCAAAACAGTTCGGGCTTACGAAAAAAGAGGCGGAAGCCGCCGTTAACGCCATTTTCTCTTCCATCTCTGAGGCTCTGGATAAGGGGGACAAGGTGGAGCTCAGGGGATTCGGGGTCTTCAGGGTAAGGAGCAAGAGAGCGAGAAAGGGAAGAAATCCCAGAACTGGTGAAACTATAGATGTGCCTGCCAAGCTCGTGCCTTACTTCAAGCCGAGCAAAGAGCTCAAAAGAGCGCTGAACATGAAGCATGGTTAAGATAGGGGTCGTTTCAGACACTCACATACCTTATGCCGCCCCTTCCATACCGGAGGTGGTCCTCCGGACCTTTGCAGATGAGGCGGTGGATTTGATTCTTCATGCGGGGGATATGGTTGAAGAGGAAGCGCTCTATGACCTTATGGCTGTTGCGGAGGTGAAGGCTGTCTGCGGGAATATGGACAGCGTAAGCGTTAAAAGTGCCTATCCCGACAGGCTCATCGTTTCCGTTGAGGAGGTGAAGATACTTCTGGTTCACGGCTGGGGAGAGCCTTACAGGCTTCCTGAGAGGCTGTGTGAAGCCTATTCTCATCTCAATCCCGATTCAATAGTTTTTGGGCACTCGCACATTCCTTTCTGTGCGGATTTAGAGGGCATTTTTCTGTTTAATCCCGGGACCCCAACAGATAGAAGATTTGCAGAAAGAAGAAGCTTTGGAATACTTAAGGTAGATGGCAAAGAGATTACTGGCCGCATTATTTATATTGATTAGCACATCCGGTGCAGCCAGCGGCACCAGGGTGTATGTGGCATCCCTTTACGGTGTGGTCAATCCTCCCATGGCAGACTACATCGTTTCTGTTATAGATAAAGCAGAAAAAAGGAATTCCGTGGTTCTGATTCTACTTGATACCCCCGGTGGGCTTGATGCTTCCATGAGGGTGATAGTGTCAAAGATTATGAATGCCCGCGTTCCCGTTATCACCTATGTCTATCCTCCCGGGGCAAGGGCGGCGTCTGCCGGGCTTTTTATCCTTGTTTCGGGCCACATAGCCGCCATGGCCTACGGAACAAACACCGGAGCCGCTCATCCTGTTAGTCTCGGCGTGAAGATGGACAAAACCATGAAGGAGAAGGTTACCAACGATGCGGTGGCTTTTATAAAGAGCATAGCAGAAAAGAGGGGCCATTTTTCAAAGATTCTCATTGAGATGGTGGCTAAAAGCCGTTCTCTAACGGAGGAAGAGGCTTTAAAGGCGCATATAATAGACCTTGTTGCGTTTGACGTGAGAGACCTGCTGGATAAGGTGGACGGCAGAAGGGTCAGGGTAAGGGACAGTGTATGGGTTTTGAAGACCAAAGGCGCCAGGGTCAAAAAGATTCCTATGAACTTCAGGCAGAGGTTTTTTTACTTTATTTCCCATCCCAATGTGGCTTACATAATGGCGGTTCTGGGTTTTTACGGGCTTTTGTTTGAGCTTTCCAATCCCGGACTCATATTCCCCGGCGTTGTTGGTTTTATATGTCTCGTTTTGTCCTTTTATTCCCTTCATGTTCTGCCGCTGAACTATGCGGGTATGGCTCTCATAATTTTTGCATTTTTGCTCTTTGTTCTTGAGGTTAAACTGCCTACCCACGGGCTTCTGGGGATAGGCGGTTTCTTCTCTTTTTTAATAGGCTCTTTGATGCTTTTTGACGCTCCCACTCCTTTGCTGAAGCCTTCCCTTTACGTTATTCTGTCTGCTTCTGTTCTCACGGCTCTATTCTTCATGTTTGTTGTAGCTCTTGCCGTGAAGACCCTTAAGAAAAAACCGGTTTCGGGGAAAGAGGGCCTTTTAGGTGAGGTAGGCACTGCAAAGACGGATATAACGAAAGAGGGGGGATGGGTTTTTGTTCACGGTGAGAGGTGGAAAGCCGTGAGCGAAGAGGTTATAAGGAAGGGGGAAAAGGTGAAGGTGGTGGATGTGAAAGGTCTTACATTAAAGGTTAAAAAGCTTGAGGAGGATTCAGATGACACAGCTTGAGGCGGCTAAAAAGGGGATTATCACACCCAGAATGAAAGCAGTTTCGGAAATGGAAGGGCTCTCTGCTGAAGAGATACGCGATAAAGTTGCCTGCGGAAGGGTCGTTATAATGGGAAACACCCTGAGAAACCCTGTTCCTGTGGGCATAGGTGAGGGACTGCGCACGAAGGTCAATGCCAGTATAGGAACCTCAACGGATATAGTGAACTTTGATATGGAGGAGGAGAAGGCTAAAATAGCTCAGGAAGAGGGAGCCGACACCCTGATGGAGCTTTCCACGGGAGGAGACCTTGACAGAATAAGGAGGAAGATACTCAAGGCGGTGACCATTCCTGTGGGCACGGTGCCCCTTTATCAGGTGGCGGCGGAGGCTATTAAGAGGTATGGAGCCATTGTTAAGGCGCCCGAAGAGCTCTTTTTTGAGGTCCTTGAGAGGCAGGTGGAGGACGGTGTGGATTTTATGGCGGTGCACTGCGGTATCAACAGGCTTTCGGTGGAGAGGTTGAGAAAACAGGGCTACAGGGTAGGAGGGCTTGTCAGCCGCGGTGGGGCTTTTCTCGTTGCATGGATGGAATACAATAACGCCGAAAATCCCTATTACGAGAAGTTTGACAGGGTGCTTGAGATACTGAAGAAGAGGGATGTGGTTCTCAGCCTTGGAAACGGCATGAGGTCGGGGGCTGTTCACGATTCAAACGACAGGGCTCAGGTTCAGGAGCTTATAATAAACTGTGAGCTTCACGAGGAGGCTTTAAGATACGGCGTTCAGTCAATGGTTGAGGGTCCCGGACACATACCCCTTGACGAGATAGAGATGAACATGAAGCTTGCCAAGAAGCTGAGCGGCAATGCTCCCTACTATGTTCTGGGTCCCGTTCCCACCGATGTCTTTCCCGGATACGACCACATAACCTCTGTGGCTGGAGCTTCTCTTGCCTCATGGTATGGAGCGGACCTGATATGCTATCTCACCCCGGCGGAGCACATAGCGTTGCCCTTCCCGGATGATGTCAGGATAGGGGTGAGGTGTGCTAAGATAGCGGCTTACATGGGGGACATGATTAAGCTGAACAGAAGAGAGCGAGATTTGGAAATGGCTGCGGCGAGGAAGAATCTTGACTGGGCTAAACAGTTTGAGCTTTCGGTTTACAGCGACGAGTTTAAAAAAATACGCTCAACGAGACCTCCCGAAGCACCCGATACATGCACTATGTGCGGCAATCTGTGTGCCTTAAAAGCGGTTAAGAGGATGTTTGAGGATGAGAAATAGACGGCTTTATGTGGTGGGGGTGGGTCCGGGTGATGCAGAGCTTATGACCCTGAAGGCAAAGCGAGTTATAGACGCTTCTGACTGGGTGTTTTATCCTGTGAAAAGGGAAGGGGAAAAGAGTATTGCTTACGATATAGCAAAAAAGGTGTGTGAGCTTGAAGGCAAACGCACCGTTTCCCTCGTCTTTCCTATGACAAAGGATAAGGATGTGCTGGAGGCTCACTGGAGGCGCTCCGTTAAAACCATTCTGGATGCAGACTTTGAGACGGCTTCTTTCATAACGCTGGGGGACCCTTCCATATACTGCACTTACTTTTACCTGCACGAAAGACTGCGTCCGTTTTTAGATGTCTTTTTCGTTCCCGGTGTTTCGTCTTTTTCCGCCTGTGCTCTTTCCTCAGGACTTCCTCTGGTTATAAGGAATGAGGCTCTGGCTGTGGTTTCCGCTTCTCATCTTGAGGATTCTGGCTGGAATCTGGACGGTTTTGATACCGTGGTGTTCATGAAGGTTCCCCGGAACAGGGACCGGCTCATTTTTTTGAGAGACAGGCTTTTTGCCATGGGATTTAAGAGGGTCATCTTTGCCTCAAGATGCACCATGGCTGGAGAGAGGATAACCGAAGAGATACCTGACGATGTGGAATACATCTCCATGCTGATGGCTTTCAGAAGAGATGGGCTACCTACCTTTACACTTTAAGCTTAAGGGGAAAAAGCTCCTTTTTATAGGTGGGGGTAAGGTAAACGAAAGAAGGATTAAGAAGATACTTGAGCTTGAGCCGAAGGTGGATATTACCCTTATCTCTCCCCGTATAACGGATGCTTTGATGCGGCTGGTTGACCTTAAAAGGATAAGGTGGATTGCAGAAGAGTTTGATGAGAGCCTGCTGGATGAGGAATACTCTTTTGTTTTCGTGGGGGTTGATAGGGAAGCAGAGAAGATAGTGAAGGCTGTGAGGAATAAGGGCTATGCGGTGGAAAACGCTTCCTGTGGTGAAAGCGGTGATTTTATTTTCCCAGCTGTGATTGAAAGGGAAGGGGTTGTTGTATCCATCTCTACCTCTGGCAGAGACCCCTCTTTGACCAAAGCCATAAGGGAAAAGATAGAGGATTGTCTGAAAGAGATGATAAAATAGTCTATACCACCGGAGTGTGGGCTTCTGCGGCGGCTAAAGCGGCTGTTGTTTCTCTGTTTGAAAAAACGGTTGAGTCTGTTGATGTTCTTATACCTTCAGGAGAAAGGGTTGTGCTCCCGGTTTTGTGGGCGTATGGGGGAAGGGCTTGCGTGAAAAAGAGAGGCTTTATTGAAGACGATGTGACCTGTGGAGCGTCCATAGTAGCGGAGGTTGAGCCTTCCCGCTCCGGGTTGATTCTGGAAGCCGGAAAAGGGGTTGGGATTGTTACGCGAAAGGGCTTGAGGCTTTCTGTGGGGGAGCCTGCCATCAATCCCGTTCCGAGGTTTTACATACTGAAGAATGTATCTGATGCTTTGAGGGCTTATGGTGCGGATTCCGGATACAGAATTGTGATTTCGGTTCCTGATGGGGAGAGAATAGCCGAAAGCACCATTAACGAGAAGCTTGGTATCGTCGGAGGGATTTCCATCTTGGGCACGAAAGGGATTGTGATACCCTTTAACACCAAATCCTTCCTTGATTCTATAATAACGGAAATCCGGTTTGCGAGGGCTCAGGGGCTTGACGAGATAGTCTTTTCTCCGGGAAGGCAGACTCTGGATGCGGCTCGCAGGATGCTGTCCGGGCTTCCAGAGGAGGCTTTCGTGGTAATCGGAGATTATCTGTTCTTTTCCCTGCTTCACGCTAAAAGAGCGGGGTTCAGGCTTGTCCATCTTTTCTCTCAGCCTGCCAAGCTCGCCAAGGTGGCGTATGGGTTTAAAAACACCCATGTGAAGCACGGACGGATACCAATGAAGTGGCTTGCTCATTTTTTTAGCGAGCCGGTGATTGAAAGCTTTAATACCGTAAGAGAGGTTTACGAGTATCTGGGAGCAAAGAGGTGGAAAAAACTTGAGGATTTTGCTGAAAGGCGTTTGAAGGCGGATTTGGGGATTGAAGTTAAGGTTTATACCGTTTTCATGTAAATGTTTTCTTGACAAGCGGCCGTTTTGATTTTAAATCTTTTCCTCGGAAGCCGGAGTGGCGGAATTGGGAGACGCGCAGCACTCAGGATGCTGTGGGCGCAATGCCCGTGCGGGTTCGAATCCCGCCTCCGGCACCACTTGGTTCAGTCTTTAATCCTTGAGAC
>JAADEW010000028.1 GCA_013153205.1 Deferribacteres bacterium | reverse complement strand
TTGGGAATTGTAGCGAAGGAGAAGGTGCTGAAAAACGGGCTTAAGGTTATAGTGGTGGAAGACCATTCCACACCTACCGCCACCTTTCAGATATGGTATAAAGTGGGTTCAAGGAACGAGCAGTTTGGAAAGACGGGGATTTCTCACTTATTGGAGCACATGATGTTCAAGGGAACCGAGAAATACGGTCCCGGCGAATTTTCAAAGATTGTGGCGAGAAACGGAGGGCAGGAGAACGCCTTTACCAGCAGGGACTACACAGCCTATTTTGAAAACTGGGCCGCCGATAGGATAAAGATTTCCATGGAGCTTGAATCCGACAGGATGGTGAACCTGAAGCTTGACCCTGAAGAGTTCAAAAGGGAAAAGAGCGTTGTGATGGAGGAGAGAAGGCTTCGCACGGAAGATGACCCCACCTCCCTGCTTGTTGAGGAGGTTTATGCGGCGGCTTTCAAAGCGCATCCCTATCACTGGCCTGTGATTGGGTGGATGAAGGATATAGAGAACATAACCCTTGAGGACCTGAAGAAGCATTACAAAACGTATTATGCACCTAATAATGCGGTTATCGTGATCGTCGGGGATGTTGACACAGAAAAAATTTTTGAAATGGTTGACAAGTATTTTGGAGATATTCCACCTGTTTCCCATATACCAAAAGTTAAATGTGTGGAACCTGAACAGCGGGGCGAAAGGAGGGTGATTGTTAAAAGCCCTGAAGCGCGTCTTCCCTTTGTGTTCGGTGGTTTCCATGTTCCCAACATAGGTTCCGGCGAGGAATACGCTCTTAAAGTTCTTTCGGTTATTCTGGGTTCCGGAAGGAGCTCAAGGCTTTACAATCGGCTGGTTTATAACGAGAAAAAAGCCCTTTACGCCGGGGCTTACTATTCCGTGAAGACCAAAGACCCGCTACTTCTGTGCTTTTACGCCGCTGTTCAGATGGGGGCAACGCCTCAGGATGTGGAAAAGCTCATCTGGGACGAGATTGAAAAGATTAAAAGGGGAGGCGTAACTCAAAAGGAGCTTGAGAAAGCCAAGAACCAGATTGAAGCTGATTTTATTTACGGGCTTGATTCCAACTTCTACAGAGCCATGAACATAGGCAACCTTGAGGCTATCGGTGTGGAATATGGGTATCTCAACAGATATGTGGACAACATAAGAAAGGTTACCCTTGATGATGTGAAAAAAGTAGCTCAGAAGTATCTTGTGAGGGATAACCTTACCATTGGTTATCTCCTTCCGGAGGAAAAGCATTGAAAAGGTTTTTTCTTCTAATTCTTGGAGGTTTGCTCATGGTGAATACTGCTCTTGCTGAAATAAATCCCACGGTTTTCAAGATGGACAACGGCCTGGAGGTTTGGCTTGTTGAGAGGAAGGTCCTGCCTTTCGTTGTGTTCAAGTTTGTCATACCTGTGGGTTCCGTGTTTGACCCTGAGGAGAAAGCCGGGCTCTCCTACTTTACCTCTCAGATGCTTCTTGAGGGGACGAAGACCCGAACCGCTCCTCAGATATCCGAGGAGATAGAGTTTATAGGTGCCGATTTAAGTGTTGACGGCGGCAGGGATTACACCACCATTTCTCTCAAAGTGCTTGACAGGTATCTTGATAGGGGACTTTCTCTGCTGAGCGATATTATGCTTGCCCCGTCCTTTCCCAGAGACAACTTTGAGAGGCTGAAGAAGGAGATAATAGGCGAGATTATAAAAGAGGACGAAGACCCCGGTGTGGTAGCCGCCAAAAAGTTCAGAGAGGTGGTTTACGGCAAGAATCACCCATACCACAGGCCGGTTAAGGGTTATGTGAACACGGTAAAAGCCATCTCACTTGACGAAGTGGTGGCCTTTTACAAGAGCCACTACCTTCCCGAAGGGAGCAAGCTCATAGTGGTGGGAGACATTGACAGGTCCACTTTGAAATCGGAGCTCAAAAAATACTTCAGCGCATGGATAGGCAGGGCTCCCGGTTATCCCGAAGTGAAAAGCCCTGCGTATAACCCCGGTGTCTTTGTGGTGGAAAAGGATGTGAGTCAGGCAAACATTGTGATAGGACACATCGGGGTCTCAAGAAAGAACCCTGACTTCTTGAAGCTTTACGTTGCCAATCAGATATTGGGTGGGGGAGGTCTCACTTCAAGGCTCTTTTACCGGATAAGGGAGAAAGGTGGTTACTCCTACTCCGTTTACAGCCTGTTTGAGCCTGCCCTTTACAGGGGGACCTTCAGGATAGTTCTTCAGACCAGAAACGATGCGGCGGACAAAGCCATTGATGAGGCGGTGGATGAGGTGAGAAAGTATGTGAAGACCGGTCCCACCGAGGAGGAGCTTGAGGACGCCAAAAGATACATCACCGGCAGTTTTCCCCTGCGCATAGATACGAACAGTGAGATAGCCGATTATCTTGCCTTTGCCGCCTTTTACGGGCTTGGACCTGATTACCTCAACGAGTTTCCCAGAATGATAGAGAAGGTAACCCTTGAGGATGTGAAAGAGGTGATAAAGAAGTATATCCATCCGGATAAGTTCACCATAGTGGTGGTCAGGAAAAAATGAGCTCTTTTCCCTTGAGATAGACCCGTTTTATCAGTTCTTCTGCCTGAAACAGTATGGTGAATGCGAGCTCTTCAATCCCTTTCGGCTCTTTCATGTCAAAAAGTAAAAAGGTGGCTTCGTCAAAGGGCTTTCGCCCAACTGCGTTCAATCCGTTTACCGTGAGCATTTCAAGTATCTTTTCCGGTTTGATTTTTCCCTTGAAGTATAGATAGAGAAGCCTTGCCTCTTCCCACAGGTTCAGGTTGGGGGTGCTGCCCAGTCCATCCGTTCCTATGGCAACGGTTATGCCTTCTCTGATAAACGCGGGCACATCGGCTATGCCGCCGTTCAGATAGAGGTTGCTTCTCGGACAGATGACCACCTTTGAGCCTCTTCTGGCTATAAGCTCTATGTCTTTCGGCGTGGCTTCAATGCAGTGGACCAGTATCATCTTTTCGTCCAGAAGTGAGAAGTGCTCCAGCAAAGCTATGGGTGAAGGGAATACACCATCAAAGGGCTTTTTCCGTTTTACCAGCGGATAAATCCTTTCCTCTATCTGATTGGGCTTTCCCTGAACAAGCTTTACCTCTTCTTTGCTTTCAGAAGCGTGTATCATGAACAGCCTGTTTTTGAAGCGCTTTTTTACCTCTTTTATCAGCCTGGGGGATGTGCTGTATACGGCGTGGGGACTCAGCATGAAGCCCTCGGGAAGCTCTGGAACCTTCGCATCCTCGTCCCCTATAATCTCGTAGAAAGGCTGGCATCCATACACAGATAGAGGATATTCTAACTCGCGGGTTATATCACACAGGTGCAGGATACCGAGTTTGCGGGAGTTATTGAGCATTTTTATTGTTTTTTTTGTGTAGCCCCTTGATGAGTTCTCTTTTAGTATTATTTTCTCTATCCAGGAGACGAAGTCGGTTGAATATATGGGATGAGGAAAATCGAGATGAACATGTGCGTTGACGAGAGGAGGAAAGAGACAGCCTTTTTCGTGAAAGGGAGGGGTGTCTCTTCTTTCTATCTTCGTGATTTTTCCATTGATGAATTTAATAGAAGGGTTTTTGACGATGGTGTGGGGAGGTATGTAGAGAAAGCCTTCTATGTTAAGGGTCCTTTCCATTGTCCACTCTTTGTTTGACATGAAAGGTTGCCTTAAGTAAAGTTATACTTAGAAGTAAGGAGAGGTAAAGATGTTTGAAAATTTCACTGAGAGAGCAAGAAAAGCCATAATAATAGCAAGGTCTGAAGCAGAGAGGTTTCAGCACGATACCCTCACCACGGCCCACCTTCTCATAGGAATTCTGAAGGAGGGCTCTGGGCTTGGGCTTTTGGTGCTGGACAGGCTGGGTATAGATGTGAACTACCTGAAGGAAGAGGTGGAAAAGCGCATACCTTACGGAAGGCGCGGTTTCGTGGTTGGTGCCATTCCTTTCGGTCCCGATGCAAAGAAGGTTCTTGAGTACGCTCAGGAGGAATCAAGAAACCTCGGACAGGATTATGTGGGAACCGAGCACATAATTCTGGGTATTATAAGGGAGAGGACGGGTCTTGCCGGCAAGATATTGAGGCGTATGGGCATTGATATAGAGGATGCCAGAGAGGTGGTGAGGGAGCTCGTGGGGGAAGACACCATAACCAAAAAGAAAAAGAGCAGAAAGACCCCGGCTCTTGACGAGTTCGGGGTTGACCTCACCAGGCTCGCTAAAGAGGGCAAGCTTGACCCCGTAATCGGAAGGGAAAGGGAGATAGAGCGCATTATCCAGATACTCTCCAGAAAGAACAAGAACAACCCTGTGCTCATCGGTGAGCCCGGTGTGGGTAAAACCGCCATAGTTGAGGGGCTTGCCCAGCGGATAGTGAGGAGGGAGGTGCCCGAAAGCCTCGTTAACATGCGGGTTATAGCCCTTGACCTCGGTTCAATTGTTGCCGGAACCAAGTATAGGGGGCAGTTTGAGTCCCGTATGAAAGCCATAATCAAAGAGGCGTCTCAGGGAGATGACGTGATACTCTTTATAGACGAGCTCCACACCCTCGTGGGAGCAGGGGCGGCGGAAGGCTCAATAGACGCCGCAAACATGCTTAAACCTGCCCTTGCCAGAGGTGAAATAAAGGTTATAGGCGCCACCACCCTTTCCGAATACAGGAAATACATTGAGAAAGACGGGGCTCTGGAGCGCAGGTTCCAGATAGTGCTCGTTGAGCCCACGAGCGTTGAGGAAACTTTAAACATACTGAGGGGCTTGAGGGAAAGGTATGAGGAGTTTCACGGCGTCAGGATAACGGATGAAGCCCTTGAAGCCGCTGTTAAGATGGCGGAGAGATACCTGACCGACAAGTTCCTCCCGGATAAAGCCATAGACCTTCTGGACGAAGCCTGTTCCATGGTGCACGTGAGGAACACCCGCGTTCCCGATGATATAAGAGAGGTTGAACTTGAGCTTGACAAAATAGAGGATGAAAAGAGAAAAGCCATAGATAATCAGGATTTTGAGAGAGCCGCTCACATAAGGGACGAGGAGATAAAGGTTATACAGAGGTTGAGGGAGCTCAAGAAGAAGTGGAAGGAAGAGGTCGGGGACGAGAAGCCAGTGGTGACCGAGGAGGATGTGGCTTTTGTAACCTCCAGAATAACCGGTATTCCGCTTCACAGGATAAGCGCGGATGAAGAGAAGAAGCTCCTTCAGCTTGAGGAGGAGCTCAGGAAATACGTTATTGGTCAGGACTTTGCCATTGAGCGTATTGCCAAGGCTATAAAGAGGTCCAGGGTGGGCTTGAGAAACATGAACAAGCCCATAGGGGTTTTCTTCTTCCTTGGGCCCACAGGTGTCGGTAAGACGAGAACGGCAGAGGTGCTTGCAGAGACCCTTTTCGGAAGCAAGGATGCCTTAATTCGCATAGACATGTCCGAATACATGGAGAAGTTTAACGTTTCCCGTCTTATAGGTGCTCCTCCGGGATATGTGGGGTATGAAGAAGGGGGACAGCTCACGGAGGCTGTAAGGAGAAGGCCCTATTCGGTTATCCTCTTTGACGAGATGGAGAAAGCCCATCCCGATGTTTTCAATCTTCTGCTTCAAATATTTGATACCGGCAGGCTTACCGATGCCTTCGGCAGGGTGGTTAACTTCAAAAACACCGTGATAATAATGACTTCAAACATCGGCGCAAAGAGCTTCTTTAAAGGGGTCTCTCTCGGTTTCGGGGACGAGGTGAGCGGGTTTGAGAAGGTGAAGAATGAGGTGCTTACCTCTTTCAAAAAGAGATTCCCACCTGAGTTCATAAACAGGATTGACGATGTGGTTATATTTAAGCCTCTTGGAGAGAAGGAGATACTTGCCATACTTGACCTGATACTGGATGAGATAAGAGAACTGCTGGTGGAGAAGTCCTTATCTCTTGAGGTTACCGATAAAGCCAAGAAGTTTCTGCTTGAGAAGGGGTACGACCCTCAGCTCGGAGCCAGACCTCTGAGAAGGGCCGTGGAAAGATACATATCGGAGCCCATTTCCGAGGAGATTTTGAGCGGTAAGTTCAAGGAAGGGGACACAATAGTTGTAGATGCGGTAAGAGGCAGCTTGAAGTTCAAGAGGAAAT
>JAADEW010000038.1 GCA_013153205.1 Deferribacteres bacterium | reverse complement strand
TGGCGGAGAAGGGATATGATGTTCTTGCAGTTGACATGGACCCTCAGGGAAACCTCACTTACACCTTTCAGGTGGAGCCTGATGGGTCTTCGTTCGTGCACCGCCTTTTTGAGGGAAAGGAGGCTATGCCTGTGAAGGTTGCCCTTAAGAAAGGGGTCTCTATCAGTCTGCTTGGAAGCGATATAAGGCTTTCAAGGTTTGAGACTGATACGCGATTTGAAAATTTTTACAGATTGAAAAAGTATCTGGAAGGCAAAGATTACGATTTCGTGGTGATAGATACTCCACCCAGTCTCGGCATCTTCACTGCTAATTCTCTGGTTGCTTCCGATTATGTGCTCATACCCGTTGATATATCCGTCTATTCCGTCTTTGGGCTTCAGGATTTGCTGGAGACCGTTGAGAAGATAGGCGAGTATGCGGGCTCTTCTCCCAGAGTTCTCGGCATCGTTATAATGGGCCAGTTGAGGCGGACGGTTATGGGCAGAACCATATCCTCTACCATGAGGGAGGAATACGGCGAGCTCATAATAGGTGAGCTTTCCCATTCGGTTAAGATGAAAGAGGCAGTTTCTCTGGGAAAGCCTGTCTGGGAGCATTCGCCGAGGAACAGAATGGCTAAAGAGTTGAGGAAGATTCTTGATGAGGTTCTTGAGAGGATTATTTCATGGGAAAAAGGGAAATAGAGAGGATAGGGGAAATAATAAAAAGCAAAAGGAGAACCTTTATTGACGAGGTGGCGGAGAAAGCGGCGGTTAAGGCTTCTTCCCCTAAAAACAAAAAGGTTACCCTTTCCCTGCCGGAGGATGTGGTCAGAACCCTGTGGATATTGAAGGCTGAGGGAGGTTATCCGTCCATCTCCCAGATAGTGGCGGAGGCGGTAAGGGAGTTTGCTTCAAAGAGGGGTTTACAGTCCCGATAGAGCCGCTCCCAGTGCTCCTGTTATCTGCGGATTTTCCGGGACGATGATTTTTTCTCCGGTCTCCTCTTCAATCATCTTTTGAACTGCCCTGTTTCTGGCAACGCCTCCCGAAAGTATAAGAGGGGGAAAGAAGGAGACGCTGTAGAGCATGGCAGTTATCCTTTTAACGAGGGCTCTATGTATGCCTTTCACTATTTTCTTTAGCTCTATCCCTTTAGCCAGCATTGATATAACCTCTGATTCCGCAAAGACCGCGCAGGTGCTGGATATGCTCACCTCTTCCCTGCTTGAGAGGGCGAGCTCTTCCATCTCTTTAAAGGAGAGCTTGAGCCTCCATGCTATGTTTTCCAGGAATCTGCCCGTTCCGGCGGCGCACTTGTCGTTCATTACGAAGTCAAGAACCTGACCATCGTTTCCCACCACTATCACCTTGCTGTCCTGTCCTCCTATGTCTATTACGGTACCTTTTTTGCCTGTTGCGAAAAAGGCTCCTCTGGCATGACAGCTTATCTCCGTCACCCGCTTGTCGGCTTCCTTGACGAGCTGGGCGCCGTATCCCGTTGCCGTAACGAAAAATTCGCATCCCGAAAATTTTTCTCTGATGGCTTTCAGGATGGAGCCGGTCTGCTCCTCTATAAAAGGCTTTGTGTCTTCAATGAGGGTATAGAGCACCCTCTTTTCGGAGTCTATCACCACCACCTTAACGGCGGTTGAACCTGCGTCTATGCCGACAAAAAGCCTCTTCATTTCAGCTTTCAAGCATCTCTGCAAAGGCGGAAAGCCTCGTTCTGACCTGCTCCTCTGCGTAAGCCCTTGGGTCGTTATGGTCTGCTTCAAGCAGTAGTGCAGGAACCCCCAGCTCTGATATGAGCCTGTTCCTTTCGTCTATCTGCCCCACGGAATAGGGTTTGCAGGACCTGTCGGAGTGGAGGATGGCGCCGTTCAGGCTGTAATCTTTTATCATCTCCTTCATGGTTTTGAGCTTGTGTCCCACGCCCCTGTTAAGTATGGGGTAGAGATAGGTTTTTGCCATGGACTCTATGGGGCGTTGCGGGTCCATCATTGGGGCAAGCTCTCCCCATGCGTTTGTGTAGGTAGAGGTTACGATGGCGATACCCCTTTCCGCCAGAAATTCCGATAGAAATTTCAGCTTGTACCAGATGGGAAGGTTATCCCACAGGAGCCTTCTCCTTTCTTTCACAACGGCAGAGACTCCCTTTTCTATCCTTTCCTGAAGCTCTTTGAGCATCTCGGCGTAGAAGTCAACGGTTTCCGCATCTCCCCGCATCTCAACTATAGGTGCCATGTGTATGAACTGGTCAAAAACCGATATGGGTGATGGCACATTCTTTCCCGTCTGGATAACCTCGTGCCAGAGCTCTGCCGCCATTTTGGACAGCCTCAGGGTTTCTTTCAGCCTTTCAAACTTGAGCTTCTTTCCGCTCACCCTTTCAGCCACTTCCACGAGCTTATCAAGCTGATTTTTTACGTATTCTATGTGGTGCTCTTCTGCTTCCCGGTAGAGAAAGGGGGTGTCTATAACCACCAGAGGCACGTTAAAGTGCTTCTCCAGCACCCTATACCAGTAAAGCACGGTCTGGCATATATTGGTGCAGCACAAAAGCAAATCGGGCTTGGGGAGTTTTCCCACCGGAGTTTTGCCCGAGATAAGGGCGCCAAAGTCGCACCTTGCGTATGAGCAGATGTCCATGGAATACCCGCTTTTTTCCGCTTCCAGACAGAGCTCTAAAGCCGTCCTTCTTGCACCGCACAAAGCGGCGTGATTTTCCGGATAAAGCACGTAAAATCCGAGTGCCTTGAGTATCTCCACCGGTGCTCCTGATGTGACCCATGCAACGGGTTTTGCTCCTTCAGCGTATCTTCCCTCAAGGTAGTGTCTGGTTACAAGCTCTTTCGTCCTCAAGCCTATTTTCAGGGGAGGAGCCAGTATATCCGTTCGCCATCTTTTGGGGGTTTTGAACTTGCGTTCTGAAAGGATTCTGTTCCCTTTGAGGGCAAGCTTTGCCGCCTTTGTTATGACTTCGTATTTTATCCTTTTCAGGGTGTCCATCACTCTATACTCTCTATAAGTGCGTTGATTCTCGTTAAAGCCTGCTGGGGCATTCGCTCGTTGAGGTCCACTTCCACCTCAACGGTTTTGACTCCCATCTCTTTCAGGGCCCTTTTCAGTATGGGATGATAAAACTCTTCCGTTTCACAGAACTTTATGTTGTGGAATATCACCGCCTTTGCGGAACACCTCCTGATGAGGCTTTCTATGAAGGCGATTCTTTCGTCAAAGGAGCTTCCCTTGGTTGAGTCGGGAGGCCCGTTTAATATCCTTTCAGCCATTCTCGTAAATGGATTACGGCTTTCTCCTTTGCCGTAAACCCTTCTTCTGCACGAGGCAAAGTCATCTGCGGCGACATAGGCGCCCATTTCGTCAATCTTTTCAAGTATGTCCATGGGTTCAGGCACGATACCCGATAGTATTACAGGTTTTGAGTTTGTGAGAGGGGTCTGTTTCTTTTGGGGAACGCTCTTTAAAAGATTCATCAGGGTATCTGCATCGAGATATTCCCTCGCCCTTATAAGTCTGTAAAACTCAAGGCTTGAGAGGGTAACTTCTTTTCTGTTTTCGTAAAGCTTGAGCAGGCTTTCTTCAAGTGCTTCTTCCTTTTCTATCTCCTTGAGGAGCCTTTCTTCGTCAGGGGAATAACCCGTGAGCTGGCAGAGCTGGTGGTAGAGCCTTTTTATCTCCTTTTCCAGAAAGCCCACATCACAGCTTCTCTTTTCCCTTGGGGGGTAGAAAACCATCACCGGTTTTTCAGGCTTTATAAAGTCAAGGAGAAGGCTCCCCAACCCCTGAAGGGAGTCGCATCCGTGAGGCACGAGCACCATGTCCACTGTGCCTATTGCTTCGTCAAGCAGAAAGGAGAGCCCGCATTTCACGATGGAGCAGATGTAAGGCTGAAGATGGGCGTTTCCTGTTTTCGTATCCACCAGGGGAGGTCCCCATACCTCAACGGGGTGTATGTTGAAGGCTCTGAGAAGCTCTTTCGGATAGTGTATGGGAAAGACTGCGGCTATGAGCTTTCCCTCATCTTTCTGCTTCTTTATGACCTCGCTTCTTTTCGGTATTTCAATCATCTTGAGCCGCTTTCCTTTAGCTTTTTCAGCTCCTCTTCTTTCAGGATGCGCCGCAGTATCTTGCCTATGGCGTTTTTGGGGAGTTCTTTCCTGAACTCTATCTCTTTAGGCACCTTGTAGGGGGCGAGGTGCTTTTTGAAATACTCTATAAACTCTTCTTTAGTTGCCGTCTCCCCATCTTTCAGCACGATATATACCTTTATCTTTTCCCCCTTGTATTCGTCAGGAATTCCTATGGTGATGCCCTCTTTGACCTTGGGGTGCCTGTGGAGAACCTCGTCTATCTCTCTGGGAAAGACATTGAATCCCCCGACGATGATGAGGTCTTTTTTCCTGTCCGTGATGTAGAAGTATCCGTCTTCGTCCATGTAGCCTATGTCTCCCGTGAAGAGCCAGCCGTCTTTCACTGTCTCTTTCGTTTCATCTGGTCTGTTCAGATATCCCATCATCACCGTGGGGGTCTTGAGAACTATCTCTCCCTGCTCGTTGGGAGGAAGCTCCTTTCCGTCGTCTATTGAGACAATCCTGGCATCCACGTCGGGAAAAGGAATGCCGATGCTTCCAACTTTATGCATGCCCTGATATGGGTTTGCCATAATGGCAGTCACCGCTTCCGTAAGTCCGTATCCTTCTATTACCCGGCATCCCGCCTTTTTTTCAAAGTTTTCCTTTACCGCCTTTGTGAGGGGAGCCGCTCCAACCCACACGGCTTTCAAGCTTGTGAAGTCGTATTTGTTAATGTCGGGGAGATTTGACAGGGCAATCAGTATGGTGGGAACCACTGCCGTGGTGGTGGGTTTGTATTTGGCTATGGTCTTTGCCATCTCTTTCGCGTCAAAGCGCGGAAGAAGAACCATGCTCATCCCTGAAAGGATTGGTGCGTTCATACACACGTTCATGCCGTAGCCGTGGAAAAGGGGCAAAACGGCAAGTATCCGCTCTTTATGGGTGAGCTGTCCCCATGCGGCTATCTGATGTGCGTTGGCAACCACCGCAAAGTGGGAAAGCATAATGCCTTTTGCAACCCCGGTGGTGCCCCCGGAGTATATGAGAACCCCCAGCTCGTCAGGGTCCGTTTCAGCTGGTTTAAAGCCGTCTGCCGGGGTGTCGAGCAGTCTTCTCATCTCTACAAAGTCCGCTTTTTCCGCCTGTTTCAGCCTTTTTCTCTCTTTCATCCGGAGGATGAGCTTTAGAGGAAGGGGCATGTAGTCGCTTATGAAGTCAACGATGGGGGTTATGCCGAGCTTTTCCGCAAGCTTTGCCGCTTTATCTGCGAACATGGGTATGGTGATAACGGCTTTTGCCTCTGATTCTGAGAGCTGATATTCCAGCTCGCTTTCCGTGTAAAGTGGGTTAAGGGGCACCACAGCGGCTCCGGTTTTCAGTATGCCGTAGTAGGAGATGATGAACCCGGGATAGTTGGGAAGAAGGAGAGCCACCTTATCTTTCCGGCGGATTCCCATTTCGGTTAGTGACTTTGCCAGGCTGTCGCTCAACTCCTTTATCTTTCGGTAGGTGAGAGCCTTACCGAAGAATAAGGTCAGGGTATTTCCCGGATACTTTTCGGCACTTCTGTCTAAAAGCTCATGTATGCCCCATCTGGGGTAATCAATGCTCGGGGGGACTCCTTTGTCGTAGTGCTTGAGCCAGGGCTTTGCCATCTTGCTCCCCTTGAAAATTTTCCCTTGGATTTAGCAGAAAAAGCGGGCAATTGTAAAGTTTGTCTCCATTCTTTATAGAAGTTATTTATACGAAGCTTGGAGGTAGAGGTGATAGCGGTAATTCAGAGGGTCAATCGCTCGTGGGTTGAGGTTGATGGAAAGCGGGTGGGGGAGATAGGCAAGGGCATAAACTGCCTCCTTGGGGTGGCTAAAGGTGATGGCGAACGGGAGGCAGAGTGGCTTGCAGATAAGATTGTGAACCTCAGGATTTTTGAGGATGAAGCCGGCAAGATGAACAGGTCCCTGCTTGAGGTTGGGGGAGAACTGCTTGTTGTATCGCAGTTCACCCTTCTTGCCAGCTGTGTAAAGGGTAGAAGACCGAGCTTTACTGATGCCGCAGAGCCCGCTGAGGCGGAAA
>JAADEW010000014.1 GCA_013153205.1 Deferribacteres bacterium | reverse complement strand
GGTGTGATATTTAACGAGAAGGCTTGACGGGCATACCTTTTTTAAGCACCTCTTCCGCCCAGTCGAGCCTTTCTCTGCACAGTTCTATCAGTTTTATCATCACCTTGAACCATTCCTCGTGCTTTGCCACAAATTCCACTCTGGCAAACTCTATGTTTCTGTATTTGTCCAGTATGGCGGCAAACTCTACCTCCGATTTTATGACATAGGGCTGGACCACATGCATCAGGAAGAGATAGAACATTTGATGGCCCAGTATTTCGGTTTTGAGCTTTATCAGCTTGTTGGCAAGCTGGTTGGTTATCTGCCTTTCTTCATCGGTTATCTTGTCAACATCCCTTTTGAGGATTTCCGCTAAAACCTTCTTCTTGTATTCCATAACCTCTTCTAAAGCCTCGTTGAACTTTTGAAGGACAAAATCCACAAACTCCCTCGTTTCCGCTATTCTGTTTGAGAGCTTGTCAAGGGCTGAAGCTACCTCTTCAGGAGAGGGCTCCTTCAGGTTTTCCCGTATGATGCTTACAGGGTCGAAACTTTGGGTCACGAAGTTGTCAATTGCGTCTTTTAGCTTCATGACCTTGGTTCCTGTGATTTTGGCTCCTCCCTCGGTGGCGTTGATGCACAGCCCTTTAAACTCTGCCACATCCAGCTCAAAGTGTTTCAGGAACATATACCACACGGGGGTGGTCAAAACCTTCTCCTGATAGTTTCCTTCAACGTAAAATGCCCCTTTAGGCTTGACGTTATCCGTTCCGTATATGTGTCCGTCAACGTGGCTTTCTCCGGTTTCGGCAAAGGCGAGGTCCTGTCCCACGAGAATTATGGGATTACACCCCAGGGCTTCCGCTATCTTAAAGCTCATATTGGCACAGGATGGACCTATTCTTAAAATGCCCTTGTCTATTCCAAGCCACTTGAAGTGGGCAAAATCCCTATAGACTATGACCTTGGGACCCTGATAGGTGTCATAGACTTCGGGCACCACCACCGGACATGCGGCAAGCCAGGTGTTTTTAAGGGTTTCAGCATCAAGACCTTCAAAAAACGGGACAACCTCAGGCACTCTCTCAAGAGAGGTTACGAAATGGGGTTTAACCCCGTGTTTGAGTAGGGGCTTTAAGGTGGCGTCACAGCAGAAGATAAGCGCTTTGTCCTGAACGTCTTTTAACAGATGGACGTTCTTTTTTAAGGAGGGACCGGATGCAACGCAGATGGCTGGCTTGCCTCTGAATTTTCCAAACAGGTCCTTTATTCCCGGATATTTAGCAATGTTTGCGAGGTTTTTGATGATGTTGTCCAGCCCTATGAGGGAGTCGTGGGGGTCGTTTCCGAAAAAGAGGAGGGTTTCCCTTACCGCATCTCTCAAGTCTCTTACCACTTTCATGTAGTAGTCTTTGTGCAGCGCAAAGGACGGCTCGTGGGTTACCACCTTTATGGTTTTGGCATAGTATTTGAGGGCTCCCTGCTCCATATAGCTTCTGAGGAAGGGGTAGGTTTTCTCTTCCGGCACTCCCACCATCAGCTGGGTGCCCGGAAAGCTTAAGACCGGGGTTAAGTCCACAAGGCTCATCGCCCACTTGAGAACCTCAGGGTCTTTTTCAACTATGAGCATGTATTTCAGGGTTTGAGACTTCTCAGAGAGGAAAAACAGCGGATAAAACCCCAATCCCAGTCCCAGAAACACCACGAACTGGGGATATCTGAAGTCCGGCTGTGAAAGGTAGCTTAAGGCTTCCGCTTTCGGGTTGGGGCTGTGAAACTGTATCTTTCTTCCGTCTGGAAGTTTTGCTATGAGGTTTGGGGACCCGCCCACGTGGGAAAGCACCGCTTCGTATTTTATGTCGCTTTTACAGTTTTTTATAAGCTGGGCTATGTGAGGCCACCTCTTGCTTAAAACGGACATGTTCCTCTCAAACATCTGTCTCATTAACTTTTTGCCGAGGCTCTTTTTTATCCGCATCTCTTTGCTCCGTTTAGCTATTCTTTTATACTTTTATAGCAAATTTTATACCCTGCTGGCAAAATTTTTGTTAATATGCCTTTTGGATGAGGAGGTGGAGTGATGCTTGATGATAAGGTGATACTCATAACCGGTGGGACCGGAAGTTTTGGTAAGGCTTTTATAAAGAGGGCGTTTGAAAAATACAATCCCAGAAAGATAATAGTTTTCAGCAGAGACGAGTATAAGCAGTATAAACTTTCCCTCCAGTTTCCTCAGGGCGAGTATCCTATCAGGTATTTTATAGGTGACATAAGGGACAAGGACAGGCTCAAAAGGGCGTTTACCGATGTTGATTATGTTATACACACGGCGGCTTTAAAGCATGTTCCCATAGCCGAATACAACCCCTTTGAGGCGGTGAAGACCAATATTTTGGGAGCGGAGAACATAGTGGATGCGGCTCTGGATACGGGGGTGAAGAAGGTTGTAGCCCTTTCCACTGACAAGGCGGTGAATCCCATAAACCTTTACGGTGCTACGAAGCTTGCCATGGAGAAGATTTTCATAGCCGCCAATGCCTACGCCGGTGCCAAAGAAACGGGTTTTTCCGTGGTCAGATACGGAAATGTTATGGGAAGCAGGGGAAGCGTTATTCAGCGCTTTCTGAAGCTGAAGAGGGAAGGGGTCAAGGAGTTTCCCATCACGGACGAGAGGATGACCCGTTTCTGGATAACCCTGGAGGAGGCGGTTGACCTCGTCATATTTGCGCTGAAAGAGGCTGTGGGGGGTGAAGTCTTTGTTCCAAGGATTCCCAGCATGAAGATTACCGATTTGGCAAGGGCTATTGAGCCGGAGTGCACCTTCAGGTTTATCGGTATAAGGCCCGGCGAGAAGCTGCATGAGACCCTCATCTCCGAGGAGGAAGGCAGAAGCACCATAGAGATACCGTATAACGGGAGGAATCTTTTCGTTATACTGCCGCACTTTCCCTTTAAGCCGCTTCATGAAAAGTATGGCAGGGCTGATTTAAAGAGATACGACCGGTTCTGGAGCTACAGAAGCGACACCAACGACTGGTGGCTTACGGTGGAGGAGTTGAGAGATTTGATAAGCAGAATCCCGCTGGAGGAGGATTAGTCAGCCATGTTTACTCAATGAGCTCCCAGCTTAAGGGTGTTCCCTTTTTTATCTCTCTTCTTGCCCTTTTTCCTATTATCTGGGGGAGGTATTTGGGAGCCAGACCGTATCCGGGCCTTATTGACCTCACGTTCTCTTCGGTGAAGGGCTCGCCTTTTTTCATGTCTTTCACCACAAATAGCGACCTTGCGAAAACCCTTGACTTTCGGGCTTTTGGGGTGAGTTCGTAGCTCACTCTACCCAGGGCTTTTTCCGCCTCTCTCACGGCTTTGACCATTCTGGCAAACTCGTCCGGTTCTAAAGAGAAAGCCGCATCCGGTCCTCCGAGCTTTCTGTCCAGTATGAAATGCTTCTCCACCACTTTTGCCCCTAAAGCCACAGCGGCAACCGGCACGGTTATACCGGGGGTGTGGTCTGAGAGTCCAACCACACAGCCAAAGGTTTCCGCCATGTTGGGAATGGTTTTCAGGTTCATCTCCTCAAAAGGGGCAGGATATGCGGATGTGCACTTCAGAAGGATTATCTGCTCATTTCCTGCTTCTTTGCAGGCTTTTACAGCCTCCCATATGTCGCATATTTCGGCTATACCGGTGGAGATGATAATGGGCTTTTTCTTTGATGCGGCATACCTGATTAACGGTATGTCCGTTATCTCAAAAGAGGCTATTTTGTGCAGGGGAACGCCCAGCTCTTCCAGAAAGTCAACGGCACTTCTGTCAAAAGCCGTTGAGAAGAAGACCAGCCCCAGCTTTTCGGCAAGCTCCTTCAATTCGTAATGCCACTCCCATGGGGTGAAAGCTTCTTTATACAGCTCATACAGGGTCTTACCAGCCCAGAGTCCTTCTTTTATCGTGAAGTAATCATTGTTGCAGTCTATTGTGATTGTATCGGGAGTGTAGGTCTGAAGCTTAACGGCATCGGCTCCCGATTCTTTCATGGCGTATAGCGTATCTTTGGCAATCTCAAGGTCCTGCCGGTGGTTTGCTGAAAGCTCGGCTATTATGAAGACTCTGTCATTAAACATCTTTTCTTTCAAGTTTATACTTCAACCACTGCCCTTCTTCCACCCTTTTGAAGCCCACCCGTTCAAAGATTTTTATTGAGCCGGTGTTTTCGCTGTTTATAACGGCAAAAATCTCTTTCACGTGAGGATTTTCGCTGAAGAACCTTCTGACCCCTTCACGCAACAGGTGCTCACCCACACCAAATCCGCGGTAATCTCTGTGCAGGCTTATACTGACAAAGTTTTTTCCCTCTTGATGGGGAAACCTCACCTGTCCTATCACCTTTTTATCAAACTCAAGCACGAAAAAGTCCTTTTTATAGTTTTCCCTATACCACCTTTCGTGCTCTTTCTTTTCTATTCTGCGGGGATTTATGGAAACCTGCCTGACTGTCTCATCGTTTGAAATTTCATAAATTGCCCACATATCTTTCTCTTCTGCGGCTCTTAAAAGGGAACGGCTCAATATTAGGCTTTTTATTACCTCTTTTGCGATTCTGGAACATCCCCTGCCGTCAACGAGCTCCCTTCCTTTCCGGGATTTTTGCTCTCGGACCTTTTTGTCGGCTAAAAGCTCCAGATGCTTTGCTATCTTCAGAGACAGATTTTCGTCTTCCCACCATCCGGCGTATTCTGCAAAGCCTGCTTTCTGCCAGCCCATGGCGTTTGGGACCTGGTTTTCGGCTACCGCAACGGCTATAACCGGAGTACCTGTTCTTGCGAGCTCGTAAAGGGTCTGTCCAGCGGCAGAGACAGCAACGTCCGAGTGCATCATAATTTCTAACATTTTACCTGCGTCCGGCTGGAATATCAACTCTGTCTTTTGGTCGGATACAGCTTTGATTTCTTCAAGGTTTTTAAAGGCGCCTCCGATGATAACGTATTTTGTCAGTCCGGAATACTTACTAAGGGCTTTCAAAACTTGCGGTGTTAAGTTTCTCACATCACTTCCGCCAAAGGTTATCATCACGCTTTCTATCTCTTCTTTTATCTTTTTGGAGGGAACACTCCAGAACTCCTTTCTTAAGGGGGTGAACTTTGTTCCCAGAAGATATGTTGTCTTTTGGCTTTTCGGATAATTTAAGCTTTCAGCGTATATGTTGCCGTTCACAACGATTCCTTCGGGATAGCTGATGCGCTTGAAGTCATCTATATACACGGCAACTTTTGCAAGCCTTGAAGCTTTTTCGTAAAACGCTTCATCTGCGAGATAGCTGTCTATTACGACCACATCAAATCCGTCTATCTCAGAGAAGATACTCTCCCTTTCCCTAATCCAGTCAACAATTTTGCAGTCTAAGCCGGCTGTAATGTGGGACACACACTCTTCACCGTTTACAAAGAGCTTGGGAGTGATGCCTTTTTCGCTGAACGCCTCATACAGGGCTTTGCATCTTATTATGTGTCCAAACCCTGTGCTGGCTTTTCCTTCAGTCAGGATTGCCGCCTTCACGCTCATAGCATCTTTCCAGAAGGGCTTCTGCTCTGGATAGTCCCTGAAGCTTCAGGATTCTTTTTGCCTCTTCTATCTCGTCTTTCAGGGTTTTGAGGAGCTTTTTCTGTTCCACCTTTTTGTTTATCAGATGTAGCCAGGGCTTTTCTGAAAAGAGGTTCAGTATCTCCCTTAAACCGAAGAACCTGTTGCGGCTGTAGAGAAAGTCAAAGACCGCGCACAGCAGAGCGTAATCCTCTTCTGTATCAACGGTGAGCCTTATGTGTGGAGCGCTCAGCTCTGGAGGGGCTGTTACCTCTTTTATCCGAAATTCCTCAGGATGGGCGTATATGTAGGGGGTGACATGCTCCCTTTCGTAAGGTTCCGAAGCCTTTTTGTAAGCTTTTTCAAGGGCATCAAAGCTGAACACCTCAACATCCATCCCTCTGGGATAGCTTCTTGTGAGGGTGTTTGAGGTGTAGTCGTAGCCTCCCCTGATGTGTTCGTTCACCACCTGGTCAATGATTTCCGCATCTATGCAGGGGCAGTCGCTTGTTATTCTGACCACGATATCGGCACAGTTTTCACAGGCGCAAAGATAATATCTTTCAAGCACATCCTCTTCACTTCCCCTGAACCAGCCGGCCCCCTCTTTTTTTGCAATCTCAACGATAGCGTCGTCGTTTTTGTTGGTGGTTGTGGCTACTACTGTGCTGTTAATGGTTTTTGAACGGCTCACCCTTCTTATCACATGCTGTAAAACACAGACATCACCGTTGTA
>JAADEW010000073.1 GCA_013153205.1 Deferribacteres bacterium | reverse complement strand
TGGGAAGAAAAGCCTCCTATGGTATAAATCCTTGCCCTTACCGCTATCTCCTCACCGTAAATCTTAACGTGCTCTGCCCCGTCAATTATAATTCTTCCGAGGGTTCCCCTTGCCTGATAGCCCACGAAAATAACGCTGGTCTCGGGCCTCCAGAGGTTGTGCTTCAGGTGATGCCTTATCCTGCCTCCCGTGCACATACCGCTTCCCGCAAGGATTATAGCCCCTGACTCCACATTGTTTATAGCCTTGGACTCCTCAACGGACTGGGTAAAGCTCACATAGGGGAACATGAAGGGATTCTCCCCCTCTGCCATCATCTCCCTTATCTCCGGCTTCATGTAATCTGGAAACTGCACAAATATTCTGGTTGCGGCAATGGCAAGGGGGCTGTCAAGGAAGACTTTGCTTTTGGGAAGCTCCCCTTCCCGATACATGGTGTTCAGAAGGTAGAGTATCTCCTGCGCCCTTTCCAGAGAAAAGGTGGGGATAAGTATGTTCCCTCCGTCGTCAAAGCTTTCAACCACCGCTTCTCTAAACTCAACGATGGAATCCTCCAGCGGTTTGTGGTTTCTGTTGCCGTAGGTGGACTCAACGAAAAGGGCGTCCACTTCGTCCTCAAGGTAATCAAGCGGCTCAAGAATCAGCCCATCCTCCATGCCCAAATCCCCGGAAAAGACCACGCGTTTTCTGCCCTCTACGGTTTCAAAGTCAAAGACCGCATAGGCAGAACCGAGGATGTGGCTTGCGTTTTTGAGGGTGAGGGTTATCCCTTCAGAAAGCTTGAAGGGCTCATCGTATGGAAGCCCCGCACCAAACAGCTCCATAGCGTCATACACATCCAGCTCGTCGTATAAGGGAGGCGGAACCTCGTGCTCTTTACCCCTTCTCCTGGCTTTTCTGTAGTGAATCTTGTAGTCCTCAAGCATCACCTTAGCCGCATCAAGAAGCATTATCTTGGCAATGCTTCTCGTAGGGGGTGTGGTGATAATTCTTCCGGAAAAGCCCTTCTTCACCAGAAAAGGCACCCTTCCTATGTGGTCAATGTGGGCATGGGTCAGGACGAGGTAGTCTATCTCTGAAGGCTCAAAACCAAGGGGCTCATAGTTCAGACGCTCGTCGTGTCCCTGAAACATGCCGCAGTCCACGAGTATCTTTACATCGTCTGCCTCAATGAGGTGGCAGGAACCGGTGACGGTTTCCGCCGCACCAAAAGAGGTTACCGTAATCCGTCTTATCGCTTTCATACCTACCTCTCTTTTATGTTCTCTTTTACCTTTACTCCGAAATGCCTTCCCGCTTCCGTAACATGAGCCAGCACCTTATCCCCTCTCTTCAGCTTGACCACGGAAAGGGGCTTGCCGTCGGGGGAGGTAAGCCTTATGGTTTCTGCGTTCTGAAGGATAAGGGTCCCCTCCACATCTCCCACGCGGGCTCTAACGAGCATGAGGGGCCTCACCTCCGTTTTTGACCTGCCCACAACGGCTTCCCTCACCTCTCCCCGGTGGTTTACAACCCAGACCTTATCCCCGGTCTCTATCTCCGACAGGTATCGGGTTTTGCCGTAGGGAGCAAGTATGTATGCGTGAACCCCTCCCGCATTCACCCTGAAAGGCCGGGGGGCAACATACGGATTTTCCACGCTCTCCGCGTGAACGAGAAAGAAGAAACTGCTTTTGTCTCCCACCAGCATGCCCTCGCCTTCCGACATGAGCTCCGTGGTGTCCACGCAGACGCGATATCCCATTCCAACCTGCTTAACTTCCAGTATCTCGGCTTCCTCAAGCTTTAAAGCGGAGTGAGAGCGCTTCACCATTCTGCCCACCTCTTTAACCACGGAAGGGTCGTTCGTCTCAAGCACAACGCCCTTTACACCCTTCTCAAGAACGCCCAGAGCCATCTCCGCGTCGTCAAGTCCTCTCACCACCACATAGATGTTGTCCGACTGAGCCACCAGATTCTCCAGGGGAATCACCTTCCAGTCAGAGGC
The DNA here is from genome assembly GCA_013153205.1 of Deferribacteres bacterium. Classification (GTDB taxonomy): domain Bacteria; phylum Thermosulfidibacterota; class Thermosulfidibacteria; order Thermosulfidibacterales; family Thermosulfidibacteraceae; genus JAADEW01. Next base: position 4,309 of record JAADEW010000073.1, on the reverse strand, counting down.
TTCAACCACCACTTTCCTGCTTTTTGACAGCTCAAGCGCCCGTTCCTCTGCCTCTTTGGAGTCAACCACAACAACCTCAAAATCGGTGGAAGGCTTAACATCCCCATCTGAAGACGCAACCTTAACCACGCCAAGCTCCTTCACCCTGGAAGCCAAGCCGTCCTCAACCCAGATAACATCCGCTCCCGCCTCAATAGCAGAGGTCACGAGCCCTTTATCCCACGGAACAACCCTGACCCAGAACTCCTTCATCTCAAAACCTCCAGAGCCTCCTCCAGCTCCGCCTTTTCGTGAACAATCATGGAGATAGCTTTAACCAAAGCCGTGGGGTTGTCGTGCTGGAACACATTTCTGCCTATGGATACCCCTGCGGCTCCCGCATCCACAGCCCCCTTCACCATGCGGAGAACATCCTCCACCGTGTCCATCTTCTCTCCTCCGGCTATCACCACCGGAATGGGACAGCCTTCCACCACTTCCCTGAAGCTCTCCGGGCTTCCCGTGTAGGGCACCTTGACTATGTCGGCTCCCAGCTCAGCTCCCACTCTTGCCGCATGCTTCACCACGGAAGTCTCGTATTGATTCCTTATCTTCGGTCCCCTCGCATACACCATGGCGAGAAGAGGCATCCCCCACTCCACAGCCTTGGCGGAAACCAGACCGAAGTCCCTGAGCATGGTGGTCTCGTCCTCAGCTCCTATGTTGACATGGATGGAGACCGCATCCGCACCGAGCTTGATAGCCTCCTCAACGGTGCAGACCAGAACCTTGGAGTTGGGAGAAGGGGAAAGACAGGTGCTTGCGGAAAGGTGTATTATGAGGCCTATGTCCTTACCCTTTTTCCTGTGGCCTGCGGGAACTATGCCCTTGTGAATCACTATGGCATCGGCGCCGCCGTCGGCTATCTGGCCTATTATGGTCTTCATGTCTATGAGCCCCTTTATGGGACCCACGGTGACGCCGTGGTCCATGGGCACGATAACCGTGGTGCCCGTGTCCCTGTTCATGATTCTTTCTAACCTTACCTGCTTACCTACCACCATCTCTCCACCCCCGGTTTATAATAATAAAAAAGGGCCATGAAAGCTATATTTACAGCTTTCATGGCCCCCAAACTTAAAAGGGGGCCATGAGCGGTTGCCCGCCCATGGCCCCCCTTGCCTTCACGGCTCAGAAGGCCATAGACGGGCCCCCATAAAATAATAAAAGCTCCATATCCAGTTTGCAGTAAGCTTTTCCCGCATCATAGTCTTGCTGATTACCATTAAACATCCCCCTTTGTCAAATGGAAAGGCAGATGTTAGTATAAAATTATGGAAAAGATACTTAAAAGCATATCCTTTCATTTTGCACCCTTCTGCGTTCTCAAAGCGGCAATGGACGCGGGGATAACGGACTTTCTGCTGGACAGCTTCATCCCCTTTGATGAGCTTTCCCTCAGGGCGAAACTTGACGCCGAAGGGGTAAAAAGGGTGCTTGAAGTCCTCTATCAGATGGGACTGCTTGACAGAAAGGAAAACTCCTTCAAACTTAAAGAGGAGCTTAAAAAGTTTTTTGAAGTCCAATCACCCTTTTACATCGGCCATTATCTTGAGCACCTCAAAAACCTGAACAACAGGTGGGAAAACCTTGCACAGGCTCTCAAAGGCAAAAGAAAGCCCCTTAAAAAACCAAAGGATATGGCACTGCTTGCGAAAGCGCTTTTTCCCATAAACTGGAGCTCGGCTCTTGAGCTTGAAAATAAGCTCAATTTCAGGGTGAAAAGAGCCCTTGATGTGGGATGCGGCTCGTGTGTATGGAGCATTCCCTTTGCCTTAAAAGGAGCCAGAGTCTTTGCCCTTGACCTTCCGGAGGTGATAGAGAATGCCGCCTTCCCCATAGTAAAAAGCTTTGCACTATCCGGAAACTACTCCTTCATAAAAGGCGACCTCTTTCAAGTGGAGTGGGGAAAGGGTTATGAGCTTATAATCTGGGGCAACATCTGCCACATCTTTCCCGCCGAAAAGATAGAGTTAATGATGCAGAAAGCCTTTAAAGCGCTTAACTCAAAAGGAAAGCTCGTGATAGTTGACTTCGTGAAAGACTCAAAAGCCCTCTTCCCTTATCTTTTTGACATCAACATGTATCTTGCCACGCGAAAGGGAAAAACCTATTCTCCTGCCGAGATTCAACATCTGGCGAAAAAAGCAGGGCTTGAGTTCAGAAACGCCATACCCCTTGACGAAGAGAGAAACCACTCAGCCCTGGTGCTGGAGAAGCCTTAACTTCTATATTCCGCGTTTATTCTTACGTAATCGTAAGTCAAATCGGTGGTCCACATGTAATACTCGTAAGCCCCTGCCTTGAGGTCAACCACCACATCAAAAGATGAATTTGCCATCACCTCCTTTGCCCTCTCCTCCTCTTTCTTCCCGGTGAAAAGCCCGCCGGAGACGAGCTTCACATCTCCGAAATAGATGTCCACCTCATCAGGGTTGAAGTAAGCCCCTGAAGCTCCCAGAGCTCCCATCACCCTGCCCCAGTTGGGGTCCTCGCCGAAAAGAGCCGTTTTAAAGAGGAGAGAGGTCGCTATCTTCTCACAGGCCCTTTTGGCATCGTCCGGAGTCTTAGCCCCGCGAACCACCACCCTGACGCATTTGGTAGCACCCTCGCCGTCCCTCACTATCATGAGGGCAAGCTCTCTGCAGAGCTCTTTCAGGGCGCAGAGAAAAAGCTCGTAGTGCTCCTCAGGAAGGCTTACACCCGTCTTTGAAAGCATCAAAACGGTGTCGTTGGTGGACCTGTCCCCATCCACGGTTATCCGGTTGAAGCTCTCGTCCACCGCCTCCTTCAGAAAGAGGGAAAGCCTTTTCTGCGGAACCTCCACATCCGTGGTGATAAAGGCAAGCATGGTAGCCATGTTGGGATGAATCATGCCCGCACCCTTGGCACATCCGCCTATTCTGAACGAAAAACCGTCTGCCTCCACCTCCACCGCCTTTCTTTTGGGAAAAGAGTCGGTGGTCATAATGGCTTCCGCAAAGGAAAGGTCGTCTTCAACGAGGTAGCCTCCTATACGGGAGATTCCGGAAGCTACTTTCTCCATGGGAAGCGGCTCTCCTATAACCCCCGTGGAGCAGACGAGAACCTCGTCTTCTGAAGCACCTATGGAAGAGGCGGTGAGAGCCGCCATCTCTTTAGCATCAAGGATACCCCTTTCACCGGTGCAGGCATTGGCATTTCCGCTGTTAACGATAACGGCTTTCGCCCTGCCCTTTGCCAGCTTCTTTGAAGTCACGAGAACCGGTGCCGCCTTCACCCTGTTGGTGGTGAAGACCCCCGCCGCCGAGCACAGCGTATCGGCAACCAGCAGGGCAAGGTCCTTCCTGCCGTCAGCCTTTATACCGGAATGAATCCCCGCCGCTTTAAAGCCGTGGGGAAAGCAGACGCCTTTATCAACCCACCTAAAACCCTTCATAGCACCACCTCACACGGAAAGAGATAAAACAAAGTCTTTGTTGTCAGAAAACCACCTCACCGTCCTCTCAAGCCCCTCCTCTAAAGAGACCTCAGGCTCCCAGTTCAACATCCTCTTTGCCTTGTCTATCTCAGCCCACGTCGCCTTGAGGTCGGTCTTGTGAAAAGGCAGAAACTTCATCCTCGCCCTTTTCCCGAGAAGCTCCTCTATCATCCGCACCATATAAAGAAGCTCATAGGGTTTGTTTCCACCCAGATTGATTATCTCATAACCCACCTCTGCATCAAGGGCTTTCACCGTTCCCTTTGCTATGTCGTCAATGTAGGTGAAGTCCCTGCTCTGGGTGCCGTCACCGTAAATCTCTATGGGCTCTTCCGCCATTATGTTTCTTATAAACCTAAAATAGCTCATGTCCGGCCTTCCACAGGGTCCGTAAACGGTGAAGTACCTCAGCACCGCCACATCAATGCCGTAGAGGTAGTGGTAGGTATATGCTATCGCCTCAGCCGCCTTTTTGCTTGCGGCGTAAGGGGATATGGGGGTGTTGGTTGGAAGCTCCTCTTTAAAGGGCATTTCGCATCCGGCGTAAAGGGAAGATGTGGAGGCAAGAACGAATTTTTTAACGCCGTGGCTTTTCGCCGCATCAAGAAGGTTCAGCGTTCCGTAAGCGTTTGTCCTCATATAGACGAAAGGATTCTCCATGGAATACCGGACCCCCGCCCTTGCGGCAAGATTTACCACCGCAGAAAAACTGTTCGCCGAAAAGAGCGAGAAGACCTCCTCCGTATCTTCAATATCGCACTTTACAAAAGCAAAAGACGGATGTTTTTCCAGCTCTCTCAACCTGTATTC
>JAADEW010000066.1 GCA_013153205.1 Deferribacteres bacterium | reverse complement strand
AAAGGTTAGTGGGCTTCTTCGCTCATCTCAATAATTCTGTCAAGTTCCCTTTTTAAGCTGTCCGGAATACCCAGTATATCCACGTTCAGAAATCCTCTTACTATGGTTGAGGTGGCCTCTTCCTCAGTCAGCCCCCTCGCCATGAGATATTCTATCTCCTCTTTTGCTATCTTCCCCACCGCCGCCTCGTGCGACATCTCCAAGTCAACAGCCCTTCCCTCAAGCTCAGGAATGGCGTGTATCCTCCCGCCGGGGGAAAGGAGCAATCCTTTACACTCCAGATGGGCTTTAACACCGGGATACTCCCCTATGAGATGGCCCCGGGCTATAACCTCACCGCCAAAACAGACCACCCTTGAGATAATCTCCGCTTTCGTATCCTCTGCGGTAAGATAGACCCTTGAGCCGAGGTCCATGTAGGAGCCATCGGTAGAAACCAGAACAGTCTGCAATCTTGAAGTGGCCTCCTTGCCCCTGAGATAGACCGTGGGATAGGCTTTTATTTTAGCCGCAGGATGAAGACAGATGTAATCGCTTATAAAGACGCCGCCATCCTCCACGATAACCGCCGTCTTGGGATAGACCTCCACCTCTTTTCCCCACATGTGTATCATGGTGAAGTGGAGCTTGGCGCCCTTCTTAACGTAAAACTCGCTTACGCCTATGTGTTTTCCTTTCTGCGGCTTGCTTGCACAACCGGTAATCACCCTGAGTTCGGAATCCTCCTCCACCACAATGATGTTGTGAACATGCTGGGTTTCGTCCTTTTCAATAAGAAGACAGGCCTGAACAGGAAAGAGTATCTTGGCACCCGGCTCCGTCTTTATAAAATACCCATTAGAAAAGTCTCCCAGAGACTCATCCCTTTTCAGAGCCTTCCACAGGTAATCTTTAGCATCAGGGATGCTCTCCAGCGCATCCTTTATTGAGGTGATGACAAGCCCCGGCTGTTTTACGGTGCATTTCATAACTCCTGAATCAACCTGCATATACGTGCCGGCTCTTTCCCTCTCCTCAACGTCTATGCCAACCATCTCCAGATTAAAGTCTTCGTTTTCTACACGCATTTCAAACACTCCCCGTATCCGTATTTTTCCACCGTTTTCAAAATCTCTCTGGGATTGCCTTCACAGGCAATTCTCCCATCAATAAGGACATAGCCTCTATCAGCATCAACATAGTTAAGGATATGACCCGTATGGGTTATGATAAGAGCACTTTTTCTCTTGCTCTTTATCTCCTTCATGCTCTTGTCCGGCGGGGGTTCAACATCTCTCATAAGTATTTTGTTGATAGCCTTTCCCAGAAGGCTTATGCTCTCAAGGTCAACCCCGGACTCAGGTTCATCCAAAAGCAGCAGGTCCGGGTCCATGGCAAGAAGCTGTAAAATCTCAGACCTTTTCATCTCCCCCCCGGAAAAGCCGTCATTAACATCTCTATCAAGAAAGTCCACAAAATCAAGCTCCTTTGCCAGTTCATATACGTCAACCTTTCTGCCGCGAGCGGACGCCGCAATCTCTATTATCTGCCTGGTCTTAACCCCCTTTATAACGGGAGGCCTTTGAAAAGCCAGACCTATGCCCAGTTTCACCCTTTCATAAACGGGAAGATGGGTTATGTCTATCCCCTTGAATATTATCCTCCCCTCAGTAACCTTATACCCGGAAAAGCCCATTATAGTCATGATAAGCGTGGTCTTACCAGAGCCGTTAGGCCCCATGAGTGCAACCACTTCTCCCTCTTTTACAAACAGGCTTACCCCGTGCAGTATCTCCTTTCCCTCCACCTCAACCCTGAGGTTTTCCACCTTTAACATCATGTCCCGCCTCTCCTTCACAGCACTTTTAAACAAAATATATATAATTAACCAAAATTAGTCAACATTAAAGCATTTAACCCTGTGGGTGGGGGTTAAATGTAGCCACTGGGGCATCTCCACGGCGCAGAGCTCGTCTCTTCTCACGCATCTGGAAAAGTAGGGACATCCGGTTCCGGTCTCTCCTTCGTCTGAAAGCAGAGGAATGTCAAACTTCCCCTTCTTCGGGGTTGGAATAGCCTTTATAAGGTCAATGGTATAAGGATGAGAAGGCTTACTCATTATCTCCTCAACGGTCCCCTCTTCAACCAGCACTCCTTTATACAGAACCCCTATTCTGTCCGCCATGTCAGACGCTACTCCAAAATCGTGAGTAACAAAAAACAAAGAGGTCCCCTTTCCCTTAACAAGCCTCTTCATAAGGGTCAAGATTTGAGCCTGCACGGTGACATCTAAAGCTGTGGTAGGCTCATCCGCCAAAACCAGAGAGGGGTTGCTTATCAGCGCCATGGCTATCATAACCCTCTGCCTCATACCACCGCTTAACATGTGAGGATAGGCGTGGATTCTGTCTTCCGGCTGGGGTATCATCAGCTCTCGGAAAAGAGCAACAACCCGCTCCAGCGCCTCTCTTTTAGAGAGCCCTTCGTGAACCATCAAAACCTCTGCAACCTGCTCGCCTATCTTCATGGTGGGATTGAGAGAAGTCATAGGCTCCTGAAAGATTATGGTTATCTCCTTCCCCCTTATACCTCTCATCTCCCGTTCGGGAAGGGATAAGAGGTCACTGCCCTTAAAACAGACCCTGCCCTCAACATGAGCCTGCGGGGGAAGAAGCCGAATGATGGATTTAGCCGTAACGCTTTTTCCAGACCCCGACTCCCCCAGCATGCAGTATATCTCGCCCTTATCAATAAAAAAGGAGACCCCTTTCAGGGCCTCCAGTCTCCTCTTCTCCGGTAATCTAAAGGATATCTTTAAATCTTCAACCGCAAGCAGCAATTACTTTTTAACCAGTTTCTGTCCAAGGTTCTTCCAGAACTCATAAGCTTTCTTTAAAGAAGTCTCTTTCTCCTTTGCCTCGGGCTTCTTCAGCTCCTTTATCTCCCCTTTGGTCTCTTCAGCCTTTTTCAGCTCTTTCTCTTCTATCTTGCCAGGCTTAACTATATAAAGTTTCTTGGCTTCCTTGCGGCTCTCTGTTACGGACTTCTTTTCTGCACCTTTTTCTGCCGAAACCTTTTCAGAAGTGGCAGATTTTTGAGCCTTAAAAGCCTTGGCAGGCTTTTCAGCAGACTTTTCGGCTTTTGCCGCAGTCTTTGAACCAATGGATATAGAAGAGACACAGGTTCTTATTTCAGATATCAGCTTGGGAATGGGAGAAGGACCTTTTTCTATCTCCGCTTTCAAAGAAGCAAGAAGTCCGGATATCCTCTGTTCCTGCTGTTTGGTCAAGGCCCCTTTTATCCTTTCAAACGCAGATTCCACCTTCGCAAGCTCTTTGGCAGCAGCCTCGTAATTGCGCTCAACCAAGGTAAGTGCATAAATTCTGTCAAGCTCGGTAAGGAGGTTAATCTGCATGTTCTTCACTTCAAGGATGTTCTCTTTCTGAGCAAGAGAAGCCGTCTCCTGCTTTAATGCATTAACACTGCTCTTTACCTCTTTAACGGTGTTTCTCACACCCATATTAGCAAGGCTCAAAACAAGAGCGATTATGGCAATAACCACCGCAACATAAGCCACCACCTTGCCATTGCCTTTCTTCTTTTCCTCCACTTTTACCTCCTCGGAAGCGTTGTTGGAAACTTCTTCCTGCCTAATCTCTTCCTTCCTCTCCATCTCCTCCATCTTCACTCCTCCTTAAAAATGCTTGATTAGAAATAACTGATAAAAAGCCCTCATGTCAATCCTTGACCCTCACTAAAGTTACAAGTAAAAACCAACACCATGAAAAGCTATCTCGTGGAAGGAAGGTATATATCTGCCGAAAATTTCACCCCTTCACACCTTCCCGTTAAATACTATGGAAAGATTGACTGGAAACAAAAAGTAAAAAATTACACTCCCAGAAAGGAATTCAAACTTTTCAGGAGAATACCCGACTCCCTGAAAAATCTCATAAAGCTACTGGACAGCTTCACCCACCTGGATAAGATACTCTCCCTCTCCCAGAACATAGGCATCATAGCGGCTGGAAAGCTGGAGATGGAAAGGGATGAAATAGCCTTAAAAGCCCACGAAAACCCGCGTCAAATTACTCCGTCCGACGGATTCATATTCACCCACAACGGGATAAACTTTCTGGTGGCTAACTATCTGGGGATAAGGTTTTACAAAGGACTGGGAATAGACCACGTCTGCTCCTCCGGGAACGACATTATGGGCATTGCAGACAAACTCATAAAAGACGGTATTATTGACACTGCCCTGCTGATAGCCATAAACAGCATGGCCTGTCCCTCCAGAACAGGTTACCACAAAACCTTAGGTGTAGTCTCAAAATCCGGAAAAATAATGCCTTTTGACGAAAAAAGAGACGGAACCGTATTCGCCGATGCCCTCGCGGTAGCCGTCATTACAGGAGAAAAGATTTTAGAAAAGCTTGACACCCGGTTCTGCCTCTCTATAGAAGGATACGAAGTGATTTGCGATTCTTACCACATGTTTTCGTTAGACGAAAAAGGAACGAGCTTTTTTACCCTCACGGAAGCTCTGCTCAACAAAACCGGCGCACCAAAAGAGAGCGTTGAGCTGGTAAAAGCACACGCAACGGGAACAAAACTTAACGATGCGGCAGAAAGCAGGGCTTACAACAAAATTTTCGGCGACAACATTCAGGTGACGGCTTTAAAACCTGTCATTGGCCACACGGTTACGGCAAGCGGCTTGATTGAATCCATTATACTCATGGAAAGCCTGAAAGAAGGAATACTGCCCCAAACCGCCAATCACGAAAAGCTGGGAAGCGACTGTGCAAAGATAAAGGTGCTGACCACCGAGGTCCCGTATAGAGGTGGGCTTATCCTTTCTGTTTCTGCTGGATTCGGTGGATTTTTCAGTGCAATTCTTTTAAAAGGAGCAGAAAATGGCGGCTAAAAAAATCATAAGATGCCCCGAATGTGGATACGAGATTGAGGTGTATAAAAACCCCATACCCACCGTTGATGTAATCATAGAGACCCCCAAGGGGATAGTGCTCATAAAAAGGAAAAACCCTCCATACGGCTGGGCTCTTCCGGGAGGATTCGTTGACTACGGAGAAACCTTAGAAGAAGCGGCGGTGAGAGAAGCAAAAGAGGAAACCGGCCTTGATGTTGAGCTTATAAGGCAGTTTCACGCCTACTCGGACCCAAACCGGGACCCAAGACAGCATACGATAACAGTGGTCTTTATAGCAAAGGCGGAAGGAACGCCGGTTGCCGGTGACGACGCAAAAGAGGTGGGTGTATTTACCAGAGAAAACCTTCCCAGGCCGCTGGCTTTTGACCACGGCAAGATATTAGAAGACTACTTTGAGGGCAGATATTGACCATGTTCGGGTTAAGAGAGAAATGCGGAATAGCAGGAGTTTTCGGCTATCCTGAAGCCGCAAATTTGGTATATCTATGCCTCTACGCCCTTCAGCACAGGGGACAGGAGAGTGCCGGGATAGCCTCCACAGACGGAAGAGATATCTACATCAAAAAGGAGATGGGGCTGGTAGCCGAAATCTTCAATGAAGAGAAGCTCTCAAGATTAAAGGGATTTGCCGCCATAGGACACAACAGATACTCAACTACCGGAGAGAGCACCCTGAAAAACGCTCAGCCTCTCGTGGTAAACTTCAAATACGGAAGCCTTGCCATAGCCCACAACGGCAATCTGGTAAATGCACACACCATAAGAAAAGAGCTTGAAGAGACAGGCTCCATATTCCAGTCCACCATGGATACAGAGGTAATCGTTCACCTGATTGCCCGCTCAAAGTATTCCAACTTCAGGGACAGCCTGAACGACGCCCTGACAAAAATCAAAGGCGCCTTCTCCATAGTGATGCTGAAGGAGAACGAGCTAATCGGTATAAGAGACCCGTGGGGAATAAGGCCTCTTGCCCTTGGACGGCTCAAAAACGCCTATGTGATAGCTTCGGAAACCTGTGCCTTTGACCTCATAGGAGCCGAATATGTGAGGGATATAAAACCGGGAGAGGTGATAAGCATAAACGAAAAGGGCGTTGAATCATGGTTTCCCTTTGAAGAGCAGGAGCTGAAGCACTGCATATTTGAATACATCTACTTTTCAAGACCCGACTCCATCGTCTTCGGGAAAGAGGTTTACGAAATTAGATTCAACTTTGGAAGACAGCTGGCAAGGGAAAGCGATACGGAAGCAGACATGGTCATACCCGTTCCCGACTCAGGCATAGTGGCGGCTTTAGGCTTTTCGCGCGAATCCGGAATACCTTTTGAGCTTGGACTGATAAGGAACCATTACATAGGAAGGACCTTCATTGAACCATCGGAATCCATAAGGCACTTCGGCGTGAAGATAAAGCTGAATCCGGTAAGAGAGCTTATCAAAGGCAAAAGGGTAATAGTCATAGACGACTCTATAGTGAGGGGCACAACATCAAGAAAGATAATCAAAATGATAAGAGCCGCTGGCGCCAAAGAGGTCCACATGAAGATAAGCTCACCTCCCATAACCCATCCCTGCTTTTACGGAATTGACACCCCAACGAGAAGAGAGCTTATAGCCTCATCCCACACCGTGGAGGAGATAAGAAAATACACCACGGCTGATTCGGTTCAGTATCTATCCCTTGAGGGAATGATAAAAGCCACAGGATACACGGAAAAAGAGCACCCTTTCTGCCTTGCCTGCTTCACCGGAAAGTATCCCCTCAAGTTTCAGTAAAGCTATAGCCAGCCCGAAAGCCTATACCAGTTTATGGTCCTCTCAAAGGCTGTTTCAAACTCAAAAGGTGGGCGGAATCCCCTGCTTTTAGCCTTGTCATCAACGGCAATCCACTGCTTCTGCCTCAGCTCCAGTATTTTATCTCCTGAAAGGATGCCCCCTTTTTTCGCCACACATCCCGCAAAGTCAAAACCCCTCTGAAAAAGAGCAAGAACAAATTCAGGGACAAAAACCGGCACCATAACCCTTTTGCCATACACCTTCTTAAAAAGATGCGCCATTTCGCTCCATGTGAGGTCTTTGTCCTTGAGAAAAAAGACCTCCCGGGATAAATCTTCGTCCAGAAGAAACCTTATAAAAGCGGCAACATTTCTGGCATAGACGACGCTAACACACCTTTCAACAGACCATCTGGGATATATTCCTTTTTTGAACAGGGAATAGAGAACATAAAGCCCCCGGTCTCTTTCTCCAAAAATCACGGGAGGACGGACGACAACCCAGTCAAGAGAAGAGCTTTTCACCACCTCTTCTCCCACGAGCTTGCTCTTTCCATAGCTGGTTATGGGACGGCATTCGTCTTCTTCCCTCTTAACTCCGGGACCTGATGCGGCAAGAGAGCTTATGTGAAAGAGCCTGCCCTTAAAGTCAGAAGATTCCAGCATATGGACAAGGTTAAGTGTGACTCTGACGTTCACCTCCCAGAAATAATCCGGATGAGCGGCGGAGACCAAACCCGCATTGTGAACAACCACATCAAAATCAAAAAGAGAAAGAGATTTTAAGCTTTCCGGCTCAAGCAGGTCGCACTTCAGCCACTTAACCCCGGAAATGTCCTTCAGAAATCCCCTCTTTCTGGATACTCCTACAACATCAAAACCGCAATTCTGAAAATACTCGCACAGGTGAGAACCCAGAAAACCGGATGCCCCGGTAACCAGTACCTTCATTCAAAGTGCTCCTCACAGAAACGCTTTATCCCCTCCACGAGAAAATTTATATGTTCCTCGCCGTGAGAAAGGCTAAAGGCTCCCCCCGCATGAACGAGATACGCTCCGCAGGAAGCCATGAATCTCCTGAAAGTGGTATCCCTTATATCCCAATAGGTCTTTTCAATAACATCCTCAGCACATCTAATCTCTCTGGAGGCACCGTCTTTCAAGAAGTGAATCATAAACAGAGAGCCTATACCGGTTACTCTTACAGCAACACCGAAATCTTCAGACTCAATCTTTTTCCGCAGATAGAGGCTTAAGTCGTTGAAGTAGCCGTAAACCCGGTCTTCATTTTCAACAAGATACTTAATAACAACGGCTCCAGCCACCATACTCACAGGATTGCACGAAAAGGTGCCGCCTCCCATGAGGACCCGGGAAGGTTTGGCTTTTCTCCAGCTTCCGAGTTCCAGTATATCTCTCAGACCGGCTACCGCTCCTATGGGAAATCCTCCACCGAGAACCTTCCCCAGTGTAGCAAGATGTGGGGTTACGCCGCATATCTTTTGATAACCACCGGTAGAGACCCTGAAGCCCGTGATAATCTCGTCAAATATCAAAAGAGCACCAAGAGACTCAAGCTTTTCCTTCAACCTGACCAGATAGTCAGGGTCAGCGGGTATAAATCCACCCACTCCCAGGACCGGCTCTATTATAACGCATGCGAGGTCCTCAGCCACCTCGTCAAGGACCCTCTCCGTCTCTTCCCAGTGGTTGAAGCTTATGGTCCGGACATACTCCTGCACCTGAGGGAGAAGCCCCTCGCTTTCAGGAACATCAAATGGATGAGAAATACCCACAGAAAGGTCCGTTGAAGCCCCATGCCATCCTCCTTTCACCTTAACCACTACTTTCTTTCCGGTAAAAGCCCTGGCAAGCCTCACGGCATACATGGTGGCTTCCGTTCCCGACGAACAGAATCTCACCATCTCAGCGCACGGAACTAAAGCGGTGACAAGCTCGGCAAGCTCAACCTCCTCTCTGTTGGGAAGACCAAAGTGAAAGCCCTTCTCTTTTATAAAAGAGACAACCGCTTCTCTCACCAGCGGATGGTTGTGCCCCAGTATGTGGGTATAGTGCCCCATCCAGAAGTCCACATATCTGTTGCCGTCTATATCCCATACATAGGGACCCTGAGCCCTCTCAACGTAAAAGGGATAAGGAGGAAAATACCTCAAGTTGTGGCATATACCGCCCGGAATTACTTGAGAAGCCCTCTCAAAAAGCCTGGCAGATTCCCGGGTTTTATCCTCGTAAGACACTCTCCATCTCCTCCAAAGTGATGGGACCTTCCCTCAAAACCTTTATGCCGTCATTCAGCTCAACAACCGTTGATGGCTTCCCCATCAAAGGCTCGTTAGAAACAACCAAAAGGTCAACCTCTTTCACAAGAGCCGGGTCTATTTCGTCTCTGCAAGAAGGAGCAGGCATCCCGGAGAAATTGGCGCTCGTTCCCGTAACTCCCCTGCCGAAAGCAGATATAACCTCAAGCAGTCTGTCAAAGGCAGGTGCCCTCACCCCCACCCTGCCCTGAGCCGAAACCACATAAGGCATGCGGTAATTGGAAGAGGCCCTTACCACAAAAGTTATCGGTCCCGGAGCAAATCTCTCCCAAAGCCTTTTCAGACGCTCGTCAGATGCTACATACCTCAAAGCCATGTCAAAAGAGGAAACAAGGACTGAGATGGGTTTATTGCCCCTTCCTTTTATTTCCGCAACCCTCTCAACAGCAAAAAAGTTTTCAGCATCCGCTATAAGGCCGTAAACCGTCTCCGTAGGAAAAACGACCACACCTCCCCTTTCAAGAACTGAAACCACTCTGTCCACAAGCCTTTCGTCGTCAAGGGTTATTACTTTCAAGAACCTCCTCTGCCATCTTTTTTCTGTAATCCAGAAGCTTTGCTTTTACGCTTTCGTCTCCAAGTGCAAGAATGGAAAGAGCTAAAAAGGCAGCGTTTTTGGAACCGTTAACCCCAACGGTTGCCACAGGCACCCCTGAGGGCATCTGCACCATAGCAAGAAGCGAATCCACCCCTGCCAAAACGGAGGTGGCAAGGGGAACGCCTATAACCGGAAGAACGGTATGAGCGGCTATCACTCCCGGAAGATGAGCCGCATAACCGGCGAGGGCTATAAAGACCTTAACCCCTTTTGACTCCGCTTCCCTCAAGTATTCAACAAGCTCACAAGGGGTTCTGTGAGCGGAAAGTATCTTAAAGTCGTAATCTACTCCAAAATCGTCCAGTATCTTTAAAAGCCCCTCAACGAACTTTTTATCACTTTTGCTTCCGGCGATTACCGCAACATCCATTGCTATCCTCCGATAAGCTCGGCTTCCCGTTTTATCTCCTCGGCTTTATCGGTCCTTTCCCATGTAAATTCAGGCAACTCCCTCCCGAAATGGCCGTAAACCGCCGTCTTCTTGTAAATGGGCCTTCTTAAATCAAGGGTCTCTATCATCCCCTTGGGAGTCAGGTCAAAGACCTTCCACACAATCTCTGCTATCTTCTCGTCGGGGATAACTCCCGTCCTTTTGGTATCCACATAGACTGCCACAGGCTCGGGAACGCCTATAGCATACGCAAGCTGTAACTCGCAAACATGCGCTATACCTGACGCAACTATATTTTTGGCAACATAGCGAGCCATGTAAGAGGCAGACCTGTCAACCTTCGTGGGGTCTTTTCCGGAGAAACAGCCTCCTCCGTGTCTTGCGGCACCGCCGTAAGTGTCAACTATAATCTTTCTGCCGGTAAGTCCCGTGTCCGCCATGGGCCCGCCGAGAACGAACCTTCCGGTGGGGTTTATGTAATACCTCACATACTCTTCATCAAGGTATTCAGGAGGAATGACAGGCTTTATCACATACTCTATAAGGTCTTCCCTCAAACGCCTCAGGGTTATGTCAGGTGCGTGCTGGGCTGAAAGCACTATGGAATGAATCCTAACGGGCCTTCCATCCTCGTATTCAACGGTAACCTGAGACTTCCCATCGGGCCTGAGATACTCTAGGATGTCCTTCTTCCTCACCTCTGCAAGCCTCATACACAGTTTGTGGGCAAGCATAATGGGAAGCGGCATAAGCTCAGGCGTTTCGTTAACGGCAAAGCCGAACATCAGCCCCTGGTCTCCGGCACCTCCGGGGTCAACCCCCATGGCTATGTCGGGAGACTGTTCGTGGATTGAGGTGATAACCGCACAGGTCTCGTAATCAAAGCCGTATTTTGCTCTGGTATAGCCCACATCCCTTACCGTCTCCCTCGCAATGGTGGGAATGTCCACATAGCAGGTGGTGGATACTTCACCGGCTACAAACACCAGCCCGGTAGTCACGAGGGTTTCGCACGCAACCCTCCCGTAAGGGTCTTTCTCCATTATGGCGTCAAGAATGGCGTCGGAAATCTGGTCGGCAAGTTTATCAGGGTGTCCTTCAGTTACGGATTCCGAAGTAAACAGAACCTTACCCTTAACCTCATACATTTCAGCACCTCCAGTTATTCAAGCAAGTCCATATTTTCTTTAAAGTATTTAAAGGCAGATAATAAAGCCAAGCCAACCCCAAAGTAAAGAAGCCATATACCCCACCTTTTAACATCAAACATCAACAGCGTAAGCGATACAGTGTATATCAAAGTTTTAACCTTGCCCATAAAATCGGCAGCTATAATCCTGCCTCTGGAAGCCGCAACGGCTCTGAAGCCTGTTATCGCAAATTCTCTGGCGAAAATCAAAACGGCAACCCAGGGAGAGATTTCACGCAGATAGACGAGGGGAATAACCGCACCGGCAAGAAGTATTTTGTCCGCAAGGGGGTCTATAAGCTTTCCCAGATTGGTAACCTGTCCCGTGCTCCTCGCTATTATCCCGTCTGCAATGTCCGTCAAAGACGCAAGAAGAAAGATAACCCCGGCAAGCCTGTGCAGGGCTGAAGAGTCAGAGGACAGAAAAAAGACCACGGGGACAACGGAAAGCACCCTGAACAGACTTATAGTATTGGGAAGATTGGGCTTATTCAAGCCAGTAAAACTCAAATTTCGTTTCCCTTCCCATTAATGCCGCGATACTATCCGCAGGCTTTTTACCGCAAAAGAGCACCTGATACACCTCAGAAGATATGGGCATCTCCACAGAAAGCTCCTTGGCCATCTCAACCACAGCCCGCACCGTTTCAACCCCTTCTGCAACACCTTTAAGCTTCCTCAAGGCATAATTTAGGGACTTACCCCTGCCGATTTCAACACCGACCCTTCTGTTTCTGCTCAGGTCCCCGGTGCATGTAAGCACCAAATCTCCCATACCTGCAAGCCCGAAAAATGTGTGGGACTCGGCTCCCAGAGCCTTACCGAACCTCGTAATCTCAACCAGCGCTCTGGTTATAAGAGAAGCTATGGAGTTGTGCCCAAGCCCCAGTCCCACGCATATACCTGCCGCAATGGCTATAACATTCTTCAAAGCCCCCGCCACCTCAACCCCCACAACGTCGTGATGGGAATATACCCTGAAGTTTGAAGTGGTGAACAGCTGTCTCATGCTCACTGCAAAGTCCTCATTCAGAGAGGAAAGGGTTACAGCCGTGGGTTTTCCCTCTATAACCTCCTTTGCAAAGGAAGGACCCGACAATACGGCGTAAACCAAATCGTCCTTCAGAACATCCCCCAGTATCTCGTGAACGAGCTTCCTCTCCCTGACCTCTATACCTTTGGAAAGGTTAACCACATAAACAGGGTTTCCTTCAATGTGTTCTTTAAGCCTGCTCCATACATTCCTTATATACTGAACGGGAACGGCGTTCACATAGAGCTCTGCGTCCCTCACCTCCTCCATGAGATGGGTGGCTTTAATTTTGGAGGAAAGCCTGTATCCCCTGAGGTATAGAATATTCTCCCTTAAGGTGTTTACAGCCTCTGCAACCTCCTTCTCGTAGCACCAGAGGAGGACATCAAACCCTTTTAAGGCAAGAAGATGGGCAATAGTAGTTCCCCAGGAACCAGCACCAATGACCGCTATCTTCATTTACGTGCCTATCTCCCAGGAAGAAAGGTATTTAATCTGCTCCTCGGTAAGGGTGTCAATCTCAACCCCCATGCTCTTCAGCTTCAGGGACGCAACCTCCCTGTCGAGCTCCTCTGGAACACTGTAAACCCTGGGTTCAAGCCCTCCCCTGTTAGTCCACAGAAACTCCGCCGACAGCGCCTGATTGGCAAAGCTCATATCCATCACAGCGGCAGGATGCCCCTCCGCCGCAACGAGGTTCACAAGCCTCCCTTCACCGAGAAGGAATATCCGCCTTCCATCCTCCAGAGTGTATTCGTCAACATATTCGCGAACCCTCTTCACCGACTTTGCCATGGCTCTCAAAGCCTTCAAGTCAATCTCAACGTCAAAATGGCCCGAGTTAGCGAGTATCGCACCGTCTTTCATAACCTCAAAGTGCTCCTTCCTCAAAACGGATATATCCCCCGTTACCGTCACGAAGAAATCCCCTATCCTGGCCGCCTCTATCAAAGGCATAACGAGATACCCGTCCATAACCGCCTCAAGGGCACGAACAGGGTCCACCTCACATACTATTACCTTGGCTCCCATACCAGCCGCTCTCATAGCCACGCCTCTTCCGCACCATCCGTATCCGCAGACCACGAAGAAAGAACCGGCTATAAGTCTGTTGGTCGCCCTCAGTATGCCGTCTATGGTGGACTGGCCCGTGCCGTATCTGTTGTCAAAAAGGTGTTTCGTGTAAGCATCGTTGACGGCTATCACGGGATACTTCAGCTTTCCCTCTTTTTCCAGACTCCTCAACCTTATAACTCCTGTGGTGGTCTCCTCCGTTCCCCCCACCACATTGGAAAGCAGAGCATCCGCGTCAATCCCTTCCAGACCCCTTTTCACCTGTTCAGGCATCCTCTCAAAATCCCTGAAGGCTATCATGTGAAGGGTAGATGTCAGGTCAGCCCCATCGTCCATGACTATGTGGGGAAAGCGAGAGATACACTCCCATATGTGCTCGTAATAGGTATCCCTGTCCTCTCCCCTAACGGCAAAAACGGGAATCCCGTAGTGCTTAACAAGAGCGGCGGCCACATCGTCCTGCGTTGAAAGGGGATTGGAAGCGCAAAGACAAACCTCGGCTCCTCCCCTTTTCAAGGCAAGCATAAGATTTGCCGTCTCCGTGGTCACATGAAGGCATGCGGCTATTCTTACCCCTTCCAGAGCCTTCTCCCTCTCAAATCTATCGCCGATAAGCTTTAAAACCGGCATCTCAATAGCCGCCCATTCAATCCTGTTCTTTCCCTTATCGGCAAGGTTCAAGTCCTTAACATGGTAGTCCATCACTTTCCTCCAAATCTTTTATCATAGCAACCTCATCGCAATCGGGGAATCGGGGGCATTTTATGCAGTCCTTCCACACCTTGTGGGGCAGAATCCTCTTGTCCACCTCTGAAAAGCCGCACTTTGCAAAGAAATCAACGGAAGTGGTAAGCACAAACACCTTGGATATCCCCATATCCTTTGCCTCACAAAGACAGAACTCCACAATCCGCCTGCCCCATCCCCTGCCCTTCAATTCATGTGATACAGCAACAGACCTTATCTCCGCAAGCTCCGATGAAAAAATCTTCAAAGCCCCGCATCCCTTAACATCTCCATCAATATCCACCACGCAGAAATCCCGTATATTTTCGTATATTTCCGACAATGTAAGGGGCAGAAGCAGTCCCTCCTTTGAATAAAAAGATATCAAAGTGAATATAGCTTCAGCGTCCTTTAATGTTGCTTTTCTAACCATCCTCGTATAATACCTTGTCTGTTAAGAGATTTAAGGGGAGTTAAAGATGAAAAGGGACCTTTTGTCAATAAAAGAGCTCAGTAAGGAAGAGATAGAAAAGCTCATCCACGACACCCGGATTCTAAAAAGAAGAAGGAAGGAAGGTCTCAAATACACCCCTCTTGAGGGCAGGGTTCTGGGACTTCTCTTTGAAAAGCCGTCAACCAGAACGAGGGTCTCCTTTGAGACGGGCATGTATCAGATGGGAGGGGACGCCATCTTCATGAGTCCCAGAGAGCTTCAGCTTGGCCGCGGAGAAACCATAGAAGACACGGCGAAGGTTTTATCGCGCTACATTGATGTTGCCGTGCTCAGGGTCTATTCCCACGAAACCCTTGAAAGATTCGCTCAATCAGCAGAAATTCCGGTTATAAACGGACTGTCCGACCTGCTTCACCCATGCCAGATACTTGCGGACATATACACCATCTACGAGAAACTGGGAAGATACGAAAACTTCAAGCTCGTTTTCGTGGGAGACGGGAACAACATAGCCAACTCGTGGATAAACCTCGCCGCAAAGCTCGATTTTGAACTCATTATAAGCTGTCCCAAGGGATACGAACCCGATGCCGAAATCCTTGAAGACGCCCTGAAGGCAGGGGCAAAGGTGAAGGTATCCCACAACCCCGGAGAGGACGTGAAGGATGCCCATGTGATTTACACCGATGTGTGGTGCAGTATGGGACAGGAAGACGAAAAGAAGGAAAGGCTAAAAGCCTTCAGGGACTTTCAGGTGAACGATGAACTCATGAACATTTCATCCGCGGCATACTTCATGCACTGCCTCCCCGCTCACAGGGGAGAAGAGGTAACCGACAGCGTTATTGACGGTCCCCGCTCAATAGTGTGGGACGAAGCCGAAAACAGGCTTCACATGCAGAAGGCCATAATACTGTTTTTACTGGGTATAAACCCTTAAAAAGGGAGGAGCGTTATGGACAGCATTAAAAAGGTGGTTTTGGCTTATTCAGGAGGGCTTGACACATCAGTAATACTCAAGTGGCTCATAGAGAAATACGGCTGTGAGGTTATAGCCTTTTCCGCTGACGTGGGACAGCAGGAAGACTTAAAAGAGGTAGAGGAAAAGGCTTACAAGACGGGGGCAAGCAAG
Source organism: Deferribacteres bacterium (assembly GCA_013153205.1). GTDB lineage: Bacteria > Thermosulfidibacterota > Thermosulfidibacteria > Thermosulfidibacterales > Thermosulfidibacteraceae > JAADEW01. The sequence continues at coordinate 9,033 of JAADEW010000066.1, read as the reverse complement.
GTTTACATCCTTGACCTCAAGGAGGAGTTCTTAACTGACTACTGCTTCAAGGCATTGAAGGCACAGGCACTTTACGAAGGGAAATATCCCCTTGGAACAGCCCTCAACAGGCCTATCATTGCCAAATATCTGGTGGAGATAGCCCAGAAAGAGGGAGCAGATGCAGTGGTCCACGGAGCCACCGGCAAGGGAAACGACCAGGTGAGGTTTGAAGTGGGGGTCATGGCCCTTGACCCTGACCTTAAAATACTGGCTCCGGTTAGAGACTGGGAGTTCAAGTCCAGAGAGGAAGAGCTGGAATATGCCCAGAAACACGGAATTCCCGTGGAGGTAACCAAGGAAAAGCCCTACTCCATAGATAGAAACATCTGGAGCATCTCCATTGAGTGCGGCGTTCTGGAAGACCCGTGGGCGGAACCTCCAGAAGACGCCTTCTTAATCACCACCTCCCCGGAAAAAGCACCGGATAAGCCCGAATACCTCACCATATCCTTTGAAAAAGGTATCCCCGTTGCAATAGACGGCAAAAGCTACGACCCGGTATCCCTCGTCAACACCCTGAACGAGATAGGGGCAAGACACGGTGTGGGAAGGGTTGACATGGTGGAGGACAGGCTCGTAGGCATTAAGTCAAGGGAAGTCTATGAAGCACCGGGTGCCATGATACTCTACACCGCCCATAAAGAGCTGGAGCACCTCTGTCTTGACAGGGAGTCTTTCAGGCTTAAAGAACACCTCTCCATAAAGTATGCCGAGCTTGTCTATTACGGACTCTGGTTCTCCCCCACAAGGGAAGCTCTGGATGCCTTCATGGACACTTTAAACGAAAGGCTTACAGGCGATGTAAGGGTAAAACTTTACAAAGGAACCGTCACTCCCGTGGGAAGAAAATCCCCCTACTCCATATACGACTACGAGCTCGCCACTTACGACGCCAAAGATGCCTTTGAACACAAGGCGGGAGAAGGCTTCTGTAAGATATGGGGCCTGCCCTACAAGGTTATGGCAAGGAAGAAATAGAAAAAGGGAAAGCCCTCAAGGGCTTTCCCATCTCTGCCTTTACATTTGCGCCTTTGTTCCTATTCAAGCCAGTAGTTGGGAGCCTCTTTGGTTATGATGACGTCGTGAACGTGGCTTTCCCTTAAGCCTGCATTGGTGATTCTAACAAACTTTGCCTTCTTCTGAAGTTCAAAAATGGTAGCGGCTCCGCAGTATCCCATTCCTGCTCTCAACCCGCCAACGAGCTGAAACACCATATCTGCAAGGGGACCCCTGTAAGGCACCCTTCCCTCTATTCCCTCGGGAACGAGTTTCTTTGTATCGAGCTCAAACTCGTCTCTGAAATACCGGTCTTTGGAGCCTTTTTTCATGGCATCAATTGAACCCATACCCCTGTAAACCTTGTAGCTTCTTCCCTGATACAGAACCACCTCACCGGGGCTCTCCTTGGTTCCGGCAAAGAGGTTTCCTATCATCACAGAATCAGCCCCTGCCGCAATGGCCTTGGTAATGTCCCCTGAATACTTTATGCCGCCGTCAGCTATAAGAGGAACACCGTATCTTTTAGCCACCTTTGAACACCACATTATAGCGGTAAGCTGTGGCACTCCCACACCTGCAACCACCCTCGTGGTGCATATGGAACCGGGACCAACCCCAACCTTTACCGCATCGGCCCCCGCCTTTATCAGGTCTTCTGCACCGTCAGGAGTGGCAACATTTCCGGCAATCACATCCTTTTCGGGAAACTTCTCCTTTATCCGCTTCACCATCCCAAGAACGAGCTCGGAATGTCCGTGTGCCGTATCAACGCAGATAACATCAACCCCGGCGTTGACGAGCTCGGCAACCCTCTCAAGGGTGTCAGGAGCAATCCCTACCGCCGCTCCCACCCGTAGCCTTCCTATCTCGTCCTTACAGGCATTGGGGTATTTTCTTATCTTTTCAATGTCCTTTATGGTAATAAGCCCTTTGAGCTTATAGTCTTCATCCACCACCAGAAGCTTTTCTATTCTGTATTTGTGCAGAAGCTTTTTCGCCTCCTCAAGAGTAATGCCTTCCTTAACGGTGATAAGGTTGTCCTTGGTCATAAGCTCGTCAATTCTTCGGTCCATATCCGTCTCAAAACGCAGGTCCCTGTTGGTAAGGATGCCCACGAGAGTTCCGTCCTCAAGGGTCACAGGAACGCCGGATATCCTGTATCTCGCCATCACTTCCAGAGCCTCTCCTATCTTCTGCCAGGGACGCATGGTTATGGGGTGGACTATCATACCCGATTCAGACCTCTTGACCTTATCCACCTCCCTGGCCTGCTCTTCAATGGACATGTTCTTGTGGATAATGCCGATACCTCCCTGACGCGCAAGGGCTATGGCAAGCTCTGCCTCGGTCACAGTATCCATAGCGGCAGAGACCAGTGGTATGTTAATCTTTATGTTCCTCGTGAGCCAGGTGGACACATCCACATCCTTGGGCAGAACAGAAGACCTGTTCGGCAGAAGCAACACATCGTCAAAGGTAAGGGCTATCTCCGGTAAACCGTCAAGCATAAACTCCTCCTAAAGATATTTTTCCGCAAGAATTTCCGCTATCTGAACTGCGTTAAGAGCAGCTCCCTTTCTCAGGTTATCAGCCACAATCCACATGGAAAGGCCGTTCTCAATACCAACATCCTCCCTTATTCTGCCAACGAAGCACTCGTCCTTGCCAGCGGCATTTATTGCAAGGGGATAAAGGTTCTGGGACGGGTCGTCCACCACCTTGACCCCGGGGAAGTTATCAAGCAGCTCCCTTGCCTTCTCCGCCGTTATCTTCTTCTCGGTCTCTATGGTAACCGCTTCAGAGTGGCTGATAAAGACAGGAACCCTCACACAGGTGGGGCTCACCCGTATATCGGGGTCCTCCATAATCTTCTGGGTTTCGTTCACCATCTTCATCTCTTCTTTGGTATAATCATTATCAAGGAAAACATCAATGTGCGGCAGGCAGTTGAAGGCTATCTGGTGAGGGAAGACCTTACACTCAACCGGCTGGAAGTTGAGGATTGCCCTTGTCTGCTCAAGCAGTTCGTCCATGGCTTTCTTTCCTGCACCAGACGTGGATTGGTATGTAGCCACAAATATGTGCTTTATCTTACCGTAATCGTGCAAAGGCTTCAAAGGCACCACCATCTGGATGGTGGAGCAGTTGGGATTGGCAATTATCCCCTTGTTTTTATACTGGGCAATGGCGTGAGGATTTACCTCCGGCACCACGAGAGGCACTTCAGGGTCCATTCTCCATGCGCTGGAGTTGTCTATAACCACACACCCGTCTTTAGCCGCATCAGGGGCGAACTCAAGAGACCTTGACCCACCGCAGGAGAAAAGGGCTATGTCACATCCCTTAAACACGCCCTTCTTCAGTACCTGAACCTTTATCCTTTCCCCTTTAAACTCAAGCTCCATTCCTTCAGAACGCTCAGAAGCAAAAAGCTTGAGCTCCTTGACGGGGAAATCCCTCTCCTCAAGGATTCTTAACATCTCCCTGCCAACAGCGCCGGTGGCGCCGGCTACGGCTACAACATATTCCCCCATGGTTTCCCCCTTAATAAAATAGGATTTTTCTGCCTAATACTCCTTGAATTTTTCATAGTCAACCGGTTATATGGGAAAACATGGAAAAAGGGATAGTGGTCTCCAAAAAATACTGGGAATTTGATTACGGCAGAGAACATCCCGTAAGAACATTCCGCATCAAACTTGCCTTTGACCTGATGAAAGACTTCGGAGTAACCTACAATGTGGTTGAACCGGAAAAAGCCACCCGCGAGGAACTGCTCATCTTCCACACCCCGGAGTATTTAAAAGCCCTTGAGGAAGAACGGGTTGAGCCCTCCATGGGACTCGGCAATCAGGATAATCCCGTGATACCCGGTCTGTTTGACTTCTGCTGTCTTGTGGCAGGAGGAACCCTCAAAGCCACAAAACTGGCAGTCAGCGGAGGAATGTTCTTCAATCCGGGCGGCGGAATGCACCACGCAAAAAGGGATAAGGCATCAGGATTCTGCTACATAAACGACATAGTTATAGCCCTGAAAGAGGCAATAAAGTCAGGGAAAAAAAGGATAGTTTACCTTGACTTTGACGCCCATCACTGCGATGTGATACAGGAAAGCTTCTATTCCTCTTCCGATGTCATGGTTATATCCCTTCATCAGGAAGACGCATTTCCCCAGACGGGAAAAGTCAGCGAGCTGGGAGAAGAAAAAGGCTACGGCTACAACATCAACATACCCCTTCCAAGATACTCCGAGGACGAGGACATACTCTACATTTTTGAAAAGCTCATAATTCCTGTGATTAAAGCCTACGAACCGGAGATGCTTTTTATACAGGCAGGGGTTGACGGCCACAAGGACGACCCCCTAACCGCCCTCTATCTCACCACGGGCATATACGAAAAGATTGCAGAGCTTATAAAGCCTCTCCTTCCGCCTTCGGTGGTTATCACAGGAGGAGGGGGATATGACATGATAAATGTGGCTCGCATATGGACCCTTTTCTGGGCAAAGCTCACGGGTAAAGAGATAGAGGATGTCCTTCCCCCGTGGTTCTTGAGAATAGCCATTATGGAAGGATACGAAGGACCGGGCATCAGAGACATACCAAACTGGAGCGGAAGAAAGGACACGATAAAAAAGCAGATAAAGGAAAGAGTCAGCTTTCTGAGAGAAAACCTTCCATTCTTTTGAGGAGGAAAGGTATGTGGGCTTTGATAAGCGTCTATTATAAAGAAGGTATAACCGAATTTGCCAGGGGACTTTCCGAGCTGGGATACAGGATACTCTCCACAGGGAACACGGCAAAGGTGTTAAGGGATGCGGGCATCAAGGTTGTTGATGTCTCAGAATACACAGGGTTTCCGGAGATTCTCAACGGAAGGGTCAAGACCCTCCACCCCAAGATACACGCCGGTATTCTGGCAGACAGGAAAAACCCCGAGCACATGAAGACCCTTAAAGAGCTTGGGATTGAGCCCATAGACATTGTGGTGGTGAACCTCTACCCCTTTACCGAAAATCCGTCCGTTGAAATGATAGACATCGGCGGTCCCACAATGGTGAGAGCAGCCGCCAAAAATTACGAAAATGTGATTATCGTGACCCACGCGGAAGACTACTCGTGGGTGCTTGAAAGGCTGAAAGAAAAGGGAGAGCTTACCCTTGAGGAAAGGAAAGACTTAGCCAGAAAGGCTTTCATGCTCACCTCCACTTACGACGCCCACATATACAACTGGCTTGAGAAAGAGAGATTTGGAGACTACATGCTCATTCCTCTTAAGAAAAAGGCAACCTTAAGATACGGAGAAAACCCTCATCAGAAAGGCTTTCTTTACTCCCACACACCCAGAGGATTTTCAAACATCGTCCAGCATCAGGGGAAACCCCTGTCCTTCAACAACATTTATGATGCCGATGCGGCGTATCAGCTCATTCTTGAGTTTGAAGACCCGGCATGTGCCATTATAAAACACACCAATCCGTGCGGAGCGGCACAGGGCAAAAACATAACGGAAGCCTTTGAGAAAGCTTTCTCCTGCGACCCCGTATCCGCTTACGGAGGGATAGTAGCCTTCAACAGAATCGTTGACCCGGAGACGGCAGAAAGCCTCGTCAAGCACTTCTTTGAGGTGATAATAGCCCCTGCCTACAGCAGGAAAGCCCTTGAAATACTTTCCGCCAAGGAGAACCTGAGGGCTATAGAGATGCCGGATTGGGGACACCTTGAGGACATAAACATGAAGCAGGTGACCGGCGGCTTTCTGCTTCAGACAGCAGACGATAAGCTCTATGAAAATCTTGATGTGGTGACCAAAAGGGAGCCCACCCCGGATGAATGGGAAGCCCTTCTCTTCGGGTTCAAGGTGGTAAAACATGTGAAGTCCAACGCCATAGTTTTGGCCTTAAAAGACAAAATCGTAGGGGTCGGAGCAGGCCAAACAAGCAGGGTGGACTCCGTGAAAATCGCCGTGATGAAGGCGAAAAGCTTTGGACACGGACTCGAAGGTGCAGTTATGGCATCGGACGCCTTCTTCCCCTTCCCGGACGGGATAGAAGAAGCCCACAAAGCCGGTATAAAAGCGGTTATTCAACCCGGCGGCTCCATAAGGGACAAAGAGGTGATAGAGACGGCAGACAGGCTCGGTATGGCCATGGTCTTCACGAGAATGCGGCACTTCAAGCATTAAAAGATGAAAGGGAAAGCTTTCAAAACCGCTTTAATCCTGCTTTTTCTGTGCCTCACATCCCTCACCCCTCAAGGGGAGAAGAGACTGCCCAAGGTAAAGGTTTTCACCGTTTATCGGGAACAGGTGGCAGAGCTCTGGCAGTTTCTGACAACATCCCCCAGAAAGTATCAGGTCATAGACCTGAGGGTGGGAATTGCCTACCTCACCACAGACCTGCAGAACCTGATAAAATCGTGGGTTGAAAAGGGAGGAGGCATTATTGTCTATGCAGGAGCCGACGACGAAGGGGACAGCGCCTCTGTCTTTTTTGAAAACGACATAGAATACGCAAGTCTCAACAGATGGGAGCCCGTCATACTCAAAGCCGTGGGCAACCATCCTCTTCTGAAAGGAGTAAGCAGGATAAAGCTGTTTATATACCGCATTCCGGACATAAAGAATCTCATGGGCAAAATCCCCCTGTTCCAGATGGAAGACGGAAAAGTAGCGGCTTTCGCCTTTCAATACGGCAGTGGAAGAGGGATATATCTTCCCACGGGTCCCTTAATTCCCTATTTCCCCGTTGACCAATACGACAACAGGCGGTTTTTCATAAACGCGTATCAATGGCTTGCAGGAAATCCCGTTCCGGACTAAAAAGATAGATATGCAGAACTTCAAAGAGAGAGAAAAATTCGTAGTTGACACGAGCATTTTCACCAATCCGGAAACTTACTCCATTCTGGGAGACTCTCCAAGGGAAGCCTTCCTGAAGTTTCTTGAATACGCAAGAAATCTGGAAATGGCGGAGTTTTTCATGCCTCCTTCCGTCTATAACGAACTCATGCACTTTGTAGGTGAAGAGCTTCCGCCTGATACAGAGCTTCTCATCAAACTGCGTCCGCCCCGAAAATACGACATCAAGGTAACGGGCGCCTTTCTATACGAGCTCATAGACGAGATAAGGGAGCGCATAAACAAGGGCTTGAGGGTGGCAGAAAAGGCCGTGAGGGAAAGCGCAGAATCCAGAAGGGAAGCGGAAACCATTGCCAGATTGAGGGAAAAATACAGGCACGCCTTAAGAGAGGGAATAATAGACTCTAAAGAGGACCTTGAGATAGTGCTTCTTGCTATGGAGCTTGACGCCACCATAATCACCATGGACGCAGGGGTTCAGAGATGGGCTGAAAAGCTGGGTATAAGGCTCTTAAACCCTAAAGCCTTCTTTTCTCTTCTTTCAATCACCAAGGGGAAGCTCAATCATAGATGATGGAGCCACCCAGTATGCTGGCAAGGTAACCGGTTGACTTCATAAACACCTTCTCAAACTCCGCCTTCCAGTATTCCCCATCCGCCTCCACCGAAAGAAGCTTCACCTTCACGGTTTTGCTGACCCTGTTCACCTGTTTTACGAAAAGCTCTATCCTCTCTCGGGTTCTGAACCTGAGCTTAAAGACCCATCTTACCTTCCTCTCCCGGACGAAGTCTTCAACGGCTTCAGAAAAGCCCTCCACGAAAGCCCTGCCGAGTTCAGAAAAATCCTCATCATCAAGGGGTATTCTCAGTTCTCTTGAAGAAAGAACAAGCCTTATTATCCTCTGCGTGAAAAACTCAGGGGGAAGCTCGGCTATAAGGTGAGAAGAAAAGGCTATGTCCCTTATGTTTATGTGGGGAAGAACATACTTCACCCTTTTCCCGCCTGCGCCCTTTATCACCACACCTTCATACACACGCTCGTCTAAAGAGCGGAGAATCTCTTTGATTTGCTCCAAGTCCCCATATTTAAAGGGTCCCCAGTGCTGTACCTGCCTTATGCTGTAAGGAGAGAGAATGAGGTATCTTTCCGGAGGAGAGACAAACCGCCAGTCGTCCTTGGAGAAAAGGTCAAAGGCGAAAAAGGCAATCTCCTCGTCCACATAAGCGGGAAAAAGCTCAGAATAGGGAGTGTTTTTCCCCACTACCTCCCCTGCAATAACCATGTGGGGGTAATCGTTGAAAAAGGCTTCAAAATCACCCAAATCGGGGAGTCTATCCGTGGTGAAGGGACAGACATACCCACCTCTGGTAAACGCCACTATCTTACCTTTTACCTTTGCCACCCTGACATTGTATCCGTCCGCCTTCTCCTCCACCCAGAAGGGCTCCTTCACATGAGCCTTTATACCGGAGGAAAGGGAGAGTATTCTTCCTATTCGCGGATATCCCAGTATAAGCTCGCCTTCAGCGTAAACGGTCCCTCTCAAGAATGCTCTGGTATCGTCCTTGAGCCTGTAATACCTGAGCCCTTCAAACTCCTCCTGAGAGATGGACTTACTGTTCTTTAAAGAGCGAAAAAAGTCCTCTATCCTCTCTTTTCTTTCCACGGGAATCCTCTCCGAGCAGACGAAAACAAAAATTGGTGGAGGCGGCGGGAATCGAACCCGCGTCCGGAGATGCAGGCTAGCAGGGCTTCTCCACGCTCAGCCCGTGTTTCCCGTCTCGCAGGAGCCGAGCCCACGGGCAGGCTCATCGCTCCTGCCAGCCCCGTAATTCTTTCCCGAACCCTTCGGGGCAAAGGGCTCGGGGCAGCCTGCCTGACCCGGCGGGTTATGCAACCCGGCAGGCGAGGTCACATAACCCGTGGCCGCTAATTAAGCAGCCAGAGCAAGTTCAGAGTCGGCACTTGTCGTTTCCCGCCTGTGGTAACGGGTCGGCGGCACCCGGCGTGCTACCCTGCCTCCCGTCCATCCCCGTCGAGACCATTTCGCCCCCTCACGAGGCAGGATAAAAATATAGGAAGCACTCCCGATTCCGTCAAGCCCCAACAAAAGTAAAAAGCCGCCCCCA